>URRP01000013.1 GCA_900550375.1 uncultured Alistipes sp. | reverse complement strand
CCGCCGCCGGCAGGCAGGGGAACGACGAAGCGCACGGAGTGCGCGAGTCAATCCCCGCGAGGGGGGGGGCAGCCGGAGCCAAGCCGCGCGCAGCGGCATCGACGCCGAACCCCGCCTCGCAGGCAAGAACGGGGGCCTCGGGATCGTGCTGCCTCCCGAAGCCCCCGTCCTTATTCCGGTCGGAGTGCCATTATCGTCGTTTCAACTCTTCAAACAGTTCCAATCGCAGTGTGCAACAGTTCTCGACGATGCGGCCCATCTTTTCGACACGCTTCATATGCATCTCCAGCTCCTGCGGCACGATGTCGAAGCGCACGAAGCCGCAATAAAGAGAGTAATGAATTGGTTAGCAACGGATTGCTAATCCGGCCGATGAAAATGGAAACGAAGCGGGTCGAGAAAACAGAAACGGGCTGCAAATTGCAACCCGTTTCTTCTCCGGTACCCGCAGCAACGGAGGCACTACTCGATCCCGTAACGGGCGAGAATCTCCAATAACGGGCCTTGCAGCCGTTCGGCCCAGCGCCAGTATCCCAGATCGGAAGGGTGCGTTCCGTCGGTCGAAGTGACATGATCCGTGCCCGTGAGATCGGGAATATCCAGAAAATAGACGTCGCTGTACCGTTCCGTCGCAAGGCGGGCCATGCGGGCGGCGCGGGCGATCCGATCCTCGAAATGCGCCTGTTTCACCAAATCGAAATTACATCCTTCGCGGTGGACGGTCCGCACGAAGACGATCGGCACGTCGGGCCGCACGGCGCGGATACGGTCGATGAACGGAAACAGCCGCGCTTCGACCTCCTCGGCCTGCGGATTCGAGAAACCGTCGAGGACGAACGCTTCGGCATCGGTGCGGCAGAGGATGTCGGCGAAGACCGGCTGGAGTTTGGAGTTGCCGCTGACGCCGAGATTGATGAAATACAATCCCGTGCTGCGCTCCAGCTGAGACGGATAGGCCATCCCTGCGCGGCTGGTGCCAGAACCGTGCGTGAAGCTCGATCCGAAATAGGCGATCCGGCGGCGGAAGGGATTCTCCATCGGCTCGAGCGTGCTCCCCTGCTCGGTGCCGATCTCCAGACTTTCGAGTTCGCTGAAGAGCGGAAGATAGAGCAGGCACTCCTTCAACGTCGTGTCCATCTGCCGCACGAGCGTCACCGGCGTGAGGTCGGCCGCCGTGTTCTTCTGCACCTGCGAACCGGCGTAGAGCCACGCGCCGTCACGCCGGATGTAGAGGTCGAAACCCGCACCGGCGATCATGGTACTGTTCGTACCGTTGTACTTCTTCTTGTATTTCGCCCGTGCGGTGATGATCGGACTGTCGGTGCGGAACGTCACCGCCATCCCTGCCGACTGACGCAGCAGGGCGCTCTCGGCAGCGGTCAACTCGGGAAACTGCGCGACATCGACGCGCTGGTAGGGCTGTGCGACCGGTCCGACGCGGCCGATGACGTTGAGTTCGGATGCCTGCACATAGCGCAGCTCCGGTTTTTGGGCGTAGGCGGTCAACGCTGTCAGAATCAGCAGACCGAGCCAGAATATCTTTTTCATAGTATCGTTCATTCAATCGAAAAAGGGACCTCCGCCATCCGAACCGGCGGGCCTTCGAGGCCCGCCGGCAAAACGGATAACAGACGGATTCTCCTGCCTATTCGTCACGGACGCAGCGGATCGACCAGCTGTACCCGCGATCCTGACTGTACGGGCAGGCTCTGGTATTGGAGATATAGAGACAGGCCATATTCTTTGCCGTCGTGGTCGTCCCCGCCCAGTAGTACGTGGCAACTCCTACCTTCTGGAAAGCAGCGGTGGTACGGTACCCCGCTGCGGGGAAGAAGAGCGATGCCTGCGTCTCGGGGTTGAAGAAGATCCGGCCCTTGCAGGCGGCCTCGTGCGTCGAAGCCATGACCACCGCATCGTCCGCAACGACGGTCGTCTTGTCGGCCATCTTCCGGCGGTCGAAGAACCCGTCGGCGTAGTATCCCCATGCCGAGTTCCCCAGATCGAAGGCGTTGGTTCCGACTCCGACGACGGGATTCAGCCAGATCGACTGACGCATCTCCGAACCGGCGATCTCCAGCGTAGCATGTTGCCCGACCGGACCGTCCTGTACGCGGCGATATCCCGCCGGACAGATCTCGTTGGCCGCCGCATCGTATGTCTCCTCTCCGCTGTACTTGGCAAGGTTGTCGATCTTGTCGGTGAAAACGGAGCTGAAGGCACGGCGCAGCCACTCGTCGCTCGACGCCTGACCTTGGAAGGAGCCGCCGCCCTGAGTCGGATACTGCACCAGCGTGGCGCCGCGCACCGCGAGCTGCGGATAGGTGCCGACCGCGGCGCCGACCGGCGAAGAGGCCCACTGGGAATCGGAAGCCGTGAGGTTGTAAGGCAGGTAGCGGCGTGCGTAAGCGCGGTTGTCGGCGACCGCCGCGCCACTGCCGTCCTTATCGCCCGGACGCATCACGTAGTCCGCGCCCTCGCCCTGACGCAGGAAAATCTTCTGTTTCTTAGCTCCGTCGGCATAGGTGAGCAGCACGACGGCGTACCGCGCCGGAGCCGTATTCTCGTCGAAAGCCGTGAAGGCTTTGGTCAGACCGATGCGGAAAACGATGAAGCCTTCGGCATCCACCGTGCCGCTGACCACGGCCAGCGTACCGCCGACCTTGTAACTCTCGGCATCGGCCGGAGCGTCGGTGCGGATCGCCGCATCTTCGCTGTCGCCGGCGGCAAGCACGACGCCGTCGCCCTCGGCAGGATTCCACGACGCGTCATACCACGCCACAGTCGCCGTCCAAGCGCCGGCAGCTCCGCCGGTATTGCTTCGGATGACGCGCTCGCCGATCTGGCTCGCACGCCAGAAGGCGCCCAGATAGGAGGCTTCGGCACTCGGGAGTTCGCCTGCGCCCTCGATGCCGTCCAGCAGTCCGGATTCGGGAACGGGCAGCGGCGGAAGCAGAACCGGTCTGGTCTGGGTGATCGTCAGCACGGGTGCAGCGGCGCCGTTGAGCGTAATCTGCGCGGTGCGGTCCTCCGTTCCGGCATTCTTCTCCGCTACGAGGTAGACTCGCTGCGTACCCGCACCTTCGAGTTCGGCGACAGCCTCGCTGCCGTCGGAGTTGAGCGTGAGTTTGAGCCATGTCTTGTTCGACACGAGCGACCACGCTGCCAGCGGATCCGGCTCGCCGTTGTAACGGAGGCAGGTGACGGTCAGGTTGGTCGGGGCAGGCATCTGTTCATCGCTGCCCAACGTCGGATAGGAGGCCGGCGTAACGGTGATCGTACCCGGCTGGAATCCCGTCTGGGAGACGGTGACAACCGGCGTCGTCTCGCTGTTGAGCGTGATGGTCGCTTCACGGGCGCTTCTGTCGGGATTCTCGTCGACGACGAGGTAGACCGTCCGCGAAGCCTCGCTTTCGAGCACCTGTACGGCATCGCTGCCGCCGGGATCGAGCGTGAGCTTCAGCCACGATTGACTCGAGGCGAGCTTCCACGTCAGTTTGAAATCGGGGTTTCCACTGTTCTTCACGCACTCCACGGTGACGCTCTGCGTCTGCGGGGCAACCTGTGCGTCGCTGCTCAACGAGAATGAATCTTCGGAAGCGGTGGCAAAAACTTGACTCGCCGCACCTATCCCCTCGTCGGAATCCGTGCAGCCTGCCAAAGCCAGCGCCGCAAAGAAAACGATAGATAGAAATTGTTTCATAAAGGGTAGAATTAGAAGGTTTTACTGTCTTTGTTTCATTATTTATCGCCGTTCCTGAAGGAAGCCGCACCCGTTCGGGACTACTCCTTCAGCGCAATCTGTATGTTCAGGCGGAAGCTGGGGTTCTCGCCGCTGATACGGCAGTTCAACCGCAGCCAGTTGCCGAAATGTTTGACGCGGATGAAATGGAGTCCCTCCGTGGTGATCGGTTCCGACACGGTGCCCTCCTTGGCCCAGTTGATTCCGTCGTGGGAAATTTCGACCTCGCCGACGAGGCGGGGCGACCGGCCGGAAAGTTCCTCCACCATCACGAAAAAGATACATTCGCTGGCCCAGCCGCATTCGTAGGGATTGGTCTGGAAATCGCGGACGAAATCGTCCTTGACCTCCAAGTGTGACGCATTGAACAGTCTCATTTTTTTATCTCTCTTTTAATATTTTACTTCAAGAACCCGTTGCGCCGCTACTCCTGCGACACGACCACCGAATCGACGTAAAGGAACACCCTACGGTTGGCATCGGTCTCGACCCACACCAGCGGATTCATCAGATTGTCGATGCGCTCATATCCCGGAATGGTATAGATCGGGTGACCTCCGAGGTCGAAGATTTTGTCCTGACACTGCATCTCGACGTAGGCGCGTTTTTCGGTGTCGATCTTAACGCGCAGGTACTGCCAGTTGATCTTGCAGTCCGTCTCGTTGTAGCACAAGGACTGATGGGCGCCGGGAATATCCTCGAATCCTTCGTGCCGGCCGTCGGGATAACGGCGGCCGAACCAGAAAGGATCGACGCCCTTGACGCACCAGTCGCCCTCCGTATCGTAGGCCCACTCGCGGTCGTCTTTGGCCGAAGGATAGACGATCTGCCACTTCTTCTGGAGTTTCCCGTCCACCGAATTAAGGTATCGCACGCCGGCGAAATAGCGCTGGCCCCGCTCCTGAAGATCCCAGCCCGCGCCGAAGGAGCGAATCGACTCCTCGTGCAGCCCGGGCAGCCGTCCCGTGCCGTCGCACTTGTCCTGCTCGGCCGTGTAGGCGAACCACATCTCGAACTGGAGGAAGCGGCGATCGGCGTGGTGGAACGAGATGCGCTTGATGGCCTGTCCCATCGAACCGGGCGCAGGCGGCTCGCAATAGGGGTTGGCGACGGGGCGCGTGGAGACCTTGAGGCTATACTGACCCGACATCGAGCCGTGGGAACCCGGGTAACGGAACGTCGCCGTGCTGAGCATCATGGACGGCCATTGGTGTTTACTCACGATACTCGAACTCTCTTCGAAATTCGGGCCGTCACAAAAGTTCGGCATAATCTCCATCCACCCGTTGAAGCCGGTGTTAAAGACATCGTAGATCAGAATGCGCTTCAGTGGCTGAAAGCGCGACAGAATAGGGTCATACATCATTTTGAAATCGGTTTATACAAATTATTGTTGTTCGTTTCGTGTTTTACATTTATCGAAGAGGCGCATCGACAGGCAGGCCGCGATCGACAGGACGAGGAAGATGATCCCGCATACCAGCAGATTTCCCTCTCCTCCCTGCACGCCTGCAGCCCGCAGTCCCAGCATAATCAGACCGATGGCGGCAAAGGTGCCGATCATCAGGTTCAGCGCAAGCCGCGAGTACATCCGGCCCGAAAGCCGATTCATCTCCTTGCAGCTCTCCTCCACCATCTCCCGCTCCTGCGTCTGCACGCTCTCATAGCGGTCCCAGCCGGAATCCTGCTGCCGTGTGCGAAGGAAAAGTTCCGCAATGAGCAGAATCGCGACGGGGAATACCAGTCCCACGAAGGCGTCGACGAACTCGGCGTGGCTGTCGATGAAGTCTGCGAAGAACACTCCGCTCTTAATCAAAACGGCCATCAGGAAGGTGATGCTCATCGATCCCAGCACCGTGTGCTGTCCGATCCGTTTGGAGAAGAGTCCCCAGATCGACGGAATGAAGAGCGGCGAGATGACCAGCGTGAGGATAGATACGATGACCCGTTCCGCACCCCCGACATAGGGGATCAGCACGGCCATGAGCGTAATGACGACTCCGTAGAGGTAGGTGAACGAGCGGCCGACCCGCATCATGCTCCGGTCGGAGGCCGCCGGACGCATCGCCTTGAAGATGTCGTAGGTGAAGACATTGGCGAAGACGTTGAGCGTGCCCGACACCATGCTGAGCGTCGCCGAGATCATCGCCGCGAGCATCAGCCCCACCATTCCCGCGCCGAGCACGTGCTGACTCATCAGCATATAGGCCTGTTCGGGATTGGCGTCTGCGTTGAGAATGCGGTAGCAGAGCGTGGGAATATACCACAGAAAAGGCGTGGTGAGGTAGAGTACGCCGACCAGATAGATGCTCTTGCGGGCATCCCGCGGCGTGGGAACGCTGATATAACGCTGTACGAACGGCCAGTCGCCGCCGATCATGAAGAAATTCAGTAGACACCACAGGATCATCCAGCCCCACGAGTATTGGTCGCTCACCACCGAGAAGAAGCCTTCGGGTGCCCGCGACACGAATTCGCCTACGCCGCCCACGGCGCTGAACGAAAGCGGAACCATGATAAGGATCATCGCCATGAGCACGGCGAACTGGATCACGTCGGTCATCAGCACGGCGATGAATCCGCCGGCGGCCGTATAGACGAACGTAATGGCGCCCATAATCAGCACGGCCCACGTCACCGAGAGGTGACCGGTGGCCGGATCGGCCAGAAAATGGCCCTCGGGCAGCGGCATCAGCGCCACGACCATGATGGCGATCGCATAGAGCGCCACGGCGGTCGAGATTCCCCGTCCGATAATCAGCACGACGGTGTAGAAGCGGACGGTCGGCTGTCCGAAACGGACTCCCAGATACTCGGCCGGGGAGTTGATTCGCAGTTTCGACCACCTGCCGGCCAGCAGCAGCCCCACCAGCAGGCTGGCGATGCCGAGCATCAGCGCCACGACGACGGCCGTCAATCCCGACCGGTAGGCCACGCCGCCCCAGACGACGAACGTTCCAGCCGAGAAGATCGTCATGTAGGTCGACAGTCCCGACAGCCACCACGACGAGTTCTTTCCGGCGATAAACATCTCCTTCGAGCTTTTGATCTTCCGGCCGAGCGTACCGCCCAGCGTCAGAAGCCCGATGAAGTAGAGCAGAATAATCAGATAATCGCTTAGAGTCATTGTCTTTCTTCCGTATGAATTAGTAGTTTTCCCGCCGGCGCACGGGGCCGGCAGCGGTCAGTCGGTTTCGAGCATCGACAACGCCCTGCCGACCTCCACCGGATAGTTGGATTCGAGCATCGTAACGCCGCTTGCGATCACTCGCCGATAGGTTTCGGCACGCTCTTCGGGGCTTTCGAGCTTGTCATAGGAGGAGCCGGTCGCCATCAGGCAGCGGACGCCGTGCCTGCGCATAAGCGCACAGAGTACCTGCGTATGTTCGTCGACCTCGGTTCCGATGCAGGCGAAGAGCTGCGTCGGAGGAATCCCCGCCTCCATGTAGCGGTCGAAGGTCTCCGGTTCGCGGATCGAGACGGAGAACATCCGTTGCGGATTCTCCTTGTAGTAAAAGAGCGCATCCTCGGGCGAACGGACCATATTGACGACATAGCGGTTGGCGTCGTACTCGCGGATCATCCGAGCGATTACGGGCAGCGGCACGTCCTTCTTGTCGAGGATCAGCACCGTCCTGTCACGTGCCCAGTCGAGCACCTCGCCCAGCGTCGGAATCCGGTACTCGGTCACCTCGCCCTGCGCGTTCTTCAGGTGCAGCTGCCGAAGTTCCTCCCACGTGTAATCCGCTACGCGGCCGGTTCCATCGGTCGTCCGATCCAGCTTCGCATCGTGGAAGACCACCGCCACGCTGTCCTTCGTCAGACGGGGATCGATCTCGAAGATGGCGGGCATCTGCTGCAAGACGTACTCCATCGCTGCGATGGAACTCTCGGGCAGCCCGTTTTCACACGTCCCCCGATGCCCCTGAACGATCAACGGCGCGCGATCCGTATACCGGAAGAAAGCGTGCATCGCTTCGCTGTCGGCAAAACGGATGGAATGCTCCGCCCCCTCCCCCGCGCCGGAACAACCGGCGCAAAGAAAGAAGGGCAGAAGCAGAACTGCCGTCGCAATCTGTTTCGGGATCATTTGCATTGATACGGACCGTAAATCTGTTTTACCTTATAGCTTTCGTTCGTATCGTCGAGCACATAGACGTAGTAACGCTGGCCGCCCGGACTCACGCGCACGACGATATGTCCGCTCATGCTCTGGAATTTGGAGACGACGCTGCTGCCCAGCACGCCCTTGTTGTTTTCCGTCATGTTCGTGGTGAAGATCTTGCAGCTGCCGTTGGCCGAGAACATCCGGGCGATCGTTGCCGGGTTGGGCTGCACGTCGCGCCATACATGGATCAAGATCGTCTGCGGCTTGAGCCTATTGAGCATCTCGGTGCTGTTGCAGTTGCTCGTGCCGTGGTGGCTGGCTTTCATCACCTCGACCGGCGACATCACCTGCGCCACCGGCGCTTCGATATCGAACCACGAATGGGTAGAACGCCCCGAATAGGAGAGATCGCCGCCCGTGAAGTAATCGAACTGTCCGTATTTCAAATGGATGGCATTCGAGTAGATATTCTCGTTGATGCCGGCCGCCACCACCTCACTGGCCGAGGGGAAGGTGTTCTTCGTACTCGTGCCGCTGCCCGTCCAGACCACGCCGTTGCAGACGAGGTTGCGGATCGAGAAGTTGGGATATTGCGCGGCGCTCTTCTGCAGAACGAACTGGTCGGCAACTCCGACGCGGAATTCTTCACGTTCGGAGGAATAGGCGCTCTGGCACCACTCGACGAATTTCTTATAGTTGGCTACGCTGGGATAGAGGGCCAGCACGTCGCGCGGGAAGGTATACCCGCGATCCACGAACTTGTCGACGCGGATCTCCGATCCGACCTTCGTCAATCCACAGATACGGAACCCTCCGGCCGTATGCAGCGGCATCGCGTCGGTGGGAGGGCCGCCGATATGATCGGCATGCCAGTGCGAGACAAGACTGTAATTCAGCTTGTCGCTCGCCGCCTTGATGAAGTGCGAGATGTAATTGGTGACCGTCTGACCGGGATCGGCCGAAGCGTTGGGCTTCATCGGTGGAGGCGGAATCTCGGCGTCGGGAGCGATGGTCGAACAGCCCGTATCGACCAGCATCGTCGTGCCGTCGGGCAGAATCAGCAGGGTGCATTCGCCCCGGCCCGTATTGATGGCGTGGATGTCGAGATACCCCTCCGACCAGTCGGGCAGGGTCTTCCCCACCTGCGGTTTGTCCGACACATCGATGTCGGGACCGTTCCCGCCGCCCTCTTCGGGTTCGGAGCCGCTGCTGCACCCCAGTACGAGGGCGCAGAGCGCTGCGAAAATAAATAGATAATACCGTTTCATAAAATTTGTTTTAATAACCTTCATTCTGTGTGATATTCGGATTGATCAGACGCTCCTTGGCCGGAATCGGCATCAGATACTGACGCGTCTGGAAGCCGCGGTCGTTGATCTTGATGATCTTGCCCGTGGCGTACAGCGGCGAGAGGTCGACCAGTCCGTCGGCATCGACCTCGGGAAGCACGCCCTTCGGGAAGGGATAGTCGCCTTCGTCGATCACCTTCTGCAACGCCGTCGTCTGATCGTGGCAATAGATCGGACGGGTGAGGGCCGTCTCCGCCAGCCGCCAGCGGATCAGGTCGAACCAGCGGCGGTTCTCCCATGCCAGCTCCACGCGGCGTTCCGTGCGCAGGATCGTGCGGAGTTTGGCCTGATCGGTTTCGGTCACGACCGGATAGCTCTTGCCGGAGTTGCGGTAGGCGCGCTCGCGCACGTCGTTGATGGCGTCGCGCACGGTCTGATCGATCTCGTTCAGCTCGATTTTGGCCTCGGCGTACATCAACAGCACGTCGGCATAGCGCATGATCTTCACATCGGCGTCGGTAGCCATATCGTCCGTCCACTCCTCGTCGACGCCCTTCTTGAGACACATTCCGTTGAAAGCGGCATATTGCTGCACCAGACGCGAGTCGTTGTTTTTGACCATCTTGCCCGTCGAGATCTGTTTGACCTCCTTGACACCGGGATCGAAGATATACCCCAGAAACTCGGTGCCGAACTCGACCATCGTAGCCGCACAGCGCGGATCGCGGTTGGCGAAGGGATGCGACGGATCGTAGAGCGGCGACTCGTCGACAGGCTTGCCGTCGGTGCACAGATAGGCGAAGAGCAGCTCCCACGAGGGCTGGCACGTCGCATTGCCGCCGACCAGACGCGGCAGCCGGCTCTTCGTAGCCTCCTCATTTCCCATCAGTTCTTTGGAACGCGGCAGCGAGAAGATCAGTTCGGGCGAGGTGCGGGTTTTGGAGAGGAACAGTTCGCCGTAATCGGGATGCAGCGAGTAGACGTCCAGCTCCATGCACTTCCATGCGGCATCGGCGGCCGTCTCCCAGTCGAGCATCCAGATCGCCGTGCGGGCCTTGAAGGCGTAGGCCGTCCCCTGCGTCACGCGCAACTCGCCCGTATAAGAGGGTTGGAGGTTGGCGATCGCCGTATCGAAATCGGTGTAGATCTGCCGCAGGACGGTCTCCTTGGCGGTACGCTCCATACCGAGAGCATCCTTGAGGTAGATATAGTTGGTATAGAAGGGTACGTCGCCCCACAGGAAGACCAGATAGGAGTAGAAGCAGGCCCGGAAGAAGGCCGCCTCGCCCTCGTAGCGCAGCAGCGACTCCTCGGCGATCGACCCGTCGGCGCGTGCCCGCTGCACGTTCTCCAATATGGTATTGGCGCGCGTGATACCTGCGTAGTTGCTGCGCCAGCACGACTCCACCTGTCCGGTTTCAGAGGTGAAATTGCCCTGCAGCCAGTCGTACAGGTAGTCGCGCTGGTTGTAGTCGTCCGAAAAACGGTCGGTGTTGCCGAAGCGTGTCGCCTCCCAGTACCAGTAGGTTTCGCGGTAGAGTTCGTTAACGGCCATCTGGAATTCTCCTTCGTTGGAGAACCAGTTTTCGCTCGATCCTTCGGTCAGCGGGTTCAGGTCCAGATCCTGACACCCCGAAAAGATGACCGAGAGCGGTATGATCAGTTTGAAAATCGACTTTATCATGGTGATTCGGAATTTTAGAATTTAACGGACAGGCCGATGTGATACGCTTTGGTGATGTATGCCGTGCCGGCCGAACCGGCTTCGGGATCCCAGCCCTTCGGATAGTTGTCGATCGAGAAGGGATCGGTAGCCGAGACGTAGACCCGTACCTTCGCCACGTGCAGCCACTTGGTCGCCGACGAGGGCAGCGTATAGCCGAGCACGATATTCTTCAGGCGGAAATAGGCGCCGTTGAAGAGCCAGAAGTCGGACATATCGTAGTTGTTGCCGTCGTATCCCTCCTGCGATACGCGCGGATATCTGGCCCGGGCGTTCTGTTCGTCGGTGTTGTAATGGCTGAAATAATTGCCGTCGAGGAAGTCGGGGAAGGTGTGCCATGCCGCGCTGCGCCACGCCATGTCGGAGGTGATCCGTGCAAGCTGCTTGCCGACGCCTTGGAACGTTATCCCCAGATCGAAGCCCTTGTAGTCCAGATTGATATTGCCGCCGAAGATGTAGCGCGGGAGCGAACCTCCCAGCAATACGCGGTCGTACTCGGGCGAGATCTTCCCGTCGGGCACGCCGTCGGGGCCGCTGATGTCGAGGTACTTCACGTCGCCGACACGCACCGATTCGCTGATGCGCGGCGAGTTGTCGCGATCCTCGGGGGTGAGGAACAGACCGTCGGTCATATATCCGTACCATTCGTTATACTCGCTCCCCTCGCGGATGATCTGCGCGCCGTCGAAGACCGTACCCGACAGCGTACCCATCACCGATTTGGAATCGGAGATGTTGAAGTTGACCGAGTAGCCGAAGTCACCCTTGCGGTCGTGCCAGCCGACTTGCAGATCCCACCCCTTGGTGTGCATCCGACCGGCGTTCTGCGACGGGTTGCCGTAACCCATGAAAATGGGGATTTGCAGGTCGAGCAGCATGTCGCGCGTGGTTTTCTGATAGTAGTCGGCGCTCAGCGACAGGCGGTTGCGGAATAGCTCCACGTCGATACCGACGTTCCATGTCTCGGTGGTCTCCCACGTGATGTCCTTGATGTTGTAGCCCTTCTGCGAAGCGGTGGTCTTTGCCACGGTACCCTTCTCGCTGTCGGTGAACAGCGCATTGTTGAAGGTCATGATCGACTGGTAGGCGTAGTTGCCGATACGCTCGTTACCCAGCGATCCCCACGATCCGCGTACCTTGAGGAACGAGAGGATATCCTGATCGAGATCCTTCAAAAACGACTCCTCGGTGACGACCCAGCCGGCCGAGAACGACGGGAAGACGCCCAGACGATAATCCTTGTGGAAGCGCGACGACTGGTCGAGACGGATGTTGGCTTGGAAGAGGTACTTGTCCGCATAGGCGTAGTTTATGCGCCCGAAATAGGAGCGGTAGCCGTACTCGTTGGCGCTGCCCGACGCACTCCAGAAGTTCTTATTGCCCCGATCCAGATAGGGGTACTCGGAGAGTTCCATCTGATCGGTGCCCGCCCCGAGCGTCTCGTAGAAGCTGTAATAATCCTCGTAACCCGCCATCAGCGCGAGGCTGTGCTTGTTGATGTCGAGCGAATAGTTTATCAACAGCTGTTTGGTCGCCGTGCGCGTCTCGCTGCGGGTCTCTTCGAGCGAAGTCGAGACGTGCCCGTTGATATAGCCGAGCTGTGCCGTCGGGTCTTCGGCATCGTAGTAGGGAATCTGCTTGACGAATTTCTTGCTCTTGCTCAACAGGATCGTCGGGGCGTATACGCCGGTGATGGTCAGATTCTTGACCGGCGTGATATTCAGCGAGAACTTGCCGGTCAGATAGTCGTTCCAGTTGTTGTTGAAACCGCCGTAGTGCAGGCGCGCGTAGGTGTTCGTGCCGTCGCGGCCTCCGCTGATGCGGCCGTCGGAATAGACCGGACTCCAGAGCGGCGCATAGAGATAGGCCGCCGTCAGGGGATTTACGACCGTATTCTTCTGAATGCCGCGCCGGTAGGAGGCGTCGACATTGGCCGAGAGCCATTTGGTCACCTTCAGGTCGTTGTTCACGCGCGCCGTGATCTGCGTATGGCTGCGATGATCGTAGAGGGCGTCGGCCGAAGTGTAGCCCAGCGTCGCCATCGACTTGATTACCTTATTGCCGTACGACATCGTGACGTTGTGCTTCATCGTCGGTGCGGAGTTGTTGATCAGGTAGCTCTTCCAGTCTGCGAGCGGATAGAGGTCGGGATTGCTCTTGTGGTAATCCATGTAGTTCTCGATGAACTCCTGCGTGTAGACCGGATACTGCCCCGAAACCACGTTTCCACCGTCGTTCCACGTCGTCTCGTTGGTAATCTCCATGTAACGCTTGTAATCGACCGTTCCGGGAAACGCGGTGGGCTTCACAACGCCGAAGTCTCCCGAGTACTCGATGTTGAGCTGGCCCTCTTTCGCCCGTTTGGTCGTCACGAGAACGACACCGGCCGCTGCTCGCGCGCCATAGATCGAGGCCGAAGCCGCATCTTTGAGCACCGAGATGCTCTCGATGTCATCGACATCCAAGTTGAGATTACCCGGAACGCCGTCGATGATGATGAGCGGGTCGGACTCGCCGATGGTCGTAATACCGCGTACGCGAATGGTCGCACTCGCACCCGGCATCGAACCGGTACGGGTCACCTGAACACCCGGCATCGAACCTTGCAGCGCCTGCGAGACACTGGTAGCCCGCACGCGGGAGAGTTTATCGCCGGCGACGTTCGCCACCGAACCGCTCAGGTCGGCCTTCTTGATCGTTCCGTAGCCGACCACGACCACCTCGTCCATGGCCAGCGTACTGTTTTCGAGTTTTACGTCCACAGAGGTTCGGTTACCCACTGTGATTTCACGGGGCTCGTATCCCAGATACGAAATCTGCAACACGCTCTGCGGATCAACAGCGATGGAGAACTTTCCGCTGCCGTCCGTAATCGTTCCGCTGGTAGTGCCCTTCAGGATCACATTGGCACCCACAATCGGGTTGGCATCGGTGTCATACACCGTTCCTGTGATCCGCTGCTGTGCGAAGACAGCAAGGGAACATGCCAGACACATCAATAGTAAAGAGATTTTTTTCATAAACAACAAGTTAAGTTAGGCATGAGTCAGTAGTTTTTTATCGTTAGATTCTTTATATAGTAGGTATGCAGTGCATAAGGTTCGGCTGGATCATTTCAGGCTCTCCAACTCTGCCCGATAGGGAATCGCCTCCTGCGAACCGAGTCGGGAGACGCTGATGGCCGCCGCTCGGTTGGCCATCCGGGCCGCATCGTCGATGCTCAGTCCTTCGCAGAGCCCTACGCAGAAAACACCGCAGAAGGTGTCGCCCGCAGCAGTCGTGTCCACCGTCTCGACCTTCATGGCGGGAATCTCGTAATAGAGACCGTTGTCGCGGACGAGCACCCCTTTCGAGCCGAGCGTGACGATCACCGTCTCGATGCCCTTCTCGTGGATGCTGTCGGCCGCTTTGCGCGCCGACGCCCAGTCGTTGACCAGAATACCCGTGAGCAGACTCGCCTCGGTTTTGTTCGGAATGATGATCCGTACGCGGCGGAGCAAATCGGACGAGATCATCTGTACGGGCGAGGGATTGAGAATCACCGTTACATTGTTTTTCGCAGCGATCTTCGTCACATATTCCGCCGTCTCCAGCGGAATCTCCAGCTCCATGAGCAGAAGGTCGGCCTGCTCGATGGCCGGACGCGCTTTGTCGATATCCTCGATGGAGAGATTTCGGATCGCCCCTTGTGCAATGGAGATGTACTTCTCACCCAAGGAATCGGCCATGATCAACCCGATGCTGGAGGGAAGGTCGGGATCGGAAAAGACGTAATCCAGAGAGATGCCCTCGGACTGGTAGAGTTCCAGCGACTGTTTCCCGAACAGGTCGTTGCCGATCTTGGTGATGAACGAAACGCTGCCGCCCATACGGGCGATGGCGATCGACTGATTCGCGCCCTTGCCGCCGGACGTCATCGCGAACTGTCGCCCCGCAACGATCTGCCCCTGAACGGGAAGACGATCGCAGTGAATGATCATATCGATATTGGAACCTCCTATAACGACAATCTTATTCATATCGGCGGGAAAAGTTTTAGGTTTCTTGTTTGTATAAAGATAAATCTTTTCCGCCTACTGTTTTAATAAAATATGATCAAAAAAAATAATTCTAAACGCATATTTTTAAATACAAAAAGTTGTATATCAACAATTAAATTTATAAGTTTGTGGAATATTTAGATAA
This sequence comes from uncultured Alistipes sp., assembly GCA_900550375.1. GTDB lineage: Bacteria > Bacteroidota > Bacteroidia > Bacteroidales > Rikenellaceae > Alistipes. The sequence goes on along the minus strand of URRP01000013.1, from coordinate 36,943 downwards.
TTATATTATATATCGAACGGCTGCGGATGCCAGAAATAGAATAGAGGACCGGAGCCTGCCGCATGTAAAATTCGAAGGCGCGTCTAACGAGGATGCGGCCCGACGAGAAACCCGTTTTAATCGAGAACTCAACCGCATCCGCTATGACGACAAAAGCAAGTTCACTGATCTTTCTCATCCACTCGATGTCCAAGAGTGAAAAACGGATCTTTCGGGCGGGACGCAAGGCCGCCGATTATGTCGTACTGTTCGACATGATCTGCAAGGAGGCGATCGTCTCTTCGCAGGAGCTGAAACAGAGTTATGAGAAACGGTTCGGAACGACGAGCTTCAACGTCGCCGTAACCTATCTCTACGAAACGCTGCTCGACGTTCTGTTGGCGCTGCGTAAGGATCAGGACAGCGATTACCGGCTGTTCGACAAGATTATGAAGGCGAGGGTCCTGTTTGAAAAAGGGCTGTACGACGATGCACTGGAGCTGCTGAACAAGATCAAGCAGGAAGCCGAGCGGTACGAAAATCAAATCATGCTGATGTACGCCTCGCGCATGGAACTCGAGTATCTGCTCTTCCTCAACATGCCCGATATCTCGGAAGCCGAACTGGTGAAAAAACACGCTCGGATCAGCGAAACGCTCAAGAAGAACCGCATCATCTACGAACACTCGTCGCTCTACGAACTGCTGATGCACCGGATTATATATAAAGGTAACGCCCGATCCCGTGCAGAGAAGGAGTATATGAACGATCTGGTGCTGGCCGAGATGAGTCTCAGCGCATCGAGCAAGAACAGTCTCGAAGCCTGCAAACTGCACCAGATGTTCCAGTCGCGCTACCTGATGATCATCGGCGACAGCAAATCGGCGTTCCGCTCCTTTCGGGAGCTGAACGATCTGTTCGAGAACAACCCGCAGTTCTGGACCAATCCGCCCTTTTACTACGTCTCCGTTCTGCAAGGTATTCTCGACAATCTGCGGAGTACGCACAATTACGACAAGATGCCCTATTTCATCGAGCGGCTGCGAAAGATCGACAGCAGCTCCGCGCGGTTCAAGATCCACGTGGCGACGCTCGTCTTTCTCTACGAGCTCTTCATCCTGCTCGACACGGGCGATTTCGCCGCCGCGAAGCATCACCTCGATCTCCACCAGAACTCTATTCTGATGAAAAAGGAGCAGATGGACCTCTTCCGGCGAGCGGAGATATCGCTCTATACGGCGCTGACCTACATCGGTCTCGGCGACTGGAAACGGGCCCGCAAGGCGTTGAACTACGAGATCATCGACGATAAAAAGATTTACAATTTCTCCAGCTACCGCATCATCCGGCTGGTGAGTCTGATCATCTACTACGAACTTCACGAGACCGAATATCTCTATACGAAGATACGTCTGATGAAACGGCAGATATTGAAAGTACGCAAAATGTATCGCATCGAACTGCTGCTGCTCGACTTTCTGAACAATGACAAATGGCAGCTGGCGAGCAGCGAGAAGCGCCGAAAGATGCAGGAGAAACTGAAAGCCGAACTGGAGAACATCCGCAACGACGTATTCGAATCGCAGCTGCTGCGTTATTTCGACTTCACCGCATGGATCGAGTCGAAGATCGATAAAACGCCTCTTGCAAGGATTTTGTTCGTCCGATACGCCTCCCGAACCGCCGCCGAGGGCACAGACGCGCACCGTCCGAACGGCGGGGGCTGGCGAGGCCTGATCACATAACAGAGTACATAGACCCCGCCGGTTCCCCGCTGAAACCCGACGGCACGACCGTACGGAAACTCCACACCTCGTCCGTCCGACAATACCAAAAGGAAAAATGTTCGCGCTGCGAACCCGTACCGCATGAAACGAGCCGTCTCGGAACAAACTCCGGCGGCTCATTTCACATAAAAAAGTCGCCGAATGGCGACTTTCTCATCTTCGAGCTGTTGACGAGGCTTAAGTTTGCTTCGCATCTTTTTCCTCTTCCGCTGCCGCGGGGCGCTCTCGAAGCTGCGAATAATCGCTTTGCAATACAAAAGCCGACTAAAAAAGCCGCTATCGAATTTACTCGATAACGGCTTTTCATTCGGCTTTTCTGTCTTCGACAGCTATTCTCACCTTCGAGCTGTTGACGAGGCTTGAACTCGTGACCTCTTCCTTACCAAGGAAGTGCTCTACCACTGAGCTACAACAGCAATTCCCCTAAAAAGCGTTGCAAAAATAAGCAACAATTTCGAATTGGCAAAAAAAATTGGGGCTTTTCACGATTTATTTATATCTTTCATTAGATTTGCGGAACAGAACCGCGCATTTACTAATCCATTACGATGAAAAAGATACTCATTATCGGCGCCGGAGGTCAGATCGGATCGGAACTGACGACCTACCTGCGCGGTATTTACGGACCGCGCAATGTCGTGGCCACCGATGTTCGCGAATGCAAGAGATTGGCTGCCGAAGGCCCGTTCGAAGTGCTCGACGCACTGAACGCCACGTCGGTAGCTTCGGTCGTAGCCCGTCATGACATCGACACGATCTTCAACCTCGTCGCCCTGTTGTCGGCCGTCGGCGAACGCAATCCCCAGATGGCTTGGCACGTCAACATCGGGGCGCTGATGAACTCGCTCGAAGTGGCGCGCCAGCACCACTGTGCGCTTTTCACGCCCAGCTCGATCGGCGCATTCGGCCCCTCATCGCCCAAAGACCGCACGCCGCAGGATACGATCATGCAGCCCACGACCGTCTACGGCATCTGCAAGGTGACGGGCGAGATGCTGGGCAACTACTACCACCACAAATACGGCGTCGACACCCGCTCGATCCGGTTTCCGGGCATCATCTCGAACGTCACGCTGCCGGGCGGCGGCACGACCGACTACGCCGTGGAGATCTACTACGAAGCGATCAAAAACGGCCGTTACACCTGCGCCGTACCCCACGATGTCTATATGGATATGATCTACATGCCCGACGTACTGCGCGCCTGCGTGGAACTGATGGAAGCCGACCCCGCACGACTGCGTCACCGCAACAGCTTCAACATCGCCTCGATGAGCTTCACGCCCGACATCATCGCCGCCGAAATCCGCAAGCGCATCCCTTCGTTCGCGATGAATTTCAATATCGACCCCATGAAGGAAGAGATCGCGCGCAGCTGGCCCAACTCGCTCGACGACTCCTGCGCACGCGAGGAGTGGGGCTGGCATCCCGAATGGGATCTTTCGCGGATGACCGACGATATGCTCGCCGTGATCCGCAGCCGGACGCCTCATCCTCAGCACGCCTGACAGCCCCGAGCGGCAACCCGCGTCATCGATACAGACCGGAAAACGGGAACGACCGAAAAAAATCGTTTCCGTTTTTTTGGCGTTCGTTTACTAAAATTTTTATATATTTGTAAGACCTTAAACCTACTAATACCTTTCAGTCCATGACCCAATCTAAAGTAAGAGCTGCTTTCGAGCGGCATTTCAATACCGAAGGAACGCTCTACGCCTCGGCAGGACGCATCAATCTGATCGGCGAACATACGGATTACAACGGCGGCTTCGTCTTTCCGGGCGCCGTCGACTGCGGCATCACGGCGATGATCCGCCCCAACGGCACCGGCCGTGTGCGTGCCTATGCCGTCGATCTGGATGCCTACGCGGAGTTCGGCCTGCGCGAGGAGGACAAACCGGCCGAGTCGTGGGCCCGCTACATCTTCGGCGTGTGCCGTGAAATCCAGAAGCGCGGCGGCCGCATCGGCGGCTTCGACACCGCTTTTTCGGGCGACGTACCGCTGGGAGCAGGCATGTCGTCGTCGGCAGCACTGGAGTCGACCTTCGCTTTTGCACTCAACGACCTTTTCGATTTGGGAATCGATAAATTCGAACTGGCCCGCATCGGCCAGTCGACCGAGCACAACTACTGCGGCGTGAAGTGCGGCATCATGGACCAATTCGCCTCGGTCTTCGGCAAGAAGGGCTGCCTGATGCGGCTCGACTGCCGTTCGATGGAGTTCGAATACTTCCCCTTCGACCCCGAAGGCTATAAACTCGTGCTGCTCGACACGGTCGTCAAGCACGAACTGGTCGGTTCGCCCTACAACCGCCGGCGCGAGTCGTGCGAGCGCGCGGCTCAGCTGCTGGGACAGGAGTTCCTGCGCGGCGCCACGATGGAGCAGCTGGAATCCGTCAAGGATCAGCTCTCGGAGGAGGATTACCACCGTGCCCGCTTTGTGATCGGCGAGGAACGGCGCGTGCTCGACGTCTGCGATGCCTTGCAGCGCGGCGACTACGCCACCGTCGGCGAGCGGATGTACGCCACGCACGAGGGGCTGTCGAAAGATTACGAGGTATCGTGCGAGGAGCTCGATTTTCTGGTCGACGTCGCCCGCGAGTGCGGCGTCACGGGCGCACGCATGATGGGCGGCGGCTTCGGCGGCTGTACGATCAACCTCGTGAAAAACGACCTTTACGACAACTTCATCGCCACGGCGAAGACGAAATTCGCCGAGAAATTCAATCATAAACCCAAAGTCTACCCCGTCGTTATTTCGGACGGAGCACACAAAATCGATTGATTCAAACAAACTATTTCATGAAAAAACCGATCTTCCTTTTCGCGCTGTTGTTCGGCGCGCTGTCGCTGCAAGCCCAAAACTATCCTCTGCGTGCTCGTCTGAGCGACCCGAAATCCTTTTCGATGATCGTCATTCCCGACCCGCAGAGCTACAATAAGTTCGCCGCCAACCAGCCGCTGTTCGAGCTGCAAACGGCATGGATCGCCCGCGAGATCGACTCGCTGAATATCCTCACGGCGCTCTGCACGGGCGATCTGGTCGAGCAGAACGAAACGGCCATTCCGCTGGCCTTCCGCAAGACCGACCAGACCAGCGCCGAGCAGTGGCGGGCGGCGTCGCGCGCCTTCGAGCGGCTCGACGGCAAACTGCCCTACGTCGTCTGCACGGGCAACCACGACTACGGCTACACCAAATCAGAGAACCGTCTGACGCGTTTCCCCGACTACTTCCCCATGACGCGCAACGAGTGCTGGCGTCACAAGATCGTATCGGTATGCAACAATGCGCACGGTATCCCCACGCTGGAGAACGCCGCCTACGAGTTTCACACCGACACGTGGGGCGACCTGCTGGTCGTATCGCTCGAATTCGCACCGCGCGACGAGGCGATCGAATGGGCGCGCAAACTGGTTGCACAGCCCAAATACGCAAATACACGGGTGATCCTGCTGACCCACTCGTTCATCGCATGGAAGGGCAACCGCAAGAAATCGGAGCCTTACGAGTTGACCGACGCCAACTACCAGCAGGCGATCTGGGACAAACTCGTCTATCCTTCGTCGAACATTCGGCTGGTCGTCTGCGGCCACGAATGCCACCCCACGATGAACTACTTCGAGACGGTCGGCTACCGCGTGGATAAGAACGCCGCCGGCAAATCGGTCACGCAGATGATGTTCAACGCCCAGACCGCCGACGGACAGTGGCACGGCAACGGCGGCGACTGCTGGATGCGTATTCTGGAGTTCCTGCCCGACGGCAAGAGCGTCTCGGTAAGAACCTTCTCGCCGCTGTTCGCCCTCTCGCCCGTCACCTGCGACAAGGCGTGGCGCACGGCGGACTACGACCAGTTCATCTTCAACATGGAATAACGATTGCGGGACGGAACCTTCGGGTGTTCGTCCCGTATCGGATTAATAATTATCGGATTATGGCAAAAGAGACAGTTTTGATCTCGGGCGGAGCCGGTTACATCGGCTCGCACACCACCGTGGAACTGATCGCCGCCGGATACGACGCGGTCATCATCGACAACCTCTCCAACTCGGAGATGGCAGCCGTCGAGGGCGTACGGCGCATTACGGGTGTCGACGTTCCTTTCGAGCAGGTCGACACCTGCGACGAAACGGCATTGCGGAAGGTCTTCGAAAAATACGCTTTCGGGTCGGTGATCCACTTCGCCGCCTACAAGGCCGTCGGCGAATCGGTGGGCGAACCGCTCAAATACTATCGCAACAACCTCGCGTCGTTCATGAACATCTGCGCGCTGATGAAAGAGTTCGGACGGCCGAACATCCTCTTCTCGTCGTCGTGTACGGTCTACGGCGAGCCGGACAAGCTCCCCGTCACGGAACAGACGCCGCGCAAGCCCGCCGAATCCCCTTACGGCAACACGAAACAGATGGCCGAAGACATTCTGCGCGACTGCTGCGCCGCCTACGAGGGCCTGCATGGCATTGCCCTGCGCTACTTCAACCCCATCGGCGCCCATCCGTCGGCCCTGATCGGCGAACTGCCGCGCGGCGTGCCGCAGAATCTGGTGCCCTACATCACGCAGACGGCCGCCGGACTGCGCGAATGCCTTTCGATCTTCGGCGACGATTACGACACGCCCGACGGAACCTGCATCCGCGACTACATCGACATCGTCGATCTGGCCAAGGCGCATGTATCGGCCGTCGAGCGCATGACGCAGCAGCGGATGAAGAAATCCTACGAAATCTTCAACGTCGGTACCGGCCGCGGCGTCTCCGTACTGGAACTGGTCGAGGGATTCGAAAAAGCCAATAATCTGAAAATCAATCACAAGATCGTCGGCCGCCGCGCGGGCGACATCCAAGCCATCTGGGCCGATCCGACGCTGGCCAACCACGAACTGGGCTGGCACGCCGAGCGGTCGCTCGACGAAACGCTCCGTTCGGCATGGGCGTGGGAGAAACGGCTGCGCGGCATCGAATGACCCTCCGATCGCAAATCAATCACAGATTCGATATGAAACCTACACTTTTCGTACTGGCTGCCGGCATGGGCTCGCGCTACGGCGGTCTCAAACAACTCGACGGGCTCGGCCCCAACGGCGAGACCATCATGGACTACTCGATCTTCGACGCTATCCGCGGCGGCTTCGGCAAGGTGGTCTTCGTCATCCGCAAGGATTTCGAACAGGATTTTCGCGAGAAAATCCTCTCCAAATACGAAAACCACATCCCCGTCGAGGTGGTCTTCCAGTCGGTCGACGACCTGCCCGAAGGCTTCGTCCGCCCCGAAGGACGCACCAAGCCATGGGGCACGAACCACGCCGTGCTGATGGGCCGCGAGGTCATCCGCGAGCCCTTCGCCGTCATCAATGCCGACGACTTCTACGGCCGCGACGGCTTCCGCGTGCTGGGCGAATGGCTATCGAAGGCCGACGGTCAGAACCGCTACTGCATGGTGGGCTACCGCGTAGGCAACACCCTGTCGGAAAGCGGAACCGTGGCGCGCGGCATCTGCCAGACCGATGCCCGCGGTTTCCTCACGGGCGTGGTCGAACGGACGGACATCGCCCGCATCGACGGCCGCATCACCTTCACGGGCGACGACGGACAGCCGACCACCACCGACGACAATACCCCCGTCTCGATGAATATGTGGGGCTTCACGCCCGATTACTTCCGTTATTCGGAGGAGTACTTCAAGGAGTTCCTGCGCGTCAACATCGACAACCCCAAGGCCGAATACTACATCCCGATGATGGTCAACAAACTCATCACCGAGGGCACGGCGACGGTCGAGGTGCTCGACACCACGGCCAAATGGTTCGGCGTGACCTACGCCGCCGACCGGCAAGATGTGGTCGACAAGATTCTGGCGCTCGTCGATGCGGGCGAGTATCCCGCAAAACTCTTTTAGGACGATGCCGGTCGTAAAAATCCACACCCAGCCCCACGCACAGGGCGAGATCGCCGTCTACCGGCTCACGAACGCCTCGGGGGCCTATGTCGACGTCTGCAACATCGGCGCCGGCATCACCGCCGCAGTCGTTCCCGACCGCGAAGGACGTAGGACCGACGTAGCACTGGGCTACCGCGACTATGCCGACTACATCGGCGACGGTCCCTGCATGGGCAAGACGCCCGGCCGCTTCGCCAACCGCATCGCCGGCGGCCGTTTCACGCTCGACGGCAAGGAGTACCGGCTGGCTGTCAACAACGGTCCCAACCATCTGCACGGCGGCCCGACGGGATTCGCCAACCGCCTGTGGCACAGCGAGACGATCGGAGACCGCGCGGTATTCACCCGCAACAGTCCCGACGGCGAGGAGGGTTATCCGGGTACGCTGACGGCACGTGTCGCCTATGCATGGGACGACGACTGCTGCCTGACCGTCACGCTCGAAGCGGGCTGCGACGCTCCGACGGTCGTCAATCTGACAAACCACACCTACTGGAACCTCGCAGGCGAGGATGCCGGCACGGTCCTCGACCACGAACTGCGGTTGCACGCCTCGCGCTGGCTGCCGACCGACCCGACACTGATCCCCACGGGTACGCTCTCCGACGTCGCCGGCATGCCGATGGATTTCCGCACGCCGAAACCGCTCGGCCGCGATATCCGTGCCGATTTCCCCGCATTGCGGTACGGCAAAGGCTACGACAACTGCTGGGCGGTAGAGGGTTGGCGTGCAGGCGAAGAGTCGCTCGTCGCCGAGCTGTACGATCCGCAATCGGGCCGGCGGCTGACGATCCGCTCCACACAGCCGGGCGTACAGGTCTACACCGGCAACTGGCTCGCCGGATCGCCCCGCTCCAAAAGCGGCCGTTCCTACGCCGACTACGACGGCGTAGCCATCGAGTGTCAGGGTTTTCCCGACGCACCGAACCACCCCGACTTCCCCTCGGCCGTCCTGCGGCCGGACGGGACATATCGCCAGACGATCCGGTTCCGTTTCGACGCCGAGTAGAGTTTCTCCGTAAGCAATGGCCGCAGCCGCAAGGTTTGCGGTCATTTGTTTTTTTGCTACTTTTGTCGGAAATCTCCGATACACGATGCTGATTCTTTTCGCCGTTCTCTTCGGCGGCATCCTCACGGGCCGCCTGCTGCGCCGCCGACCGCTTCGCGCGCTCGGCAACGTCATCACGGTCATCATCTGGCTGCTGCTCTTCGTTCTGGGAGTGGAGGTGGGCGGCAACGAGCAGGTCGTGCGTTCGCTGGCGGCGCTCGGCGTGCAGGCTCTTGTCCTCTGCACGGGAGCGTTGACGGGAAGCATCGCCTGTTCTTGGCTGCTATGGCGGTCGATCGGCGGAAAACGCGCCGAAACGACCGTCAGCGCCGAACCCTCGCCTTCGACCTTCGCCGCACTGCGCGGCAGTCTGGTGATCGCCGCCTTTTTCGCCGCAGGAGCGATTCTCGGCGTCGCAGGATGGCTTCCGACGGCTGTCGCCGCCTCCCCCGTCAGTAGCTATATGCTCTACGGGCTGATGTTCTCGGTCGGGATGTCGCTGGGGCACGACGCCACGCTCGTCGAACGCATCCGTTCGCTCGACCGCCGCATGGCACTGCTGCCCCTCTGCACGATCTTCGGGACGCTGGCCGGAGCGGCATTCGCCGCACTGCTCCTGCGGCCCGTCTCCCTGAGTGACGCGCTGGCCGTCGGGTCGGGATTCGGCTACTACTCGCTGTCGAGCATCTTCATCTCCGAGCTGCGCAGCGTCGAACTGGGGACGGTCGCGCTGCTCTGCAACGTCCTGCGCGAACTCTTCACGCTGCTGGCCGCGCCGTGGGTGGCGCGCTGCTTCGGCCCGCTGGCGGCGATCTCGTCGGGCGGCGCTACGACCTTCGATACGACCCTTCCGATCCTCACGCGCGTCACAGGGCCGCAATACGCCGTCGTGGCGATCTTCCACGGCTGCGCGACCGATTTCAGCGTTCCCTTTCTGGTCACGTTCTTCTGCTCGATCTGAAAACGGGGCGTATCGCAAAGATACACCCCGTTTCCAAAATGACTCGGCTCCGGTTACCGCCCGCTTATTGCAGTACAGGCGACTCGAAACCCAGTTTACGCAGTCCGTTCTGCACGTCGGGGTGGCTCATGAAGAGCCGCCACAGCAGTTCCGAACGGTGGTTTTCGATCATCACGGCGATCGGTCCCTGATCGATGGCCAGATATTTCTGCGGATACCAGTCGTCGGTTTCGCTGAAGGCGTCGTAGAAGCCGTAAGGACCCCACACCTTCTTTTGGAGCGGCCCGTAGAGATACCGCATCACATCCATCGACTCCTCGGGCGTGTAGACGATCGACGAGAGCGCCGCCGTAGGAGCGATCACGCCGTGATCTTCGCTCTCCACAGGGGCGTGCGCCGCATACCCCACCGTCGAGTAGCTGGCCGTCAGCCCCCAGCAATCCTTGCCGTATCCCTTGTAATGCTTGGGATTGCGGATACAGTAGGCGCGGTTGATGAGCGAGTAGTCGCGCATCTCGCCGAAATAGTCCTCGCAGTAACGGTCCCTGAGTCCGCGCGGATCGAGTCCGAGGAAGGAGTAGTGCGCCCAGAACAACGGGCCGGCTTCGACTCCCTGATAACGCAGATGGAGCCGGTAGCCCTCGACCTCGTGCGGATCGACGATCGCGCCGTTCTCGGCCCATCCCTCGGTATAGACCTCGCGGTCGATGGGATAGGTCGGCGATGCGGCCGCCAAAATATACATCACCAGACACTCGTTGAAGCCGTGCACGGCGAAGTTCATCTCCCAGCCGTACTCGGGACTCCAATGCCAGTAGAGAACATTCTGCCCGTTGCGGTACCACGACCACTCGACGCCGCGCCACAGGGTGTCGATACGTTGTGCGAGCGTCTGCTCGCGCGCGTTGCCCTGTGCGAAATACTGATGGGCGGCCAGCAGCCCCTGTACCAGAAAGGCCGTCTCGACCAGATCGCCGCCGTTGTCCTTCTTGCCGAAAGGTTTCACACGGCCCGTCTCACCCTCGATCCAGTGGGGCCAAGCTCCGTGAAAACGGTCGGCACGCTCCAGAAACGAAACGATTCGCTCGAAACGTTCGATCCCCTGTTCGCGGGTCACGTAGCCGCGTTCCATTCCGGCGATAAGCGCCAGAATGCCGAATCCGCTGCCGCCCGTCGTCACCACGGTTTCGTCGTTCTCGGGATAGATGCCGTCCATATTGATCCGTTCGCACGCAAGGCCGCTGTTGGGTTCGGCACCTTCCCAGAAATATTCGAACGTCCGCCGCTCGACGCTGTCCATCAACGCCTCGTCCGAAAGCGCCGACACGGGGCGCTGCGAGCAGCCTGCGGCAACGCCCGCCAGCGCGAGCGCCGACACGGCCGCTGTAATCCACTTCATCGTCTTCATATCCAGATGGTTATTTCAGTGTGAAACGCACCTGCTTCACCGCGTTGCTCGCGCCGCCGATCATCACGTCGAACTCGCCCGGCTCGGCCACGTATTGCAGGTCATAATTGTAATATTTCAGCAGCGAGACGTCGATCGTAAAGCTCACGTCGCGGCTCTCGCCCGCCTTGAGCGCCACGCGCCGGAAGCCTTTCAGCTCCTGCACAGGACGGGTCGACGAACCCACGCGATCGCGAATGTAGAGCTGCACGACCTCCACGCCGTCGCGCCGGCCGCTATTGGTCAGACGCACGGTGGCCGTGATCGACCCATCGGCGGCCATCTCCGACGCCGAAAGGCGCACGTCGCCGTAGTCGAAAGTGGTATACGACAGACCGTATCCGAAGGCGTAGAGCGGAGTATTGGGCACGTCGAGGTAGTTGCTGCGGAACTTTTCGAAGGTGTCGCCCAGCAGCGGACGACCCGTGTTCTTGTGGTTGTAGAAGAGAGGAATCTGCCCCACGCTGCGCGGGAAGGTCGAGGGGAGTTTACCCAAAGGATTCACGTCGCCGAACAACACGTCGCCGATCGCCTCGGCCGCCTGCGTGCCACCGAACCACACGTTGAGAATCGAGGATACGTGCTCGGCCTCCCATTCGAGCGTCAGCGGACGCCCCGTAAAGAGGACCAGCACGACGGGCTTGCCCGTAGCCACGAGCGCCTGCAACAACTCCTGCTGCACATCGGGAATACCGATCTGCGACCGGCTGCTGCTCTCGCCGCTCATCTCCGACGCCTCGCCCAATGCGGCCACCACCACATCGGCCTGCGCCGCCGCGGCGAGCGCTTCGTCGAGCAGCTGCTTGTCGGTGCGGCCGTCACGCGGGATATCACGCCCGAACATCGTGGCGGATCGTTCCTGCTCCTCGTCGCGAATCACGTTGCTGCCCTTGGCATAGACGATCTTCGCCTTGCTGCCTGCCGTCTGCCGCAGCCCTTCGACGAGCGTCAGCGGCTTGGTAAGGTCGGTAGCGACGCTCCACGTGCCGGGCATGTTCTCGCGCGAAGCGGCCAGCGGGCCGACCACAGCGATCGTTCCCTTACGCTGCAAGGGCAGTACGCCGCCGGCATTCTTCAGCAGCACGAAGCTCTCGCCCGCGATGCGGCGCGCTTCGGCGCGATGGGCGGGAGTATAGATCTGCGTGGCGGCACGCTGCGGATCGCAGTAGCGGTAGGGATCGTCGAACAGTCCCAGCTTGAACTTCGCTTCGAGCACCAGACGGCAGGCGCGGTCGATGTCGGCCAGCGGAATGCGGCCCTCCTCGAGCGATTTCTGCAAGGTTCCCAGATAGCCCTCGCTTACCATATCCATGTCGACACCCGCCTCGATGGCACGCGCCGAAACCTCCTTCAGATCGCCCAGACCGTGCGCGATCATCTCGTAGATGCCCGTGTAGTCGGTGACGACGAACCCCTTGAAGCCCCACTGCTCGCGCAGCACGGTGGTCATCAGCCACCGGTTGGCCGTAGCAGGAATACCGTCGACCTCGTTGAATGACGCCATGACGCTGCCTACGCCCGCATCGACGGCCGCCTTGTAGGGCGGGAAGTAGTCGTTGTACATCCGCTGGCGGCTCATGTCGGTCGTATTGTAGTCGCGCCCCGCTTCGGAGGCGCCGTAGAGGGCGAAATGCTTCACGCAGCCCATGATCTCGTCGGTCGAGAAGCGCATCGGATCGCGCCCCTGATAGCCGTAGACGAACGACCGCGCCACGGCACTGCCGAGGAAGGGGTCTTCGCCGATACCCTCCGACGCTCGTCCCCAGCGGGGATCGCGCGCGATGTCGACCATCGGCGAGAAGGTCCAGCAGATGCCGGCGGCACTCGCTTCGACGGCCGATATGCGGGCCGCACGTTCGATGGCCTCCGTATCCCACGTAGCCGTCATACCGAGCGGAATCGGGAAGGTCGTCTCATAGCCGTGAATCACATCCATGCCGAAGATCAGCGGAATGCCCAGACGGCTCTCCTCGACGGCGATACGCTGCACGTCGCGGATCTTCTCCACGCCCTTGATATTGAACAGGCCGCCCACCTCGCCGCGCCGGATCTTCTCGGCGATGTCACTGCTTTTGGCCTGCCCCGTGGTAATGTCGCCCGCACTGGGCAGATTGAGCTGGCCGATCTTCTCTTCGAGGGTCATGCGGCGCATCAGCGCATCGACATATTGATCCATCGTTGCGCCCGCCGGCTTCTCGCCGGCGACGGCCGCGCCGCAGAGGACGACGCCCAACAACGTAAAAAAGAACTGTTTCATTTCGTATATCCGTTTTTATTAATAGTTCAAATTACCTGCCGAAACCGTAAACCCGAGCTTCGCAAGTCCCGCCTGCACATCCGTGTCGGACATCAGCATACGCCACGGCAATTCCGTGCGGTGGTTCTCGATCATCACGACGATCGGTCCCTGATCGATGGCGATATGCATTCCCGTGTCGAACCAGCCGGTAGAGAGGTCGAAGGCGTCGATGAACCCGTAGTCGCTCCACAGTTTGTCACCCAGTTTGTAGTAGAAGAAACGCAGCGCCGCCATCGACTCGTCGGGCGTGTAAGGCATCGACGACAAAGCCGCCGTGGGGGCGATCACACCGCGGTCGTTCGTCGGCGACGAGGCGGTGTAGCCGTCGGGGATGTCGCTGGCCGTCAACCCCCAGCAGTCGGGTCCGTAACCGGCGTATTTCTTGGGATTGGCCACGCAGTACTTATAGTTGATAAGCGTATGGTTGCGCACCTGCTCCCAGTAGTCGGCGTAGGCGTCGGAGAGTCCTTTCGGATCCAACCCCAAGAAGGAATAGTGGGCCCAAAAGAGCGGCCCGCCGTAATCCTCGCCCAGCGGCAGCACCGTATCGTAGAACAGCTTGCCATTCAGCATCGCGCCACCCCGCGCCCAGCCTTCGGCATAGACCTCGTGGTCGATCGGATGCGTCGGCGACGAAGCGGCCAGTACGTAGACAATCAACGCCTCGTTCCACCCTCGGATCGGCAGGTTCATCGCCCATCCCTTGTCGGGACTCCAATGCCAATAGAGCACCTTCTCGGTTCCTTGCTTGGTGAAAAATCCCATTCGACGGCCTCCCACAACGCAGTGATATCGGCCCGCAGCTTACTCTCGGCAGCATCCGCGCCGTCGAAGTAGGCACGTGCCGTGAGCAGCCCCTGAAACAGCAGGCCCGTCTCCACCAGATCGGCGCCGTTGTCGTCGGCCGAGAAGGGAAGCGTCGCTCCGGTCTCGCCGTTGATCCAGTGCGAGAAAGCGCCGTGATAGGCCGTCGCCCGCTGAGCAAGGAACGTCACGATCCGCTGCACCCGTTCGCACGCCTCGCTGCGCGTCACAAAACCGCGCTCGGCGGCCACCGTCATGGCCATCACGCCGAAGCCCGTGCCGCCGGTGGTGACCGTCGCGCCCGACGTAGTGCGTTCGCGCGCCATGCCGCTGGTGGGTTCGGCACCCTCCCAGAAATAGCGGAAAGTCTGTCGCTGCACCTTGGTGAGCAGCTCCTCGTCGGAGATCTGCGGGAACTTGTCGCTCGTATCCAGCCCCGTATGGATAAGGAGGACCTTGCCGGTAAGGATCGCCTCTCCTGCGGCCGATTTCAGGCCGCTGTTGACGATCAGCCGGTAGGTGGCGTAAGAACCCAGCGAAGCGGCAGGTTTGAGCGTAACGCGTTTCGCACCGTCGTAAACATCGCTGGCGGTCACCTTCGCCCCGCCGGAATTGAGCAGGTAAATGTTGGCATCGACGGTCGACGCATCGAGCGCCGTCGTGAAGTCGAGCACGATCTCGGCGTCGGGCGCTACGTCGTCGAAGTCCGACAATCCGCTTTGGCCGCCGATCGTGACCGAACTCAGCGCCAGCCGGTCGCCCGCAGGCATCTCGCCGTTATCTTCGGTCGAATCGCCGCCGCAGCCGCTCAGAAAAACCAGTGCAGGCAGAAAGCCCTTGATAAATGGAAATGATTTCATAAATTGCCGTTTTTTTAAAAGAGGGGGCCGGATTGTGGTCCCCTCTTCCGATCCGTGCAACAATCGGACATTTTCGATCAGCAAGAGCAGAGGATGCTTGCAGACTCTGCCGAGCCGGGAAAACGACTCTTGGAAATGCGTCCGATTATTTCATCTTTTCGTACAGTGCCGCGACCTGTCCCGGCGTGAGTACCTTGTCGTAGAGATTGAACTCTTCCATTACGCCCGTATAGAAGGAGGCTTCGGCGGTCCAGCCGGCACCCGATCCCAGCCCCACCTGCGAGGGGAATGCCCCGAGGCAAATGCCGCTGACCTCGTCGAACGACAGCGCGCCGAACGTTCCACCGCCCAAAACGCGGTTGCAGACCTCCGCACCGTTGTGGTAGAGGGCGATCGTCGAATTCTCGGCATTGTAGGTCAAACCGACGTGCGCCCAGACGCCCGCCATATTCTGAATCTTAGCGTCGTTGCCGGCATCGAACCATGCGTCGGGCTTACCGGCCGCACCGGTGGCCTGCATGAATCCCTTGAAGAAGAACTCCGAGGGAGTCGTCGCATTGCCGTTGTTGAGGAAGAAAGCGACATTGGCCACCTCGATGGTGGTATTGCCGATCGCAAAGAGGCACGACGCATTCTTATTCGTGCCGGCGAACTTGATCCACATAAAGACCGAGTAGCTGCCCAGCGACTTGAGCGCCGTAGCCGAAGCGGCATCGGGACGCAGGATGAGCGCCTGACCGTCGATATTCTGGTAGGCCTTGCCCGATTTGCCGTCCACGAACTGCGGCGAAGTGCCGGTGTAGGTCGACATCGTGCCCTTGAGCGTACCGTCCAAGAACAGATCGTCGTCGAATGCCAGATGGTAGAGCGGATCGGGAAGCTGCACGCCGGACGAACCCTCGTCGGGATAATCGAACGGCGGATCCTGACCCAAATCTTGTTTGCACGATCCCAGCGCGAAGAGCGCCGCAGTCGTCAAAATCAACGGAAAATATCTGAGGAATTTCATGATATCTGACTTATTTAATTTACATAATCGGGATTCTGTATCAGCACGCCGTTCGAAGCGTCGACCTGCGTCTGGGGCAGCGGAAGGTATTTATTCTTATCGGTGTAGCCTTTATTTCCGAGCACGGTCGTCGCCTCGTTCCAGCGTACCAGATCGTAGAAGCGGCCGAACTCCAGCGCCAGTTCCACATGCCGCTCGTGGTGAATTGCATCGCGCAGCTCCGACTGGTTCGTCGTAGTCACCTTGGGCAGAACGTTCGTATTGGTACCGCGGGCACGCTTACGCACCTGCTCCAGATAGTCGAGTGCCTCCTCGATCATCGCCTCGCTGCCCAACTCGCAAGCCGCTTCGGCGGCCATCAGCACCACGTCCGAATAGCGGATCATGCGGATGTTGTACCATTTACCCGAATTGCTTCCGTAGTAGTCACGCAACTTCGGACTGCAATAGGCCTTCTTGTTGTAGAAATCGCCGTCCAGACCTTCCTGCGAAATGAGGAATTCGCCAAAAGGAGCGTTACCGGTCGCCGGAGCGATCGAAGGCCACGGCTTCGAAGGGGTCGAGAAGTAGAGCAGCGTCTCGTCACGGCGCGGATCGCCCGTTTCGAATACATCGACGATCGACTGGTCGGCCATATGCCAGCCCCAGCCCAGATTGCTCGTACCCGAACCGCGGCAGCCCTGCACTTCGCAGAACTGACTGCCCAACTCGTTGGACGACGGCTCGGCGATCGTAGCGGTGCACTGCAACTCCCAAACCGACTCCGAAGAGTTTTCGCCCTCCTCGCGGAAAATCTCGTTGAACGGCGTATCCAGATTGTAGACTTTGGTTTCGATCACATCCTTGGCGGCCTGATACATCTGCGACCACAATCTGCGCTGTGCATAGGCCTTGGCATGGAGTGCGCGGGCTGTTCCGTAGGTGATGCGCCCGACGTATTTCGATTCCCATCTGCGGGGCAGCGCCTCGGCGGCCGTCAGATCGGCGTCGATCAACGCATAGATCTTGTCCACCGTCGTCTTGGGAATATTGGCCTCGTCGGAGCTGGTGATCGCGAAGTCGACGAGCGGCACCTCGCCGAAAGCACGTACCAGATTGAAGTAACACCAGCCGCGGAAGAAGTGTGCTTCCATGCCGCACTGCAATTCCGCCTCATCGAGCTGCGCACCGGCTTCCTGCGCCTTCTTCATCTGGTCGAGAACGGTGTTCGCCGCATTGATGATCTCGTAGTTAGTCGTCCAGTAGGGATTCAGCAGCGAATTGGCCGCCGAATACTGAAAGTTCTCATACATGGGCACGTGTTCCGCGCCGTCGGTCGTGGTCGATCCCTTGCGCGAATCTTCCGAACGGTAGTAGAGAATGGCAAAGGCCGGAATACCCGCCGTGATATTGTAGTGACGAGCCTTGGCATAGAGCGCCATCACCTGCGAAAAGTAGGCGCCGCCCTCGATATCGTCGATGGTCCACTGGCCCTGCGGGCGCTGGTCGAGCAGGTCGCTGCAAGCGGCCGATGCGACCGCAGCGACGGCAATGACCCAGAATTTCAATTTCTTTATGATCGTTTTCATAGGTTAAGCTGTTTTAGAAAGATACGTTTACACCGAAAGTGATGGTCGTCGGCATCGGGTAAGTATCGCCCGTATCGATGCCGAACGCGAGCGCCGAACCGCCGATCTCGGGGGTGAAACCGGTATTGTGCGACCACGTTGCCAGATTGTCGATGTTCATGAACACACGCAGCGCCTTGAGACGGATCTTCTTGAGAATCCGATCGCTGAAGTTGTAACCCAGCTGAATGTTCTTCAGACGCAGATAGCTGCCGTCCTCGATGAAGTAACTCGAATTCATCATCTGCGTAGCGCGCGACGAGTCGAGAATCGGCTCCCAGTTCGAGGTGCCCGCACCGTTCCAGCGTCCCAGACGTTTGGAGTGGTAGTTATACTGCGCATAGGCCGACAGGAAGCTCGTGTTGAAAATCTCGTTGCCGTAAACGCCTTGGAAATCGATGCCCAGATCGAAATTCTTGTATTGCAGATTGATCGAATAACCGTAGGTGAAGTCGGGAGTAGGGTTGCCGATCATCGTTCGGTCGGCCTCCGTGATCTTGCCGTCGCCCGTCACGTCGCGGAACTTCAAATCGCCCGGAGCGACAGCCGCCAGCGTATTTTCGGGCGAAACGGCGATGTCGGCCTTGTTCTGATAGACGCCCTCGACCTCGTACCCGTAGAAATAACCGATCGGTTTGCCCGGTTCCGACACGGCGACGCTCTTGTCGCCCTGATAGTAGGTTTTACCCAAGGTCAGCACCTTGTTGTTGATCGTGGTCAGGTTGGCCGAAACGGTGTAACGGAAATCTTCGCCGATCTTGTCGCTCCACGAACCCGAAAGTTCGAAGCCTCGGTTGCGGATCGAGCCGGAGTTGATCAGACCGTCCTGTGCACCCATGAACTTTTCGAGGTAGCAGATCAGGTTCTCCGTCTTCTTGCTGTAATAGGTCGGCTCGATGCGCAAACGCTGTCCGAGCAGCTGCATCTCGAAGCCCACTTCCCACGCCTTGGTCTTCTCCCAGCGCAGGTCCGTCACCAGATAGGCCTGCGAATACGACGAAATGATGTTGTCGCCGAAGATGGCGTTCGAGGAGTTGAGCGTCGGGAACGAAGGATAGTTACCGCCGGCCGTGCCGATGTTCTGATTACCCAGCACGCCGTACGAACCCTTGATCTTCAGGTAGTCGATCACATCCTGATTGCGCATGAAGTTCTCCTCGGACATAATCCAGCCGGCGCCGATCGAATAGAAGTTATCCCACGTATTTCCCGTATTGCGGAACACCGACGCGCCGTCGCGGCGGAACGAGAAGTTGAGCAGATAACGGCGATTGTAGTTGTAGAGAGCCCGGAACAGATACGACATTGTGAATTTGCGGTACTGCGCGCCGCTGTTGGTCGCCGATGCGATATCGCCGATCGACGAGATCCACCACTTGTCGGGATCGTTCGGAATAACGATGTCTGCCGTATTTATGTTTTGGCTGCGGCCGCCGACCAGCTCCTCGTAGCTGGTGAAGTTGGTCGTCAGACCGGCCATGAGCGTCAGATCGTGCTTCTCGGCGAACGTTTTGGCATAGGTGAGAATATAATCCTGCTGTGCATTGAGCGTATTGCTCTTGGTCTGCGAGAGACTCTCCGACTGACTGCGGGGATTGATCGTTCCCAGATTGGGATCGTACTCGTACTTCACGGGCGAAAACTGCCGCGAATTGTTCGAAAGATAATCGATCGAGAAAGCGGCACGGAACTTCAACTCGGACAGGAAATTGATCTCGCCGTAGACATTGCCGGCGAACCGGTAGTTCTGCGCCTTGTTGTGGGCGGCGAACTCCTCGATATCGATCATCGGGTTAGAGATCTGCGAACTCTGGAACGAAGGCAGCTGATAGTATCCGCCCGTGGCCGTGTCGTAGATGGGCGAGATCGGAGCCGCATGGATGGCGCCGGTCACGTTCTTCGCATCGGCCGGCAGCATGTAGGCGCCGTTCATCTGCACGCCGAACTTGAGCCACTCCTTCATCTTGTATTCGTCGCTGAAATTGACGGTCACCTTCTGCATCTCCTCCTTCTGGATGCTGCCCTGCTCGTAGGTATATCCCACGCCCAGATAGAAGTTGCTCTTCTCGTTGGCACCCATGATGCTGGCCGTCGTCTGGCTGATCATGGCGTTCTGGAAGATGGCGTCCTGCCAATCGGTGTTGGCCTGATAATGGGTGTAGTCAAACGGATCGCCGCCCATATTCGAAAGCTGCTCGTTGTACAACTCCTTGAACTGGGGACCGTTGGTCAGCGACATGCGGTGTCCCACATGCTTCACGCCCACCGACTGGTTGACGTTCACCACCGTCTGTCCCAGTTTGGCGCGTTTGGTCGTGACGATAATCACGCCGTTGGCGCCGCGCACGCCGAAGATGGCCAGCGACGAGGGGTCTTTCAGAATCTCGAACGATTCGATATCGTTCGAATTGAGGTAGTTGATGTTGTCGGTAAACATTCCGTCCACCACGTAGAGGGGAGCGAAACCGTTGATCGAGTTCGTACCGCGGATACGGATCTCGGGATCCTGTCCGGCGCGGCCCGAGTTGGTGATCTGTACACCGGCCACACGGCCCTGCAACGAGGCCAGCGGATTCGACGAAGGACGGTTGGCGATCGTCGCGGCATCGACGTTGACGATCGATCCCGTCAGGTCGCGCTTCTTGGCCGTACCGTAACCGATGACTACCGCCTGCTCGATCATCGTCGATTCGTTCTCGAGTCTCACCGTAACCGGCGCTGCCGATACGGGTACGCGCTGGGTGGTCATACCTATAAATGAGACTTCCAGCTCTTCTCCTTCGCGAGCCTTCAGCGCGAAGCCGCCGTCCGCGCCCGTTGTCGTACCCGTGTACGTTCCGACGACCACGACACTGGCTCCTACAACAGGCTGTCCGTCTGCATCGATGACTTTACCCGTTACGTCTATCGTATTCTGTGCGAAGACGCCCGAAATGGAGGCGAAGAGCAGCAGAACGACCGATACAAACGCCTTTAACAAGAAGTGGCTTGCGCCGCAACTCTTTGGTCGATTCTTTTTCATTGTAATTTTAGGTTTATGTTTCTATTAGGGGCGCTACGACTTCGCCGAAAAGGCAGAACGGAATCCGGCAAAACGCCGCCCGGGAAAGTTTTACGAAAACAAAATTAAAAGGTTCGGGAAAATCACAGGGAAAAGCAGCTACATTTTGACTACTCCAACCCCCAAAAAGACTCTTTCCATGCCTCTCAATTACCTCTCAAAGAACAATGAAATAATTAAATATCAACAGATTAAAAATCGAATGTCTGCCTCTCATCATCCTCCGGCTCCGACTCCTGCGAATCGATATGCAACAGGAATTCGTTCAAATTCTGGGCCGAAGTCAATCCGAGTTTCTTACGCAGCCGGTAACGGCTGTTCTCGACCGCCCGCACTGACAGACTCATCAGCGAGGCGATCTCCTTGGTACAAAGACTCATCTTCAGGCAGGCGCTCAGACGTAAATCACTGGTTGTCAGCTCAGGAAAGCGCTCCTTCATGATGCGGAAATAGGAAGCGTGCTTCTGTTCGAACTTGATGAGGAACAGCGTCCAGTCGCTCTCCGTATCGAGTTTGCGGCTCACATAGGCATTGATCTTCTGCCACAGCGGCGCCGTCGTGCGGCTGCCCTGCTTCTGCTGGAAGTCGTTCACCATATCACGCAGACGCAGAATGATCTCGTTGCGGCCGACGAGCGTCGAACTCTGGGCCACGATTTCGGCGTCGCGCGTCTCGATCTGCTGCTGCAGTTCCTTATTGGTGCGTCGCAGCGAGACGATCTCCTGCAGGCGCAGTCGGCGCAGGTAGCGCCGGCGATAGAAACGCATCACCAGCAGCCAAAGAGCATAGAACGTAACCGTCAAGAGCAGCAGATAACCCGCATAGGCCCAGCCGGTAGCATACCAAGGCGTGAGAATCACGAATGAGAAACGAGCGGGTTCCGACCAGCGGCCGAAGGTGTCGCCCACGGCGACCTCGAAGCGGTAACTGCCCTGCGGCAGACGGGCGTAATCGGCGATGCCCGTGCGATCGGATTCCGACCATACGCTCTCCATGCCCACCAGTCGGTGGCGGAAACGAAGGCCGGGAACCGCTCCCCTGCGGGCCGCATAACGGAACGTCACCGAGTTGTGCTGGTGAGGGATCTCGACCGCTGCTGCTGAGAGATCGAACCACGTCTCATCATCCCTGCGGCCCGAGGCGCGAAGCGACTCAATCAGCGGCGAGACGGGAAGGGGGGGGTATTGACGGCCTGCGGTGCAACCAGTTCGAAGCCGTTGTCTCCGCAAAAAAGATAGGTCGAATCGTCGAGCCGCGCCACCTGCTCGTACCCGTAAATCATATTATCCACCGGAATACCGGCGCACGGCGTCAGCTCCGCGCTACGCCGGCCGTCGTAATGCAGTCTCCAGACGCCGCTGCCGGTGATGACCCAGAACATTTCGTCGGCATAGGGAATCACGCTGCGGATATCCTCCATCCCGTGAAACGCCGCATCGAGCACCGTATCCGCTTCGATGCGATCCGTATATTCGTTGTAGCGAAAGAACCGGTCGTCGCCCATGAGCGCCACGCGGCCTCCCACACGCAACAGATGGAGCTTATAGGGCAGTCCGTCACCCGCACCGCCGCCGTAGAGCGTCCGCTCCTCGATACGCCGTCCGTCGTCGCTCATCCGACAGCGATAAACCCCTTTCGAGGGGTGCTCCAACCAGAGATTGCGCATAAAATCCGCCTCGATACGATAGACCGATTCGTCGAGACCGTCGACCTCGCGCACCGTACCGTCGTCGTCGAGTATCCGCAGCTTATAATAGGAGGCATAATAGGTACGGTTCTTCTCGCCCAGCTTCACCCGCTGCAATCCGTAGCCGCCCATACCGGAACGGCGTTTCAGCGAAAAATCGGGGAGGAGTTCCGTGACACCCGTGTTGTGGCTCACATAGAGCCGCCCGTCGAGCTGATCGAACGACCATGCCTGACCGCTCAGACCGGCCACCGGCCGGAAATCCGAGGGGCCGGCACCCGTCGCCAAGCGACTCTCGTCGACGGTGAAGACCCCCTGATTGGTGGCCAGCAGCAATTTCCCCTGCCAGCGGCAGGCGTCGTAGAGCGACCCTGCCGCCCATTTATTGTAAGTGTGGTAATCCACCCCGCTGCAAAACATCAGCAGTGAAAGCCCCCGGTCGAGCGCGACCCATACATTCTGCTGCGCATCCTCCGTGAGCGCCATTACACTGTTGTTGAGCAGTCTGTTCTCGGTCGAAAGCGCGCCGAGCAGCTCTCCCTCGGCGTTCGCTTCGTACAGGCCGCCGAAAAGCGTTCCGAAGAGGTAGGTGCCGCGCGACGTCCGTATGCCGCAGTTCAGTTCATCCCGCCGGAATCGTTCCGAGAGCGCCGGACTCCACGGTGTGAACCGTTCGCCGTCATAGCGCCACAGTCCGTCGGTACCCGTCCCCACGATCCACTCTCCCGCACGCGGTCCCGGCAGCAGTACGCGCACGGTCGTCGTCGAAAACCGTTCACTGTCGGGCAGTTGTTCAAACTTCTCCTGCCGGATCCGATAGAGCGGGCCGCCCATTTCCTGCACCCAGAATTCATCGTCCGCCTGCATCAGAAAGAGCATGTTCATCTCTCCCTTCAGGCGGCGGACACGCTTGTAATCATACAGATAAATGCCGTGAAACGATTGGAACAGTACCCCCTGCGGCGTGATATAAATCTTCCAGAAATCGCTGTCCGGGAAACGGGGATTGCGCTGAGCAGGTACGAGCGACGTATACCGCAGCGCCCCCGAGGCGTCGCGGTCCCAGCGTCCGAACTCCTCGAAGCCGCCCGTGAAGATCACGTCGTGCGAAAAAGGCGCCACCGAACGCACGATCGAGGCGCGGGGCAGTTCGTACAACCGCCATTGCAGGCCGTCGAATTCGAGCAAGCCTTTGTCATTGCCGACATAGAGCGTCCCCGTATCGTCCTCCGCCACCGCCCAATTCTTGTTGGCCGCCCGATAATCGGACGGCAGCAGGTTGACCACACCCGGGCTGGCGGCACGCGACGACGCTGCCGGAAGCAGCGCGGCAAAAAGGCAGAACAGACGATACAAGAACTTGATCGGCATAAGCGTCTTCACAAATTAGAAGATAAAAATATACTTTTTTTACAAAATATCCAAACCTCCGTCCCAAGAAATCGTCCGCACGGATCGCCTCTTTCGAGCTAGCTGCCGGCCGCCGTTCCTTCCGTCGGCGGAAAAAAGCGTTTTTTCTGTAATTTATTTTGAACTTATGTTCATAATTACTATTTTTGCCGAAACGAAATCCGCCGACAGATGCCACGTCCCCGAAAATGTTGTTACATCGCCCAACCGCCCGCCGTCGCAGGAATGCATCCCATCGGTGCGGACGGCGACACCCCCGAAGCCGTTTCGCTCCGTTACGACGAATACGAAACGATCCGGCTCATCGACCACGAAGGGCTGACGCAGGCCGAAGCCGCCGAACGAATGGCGATCTCCCGCCCCACCTGTACGCGCATCTACGACCATGCCCGCCGTGCGGTCGCCGCCGCGCTCGTCGAGGGACGGCCGCTGCACATCGAAGGCGGACGCTTCAGCCACCCGGGACACTGGTACCGCTGCCCGCACTGCCGGCGCACGCACGCCGAAGCGGCCCGTTGTCCGGCCTGCCGTCATGAAGGTAATTTCGAAACGATCGATCAACCGAATACAGTATATAGTATGGAAAAAATCGCACTTCCGACCCGCAACGACGCGGTGGACGACCATTTCGGCCACTGCGAATGCTACTCGATCTTCACGCTCGACGCAGCCCGCCGCATCGCGGGCCGCGAGACGCTTCCCGCCGCCGCAGGCTGCGGCTGCAAATCCGACATCGCCCCCCGCCTTCACGCCATGGGCGTCACCGTAATGCTCGCGGGCAATATGGGCGACGGCGCCCGCAACGTGCTCCAGCGCAACGGCATCACGGTCGTGCGCGGGTGTCACGGGCCGGTCGAGGCGGTCGTCGCGGCCTATCTGGCCGGCACGATCTCCGACTCGGGCGACGCCTGTGCACATCATCACGAAGGCAGCTGTCCCGAACACGGCGGCGAGGGCTGGCACATCGCCCGATGACGGAGCCGAAGCCTCCCGCTCCCCTCTGCGGCGGTCTTTTCAAAAGACCGCCGCTATTTTTACCGAAAAGGCCGCTTTCTAAAAAATTCTTCGTACTTTTGCAACGCTGAGAGTTCCATCGGCGCAGCGGTCTTTCGCTCCGCCCGGATCAAAAGGGAATCGGGTGCAACTCCCGAACAGTTCCCGCTGCTGTAAATTCCGGCATCCGTTCTTCGGAGCGTATGCACCCCGCAACACACTTCGGCCACTGGTTTCGACCGGGAAGGCGTCGCGGAAGGGATAAGTCAGAAGACCTGCTTTCGGCCCGAAATACGGATTCACGCCTGCGGGGTACGGGCCGGAGCCGAATGCACTGTTCTCTTCGATTCCATTTCACCGCACCCGTCGTATGAATCCGCCGTACCCTGCAAAGAAGCACGACGATATGATACGATTCAGAACCATAGCGGCCGCATGGAGCGCCGCATTGCTGCTGGCGGCCTGCGAAAGCTCATGCCCGGGCGAAAAAGAGCATTTCGACACGGGCGGCAGCGCAGGAGTCTTCTGCCTCTGCGAAGGCAATATGAACGCCGGAAACGCCTCCCTCTCCTACTACGACCCCGAAACACGCAGCGTGCAGAACGAAGTTTTCTACCGCGCCAACGGCGCCAAACTGGGCGACGTGGCCCAGTCGGCATTTCTGCGCGAAGGACGGCTCTTCATTCCGATGGACAACTCGGGCGTGATCTGGGCCATCGACGCCGACACCTTCCGCGTCGAAGGGAAAATCGAAGCGGCGAGCAGCCAGCACCCCGACGAGAACAACCATATCGTCGCACCGCGCTACATCCACTTCCTGAGCGACACGAAGGCCTACGTGACCGACCTGTTCAGCCCCTACATCACCGTCTTCAATCCCCGCACCTGCAAGGTGACAGGGGCCGTCTATACCGGTCAGGCCCCGTCGACGGGCAGCTACAACTCCACCGAGCAGATGGCGCAGTACGACAAATGGGTCTTTGTCAACTGCTGGTCGTACAGCAACAAGATTCTGGTCATCGACACGGAGCAGGACAAAGTGGTACACGAAATCGAGCTGCGGAGCATCCAACCCAACTCACTCGTCGTCGACCGCAACGGCAAGTTGTGGGCGCTGACCGACGGCGGCTATGCCGGCAGCGAGTACGGACAGACGGTACCTTGTCTCTACCGCATCGACGCCGCGACATGGGCCGTCGAGCAGGAGTTCGCCTTCGAAAAGGAGGAGTACCCCTCGGAACTCTGCCTCAACGGCGCGGGCGATACGCTCTACTTCATCAACGACGGCATCTGCAAGATGTCGGTCACGGCCGCGCACGCCCCTGTCAAGCCCTTTATCCCCAACGACCGGCGACACAAAATCTACGGTCTTGCGGTCGACCCCGTCAGCGGGGAGATTTACGTGGGCGACGCCATCGACTTCGAACAGCCGGGCGTGGTCTACCGCTACCGCGACACCGGCCAGAGTGCAGAACTCGTCGACTCGTTCGGCGTGGGTATGCTGCCCGGCGCCTTTGCTTTCAAATAGGAAACCGTCATGAGAAAGACCTTTTTTCTGCTCGCCGCTCTGCTCGCCGTCGCCTGCGGCAAGGACGAGCAGCAAGTCGACACCTCGGCGCTGCGGCCCACCATCAAACAGCAGCAGGAGAACGCCCGCTATCGCGTGAAGGTAGCGCGCGAGCTGGTGATCGCCCCGAGCTACACCAACGCCGAGGGGGCGCGCTTCACATGGAGGTGCGACGGCGAGGTGGTCTGCCGCGAAGCCTCCTATACCTTCCGGCGCGAAACGCCCGGTCTCTACTACCTCTCGCTGCACGTCGAGAACGATTACGGCGCCGCCGAAGACGAACTGCGCGTGCGGGTCGATGCGCTCGAAGCGCCCTACATCACGCTTATCGAACCCGTCGGGGGCTACACCGTCGCAGCCGACGCCGAGCTGAAGCTCGCACCCGCCGTCGAAAACGGCCAGACGGCGCGTTTCCAGTGGACGGTCGGTGGGAAAACGGTCTCCGAAACACAGGAGTACACCTTCCGGCAGCACGAATGCGGCAGCTATGAAGTGACCTTCAGCGCCGTGAACGACGATGGCGAAGATTCGGCTGCCTTCACTGTGGAGGTGCTCGCGCCGGAGCAGATGCCCTTCTCGTGGGAGTTCCCCGAGACGACCTACAACGTCGCACGGGGGCGCACGATCCGCCTGAAAGGGTGGAACCCCGTCAACGCCTTCGACGCCGAATACACGTGGGAGGTCGACGGCAGGGAGCGGCAGCGCGGAGCGCAGCTCGAATACCGCTTCGAAGCCGCCGAGGAGGGTCCGCACGAGGTGACGGTCACGATGCGCAACAGCTACACGACCCGCTCGCAAACGCTACGGGTCAACGTCTGTCCCGCCGAAGGCGCCTATTACCGGCCCGCCGACGCCGCGAGCCGTGCAGCAACCGTCCGCGTCCACGAGTACATGCCTGCGCCCGGGCTGTGGGTGAGCGGGTATATGTACGGCCCGCTCTTCACTGCCACGACAATGGCCGAAGCGTGCGCCTACGCGCAGTCGCGTTTCGACATAAACTACATGATTTCGCTGGGAGCGTGGGGCGGCTACGTCGTCGCGGGATTCGACCACAGCGTTGACAACAGCGGCGGCGGAGTCGATCTGGCCATCCGCGGCAACCCCTATGACTACCAGTCGGAACCGGGCGTCGTCTGGGTCGCGCAGGACGAAAACGGCGACGGTATGCCCAACGACACGTGGTACGAGCTGGCCGGTTCGGAGTACGACAGCCCCGAAACGCTCTATGACTATGCGGTGACCTACTACCAGCCCACGCGTGCGCAGGCCGCCGTCGTCTGGCGCGACAATCGCGGCGGCGGGGGCACGATCGACCATAACGCCTACTGGAACCCCTCGCAAAGCTACTACCAGCCGTGGCTGCCCGAAGGGCAGTGCACCTTCTACGGCACGCGTCTGCTGGATCGCTCGTACGTCGATGCGTCGGGGCAGACCGTCGTTCCGCCCTATGACTGGGGCTATGCCGACAATATGGGCCGCAGCGACTACGACGGGCAGTTCTGTCTCTTCCGCCTGAGCAACGCCCGCACCTTCGACGGCCGGCCCGCCGACCTGAAATACATCGACTTTGTGAAGATACAGACCGGCCAGATGGGCAAGACCGCGCTGCTGGGCGATACCTCCACCGAGGTACACAACATCGTCGACTACCACCTCATCGACCGCGAAACCGAATAACCCATGCGCCGCCTCACACTCCTTCCGCTGTTGGTTCTTCCGCTGCTCGCCGCCGCGCAGGAGGAGCGTCCCGCATGGTCGCTTGCGATCGAGGAGGTGCCGGTGGTGA
Source organism: uncultured Alistipes sp. (assembly GCA_900550375.1). Taxonomy (GTDB): domain Bacteria; phylum Bacteroidota; class Bacteroidia; order Bacteroidales; family Rikenellaceae; genus Alistipes. The sequence goes on along the minus strand of URRP01000013.1, from coordinate 8,700 downwards.
CCCGCCGCACGATGAAAGAGATCGGCGTGCAGCGCACGCAGCTCGATTCGGCGGTACTCCACGACAACATCTCGCTCTCGATGGCCGACGTGCTGACGCAGAACGCCAATCTCTTCATCAAGAGCTACGGCCGCGCGACCCTCTCGACGGCCGAGTTCCGCGGTACCTCGCCCTCGCACACGCAGGTGACGTGGAACGGAATGCGGCTCAACTCGCCGATGCTCGGCACGGTCGATTTCTCGATGATTCCCTCGTTCTTCATCGACGCGGCGACGCTATTGCACGGCGCGTCGTCGATCGGCGTCACGGGAGGCGCGCTGGGCGGCGCCGTCGTACTGACCACCCGTCCGACCGCGCAGCGGGGCTGGCAGACGCAGTATGTGCAGGGCGTCGGGTCGTTCTCGACCTTCGACCAATACCTGCGCATCGCCTACGGCGGCGAGCGGTGGAGCGCCTCGACGCGCGCAGTCTACTCCACCTCGGACAACGACTTTAAATATACCAACTACGACAAGATGGAGCTGGTCTACGGTCCCGACGGCGCGGTGGTCGACACCTACCACCCCGTCGAGCGTAACCGCAGCGGCTATTTCCACGATTTGCACCTGTTGCAGGAACTCTACTACAACCGCGGCGACGGTACACGCTACGGCCTGACGGCATGGTACCTCCACTCGAAACGCGGGCTGCCGTTTCTATCGACCGACTACCGCGACGACGTGACGATCCTCAATGAACAGCGCGAACAGACGCTGCGCGCCGTGGCGTCGTGGGAGCGGCTGCGCGAGCGGCTCAAACTGGGGGCGAAGCTCGGCTACGCCTACACCGCTTCGGCCTACGATTTCCGGCAGCGCAACGCGCAGGGAGCGCAGAGCGACCTGACGCTGAGCCGCAGTTATCTGCACACCCCTTACGGACAGTTCGAAGCCGAATACTACATCGGCCGGCGCTGGCTCTTCACGGGCAACGTCTCGCTGCATGTCCCGATGGTCGATTGCAGCGACAAAAGCCCCTATCACGAAGGCGACGTCTACGACCGCTACCGTGTGGAACTGTCGGGCCATCTCTCGGCCAAATGGCGGCCCGCCGAACGCATCGGCATGACGGTCGACCTGCGCGGCGAACTCTACGACCGCCGTGCCGTGCCGCTGATCCCCGCCTTCTTCTTCGACTGGGTCGTCTCCGAGCGCGGCAGCGTGGTGCTCAAAGCCTCCGTAGCGCGCAACTACCGCTATCCGACGCTCAACGACCGCTACTATCAGCCGGGCGGCAATCCCGATCTGCACCCCGAACACGGTTTTACCTACGACGGCGGCGTGTCGTTCGCCGTGGGCGGCCCGTCGAAAGGATTTATGCTGCGGGGCGAGGCGACATTCTTCGACTCGCACATCGACGACTGGATTCTCTGGGTGCAGGCGCGGCGCGGCTACTGGACACCCCGCAACGTCCGCAAAGTCCACAACTACGGCGCCGAGACGAAGCTCGACGCCGCGGCACGCCTCTCGTCCGATTGGCGGCTCGGCCTCGACGCCCACTTCGCATGGACCCCCTCGATCAACTACGGTGAGCCGGTCAACGACGCTGACGCCTCCTACGGCAAGCAGCTGGTCTACATCCCCGAATACGCGGCAGCCGCTACGGCGACGCTCGGCTGGCGGCGCTGGACGCTCGTCTACAAATGGAACTATTACAGCGAACGCTACACCACCACGAGTAACGACACGTCGCTTCGCACGGGCCGGCTCAAGCCCTACTACATGAGCGACCTCTCGCTCGAACGCTCCTTTGCGCTGCGGTGGGCCGACCTGTCACTCAAAGGGGTGGTGCGCAACCTCTTCAACGTCGAGTACGTCACCGTGCTCTCGCGTCCGATGCCCCGCCTCAACTACGAAATTTTCCTCGACATACGACCTAAATTCCACTCCCGCAAACGATGAGACGCCTCCTTCCCCTGCTCTGCGGCCTGCTGCTGGCCGCTTGCGGTCCGCGCGCCGCCCGCCCGATCGACGACTTCACACTGCCGGTCTACACGCCCCGCTACGCTTCGGGCTTCGAAATCACAGGCGCTGCCGGCAGCCGCAGCACGCTGCTGACCGTCCACAATCCGTGGTACGGCACGGAGGTCGCCGATCAGCGCCTCTTCATCGCCCGCGACGGCGAAGAGGCTCCCACCGGCTTCGAGGGAGAGGTGCTGCGCGGCGAAGCCCGGCGTGTGGTCTGTATGTCGGGTTCCTACATCGCCATGCTCGACGCCCTCGGGGCAGCCGACCGCGTGGTGGGAGTCTCGGGAGCACAGTATCTGATGAACGAAACCCTCCGCCGGCGCATCGTCGCAGGGACGGCCGCCGACGTGGGATTCGACAGCAACGTCGATTTCGAACGGCTCGTGGCGCTGCGCCCCGATCTGGTGATGCTCTTCGGCATCGGCGGGGCCAATACGGCGCTCACGGGGAAGCTGCGCGAGCTGGGCATCCCCTATCTCTATATGGGCGAGCACTGCGAGGAGTCGCCGCTGGGTAAGAGCGAATGGCTGGTCGCAGCCGCCGAGATCGCAGGCCGCCGTGCGGAGGGCGTGCGGCTCTTCGCCGCCATTCCCGAACGCTACGAACAGTTGCGGGTCATCGCGCAGCAGACCGCCGAACGGCCGCGCGTGATGCTCAACACCCCCTACCGCGACACATGGTTCATGCCGGCGTGCAACAGCTATATGGTTCGGCTCATCGAGGACGCCGGCGCACAATACGTCTTTGCGGAGAACACGGCGGTGCAGACGCTGCCCATCGACATCGAACGGGCCTATTACCTCACCTGCAGTGCCGATTTCTGGCTCAACGTGAGCGGCTGCAACTCGCTCGACGAACTGCGCCGTCAGAATCCCCGGCTGGCGGATACTCCGCCCGTGCGCGAAGGGCGCGTCTACGACAACAACCGCCGGCGCAACGCAGCGGGCGGCAGTGACTTCTGGGAATCGGGCGTGCTCTACCCCGATCGCGTACTGGCCGATCTGGTACGTATCTTCCATCCCGGACTGCTCGAAGCGGGCGATCTGAACTATTACCGGCAGCTGAAATAATCCCGACAGCGCAGGAAGCGGCCGATAAGAGCGCAGTCCCTGCATCGGCGGCGCTTTTCCCGAATTTCCAGCCGCAAAACGACCGCTCCACTCTTTTCCGGCAAAAATTTTGACGGTTGCAAAATAATCGTTACCTTTCGTATCGTAAGATTCAATATGTTGCGCCCGATGAAAAATGCAGACCGCCGATCACTTCCCCTTCGCATCTTCCGTTTTTACTACGACGGATTCCGCGAGATGACGCTCGGGCGGACGCTGTGGGCGATCATCCTCATCAAGCTGTTCATCCTGTTCGTCGTTCTGCGGCTGCTCTTTTTCCCCGACGTACTGGGCGGCAAGAGCGCCGAGCAGCGCGGAGAGATCGTGCGCAGCGAACTGATAAACGCAAGATTAGAAACGCAAAACTGAAAAACGTATGGTTTCGGAAATGCTACAAAGCGTGGAGTGGTCGCGGGCACAGTTCGCCCTGACGGCCATCTACCACTGGCTCTTCGTCCCGCTGACACTCGGCCTGAGCGTGCTGTGCGCGCTGATGGAGACCCGCTACTACCGCACGGGCGATCCGTTCTGGAAAAGCACGACGAAGTTCTGGATGCGTCTGTTCGGCATCAATTTCGCCATCGGCGTGGCCACGGGACTGATCCTCGAATTCGAGTTCGGGACCAACTGGTCGAACTACTCCAACTTCGTGGGCGACATCTTCGGTGCGCCGCTGGCCATCGAAGGAATCATGGCCTTCTTCCTCGAATCGACCTTCGTGGCCGTCATGTTCTTCGGCTGGGACAAGGTGAGCCGCGGCTTCCACCTCTCGGCCACATGGCTCACGGCCATCGGCGCCAACCTCTCGGCGCTGTGGATTCTGGTGGCCAACAGCTGGATGCAGTATCCCGTCGGGTGCTCGTTCAACATCTCGACGGTGCGTAACGAGATGGATTCGTTCTGGGACGTGTTGTTCTCGCCGGTGGCGATCAACAAATTCTCGCATACGGTCACCTCGTCGTTCCTCTTGGCCGCGATCTTCGTCATGGGCGTGAGCGCTTGGTACCTGCTGCGCGGACGCCACCAGCGCATGGCGCGCAGCAGCATCGCACTGGCATCGGTGTTCGGGCTGATCTTCGCCCTCGTGGCCGCCTTCTCGGGCGACCGTTCGGGTGCGATCGTAGCGCGCGTGCAGCCGATGAAGCTGGCAGCGATGGAGGCGCTCTACGACGGCGAGCAGGGCGCTCCGCTCACGGTCGTAGGCGTGCTGCGCCCCGAAGAGGAACGCACCTCCAACGACGACGCTTTCTATTTCAAGGTCGATATTCCCAAGCTGCTCTCGCTGATGAGTTTCCGCTCGGCCGACGCCTTCGTGCCGGGCATCAACGATCTGGTCTACGGCAACGAGGAGCGGGGTATCCTCTCCACGGCCGAGAAGATCTCGCGCGGACGCCGCGCCATCGACCAGCTCGGCCGCTACCACGAAGCACGCGAAAAGGGCGATACGGCCGTCATGGAGGAGGTCGAACGGCTCTTCGACGCCTCATCGCCCGAAGGGGCCGCCTTCCTCGGCGACTACTACGCCTATTTCGGCTACGGCTACCTCGCTGCACCCGAAGAAGTGGTACCCAACATTCCGCTGGTCTTCTATTCGTTCCGCGTGATGGTCGGCGCGGGCTGCTTCTTCATCCTGCTCTGTGCCGTAGTGTGGTGGCTCAACCGCCGCGACCGGCTCGCCGGCAAACGCTGGCTGCTGTGGGTGATGATCGGATCGATTCCGCTGGTCTACCTCGCCTCGCAGGCGGGCTGGATCGTCGCCGAGGTGGGCCGCCAGCCGTGGACGATTCAGAACCTGCTGCCGACCTGCGTCTCGGGATCGCACATCGCCGCAACGCCGGTAGCCGTCACCTTCTTCATCTTCCTTGCGCTCTTCACGGTGCTGCTGGCGGCCGAGGTGGCTATCATGCTGCGTCAGATCAAGATCGGACCTAAAGAATAACGACTATGGACACACTGCTCTTTCTGCAACATTACTGGTGGCTGCTCATCTCCCTGCTGGGAGCGCTACTGGTCTTCCTGCTCTTCGTGCAGGGCGGTCAGGGATTGCTCTACACGATGGGACGCACCGAAGCCGAACGCGATCTGGTGGTCAATGCGCTCGGCCGCAAATGGGAGTTCACCTTCACGACGCTCGTCACCTTCGGCGGCGCGTTCTTCGCCTCCTTTCCGTTATTCTATTCGACGTCGTTCGGCGGCGCATTCTACGTCTGGATGGCCATTCTGCTGGTCTTCGTCGTGCAGGCCGTCTCCTACGAATACCGCCGCAAACCGTCCAACGTGCTCGGACAGCGCACCTACGAAGCGTTTCTGGTACTCAACGGCGTGGCGGGACCGCTGCTGCTGGGCGTCGCCGTCGGAACATTCTTCACCGGCGCGGAGTTCGTCGTCAACCGTATGAACATCGCCGACGTGGGCGGCAATACGGCCATCTCGCAGTGGGCGACGCCGTGGCACGGCCTCGAAGCGCTCACGGATGCGCGCAACCTGCTGCTGGGAGTGGCCGTCTTCGCCCTTTCGCGGGTGCTGGCGCTCCATTTCTTCCTCAACAACCTCGACGACGAGACCCTGCGTCTGCGCGCACGGCGCCTGTCGTGCGGCTACTCGCTGCTTTTTCTGACCGCCTTCCTCGCCTTCTTCGGCTGGCTGCTCTGCTCCGACGGCTGGGCGATCGACCCCGCCACCGGCGCGGTGAGCATCGAACCCTACAAATACCTGCACAACCTGCTGGCGATGCCGGCCGTCGGCGCGGCGCTGCTCGTCGGCGTCGTACTGGTGCTGTGGGGACTATGGACAGGCTGGTGGCAGGGCAGCCGGCGGGCGATCTGGTTCAGCGGCGCAGGAACGATCCTCACGGTGCTGGCGCTGCTGCTGCTGGCAGGATGGAACAACACGTGCTACTATCCCTCGCTGGCGGATATGCAGTCATCGCTGGCGATCACCAACAGTTCGTCGAGCCTCTTCACGCTCAAGGTAATGAGTATCGTCTCGCTGCTGATCCCCTTCGTGGCGGCTTACATCTGGTACGCATGGCGGGCACTGACCCGTCCGATCTCGGAGCGCGAGGTCGAAGAGTCGGAGCACAAATACTGATTCGGGAAATCCCTAAAAACAGAGGCCGTCGTTCACCGACGGCCTTTTCGTTCGCGGACGATCGTCTTGCGCCGCCGCACCGACCAGCCGAAATGGCCGATCAGCTCGCCCAGACGGAAATATTCGCCGTGCGAATAGGCGATGAGTCCGGCACGCTCCAGATCAAAACGCCCCGTCGCAGGATCGATATAGCGGTCGTCGACCAATACGTTGACGACCTCCGCCAAAAACATGTCGTGCGACCCGAGCGGCAGCACCTGCCGCACGCGGCACTCGATCACGACGGGCGACTCCTCCAACGCAGGCGCCGCTACAACCGCAGCGCGCTGCGGCGTAAGCCCCGTCTCGCGGAACTTGTCGTAATCGCGGCCCGAACGAACGCCGCACCAGTCGACGGCACGTGCCATCGCAACGGTGGTCAGATTGATCGTGAACTCGCCCGTGCGTGCGATCAGCGCATGGGAGAGGCGTTCGGGACGCACCGAAATATAACACATCGCGGGCGCGGTGCAGACGGTTCCCGTCCACGCCACAGTCAGCAGATTCCAATTCTCGGGGTCATCGCCGCACCCCACCAACACGGCCGGCAACGGATAGATCATCGTACCGGGTTTCCAACTCTCCTTCATCGTCCGTCGGGCGCCGCACGTGAGCGGCCGCACGACAAAGATACGTTTTTTCAACCAAAACTCGTATCCCTCGGTCGGTGGTACCGCCTGAAAATCCGCCGGAGCGTTTCGGCTGCGATCCCGTTTCGGGTAAGGCATATTCTTTGCGTTCCGGCAGGTAAAACTCCCCCGTCGCCGGCCGAAGGGCGCGCCACTTACCGTACCGATATGAAAACGAACGAACTTGCCCGAACCCTGCTGTTCGGAATAAAAGACCTCCTCTCATGGATGGGCATTCCGCGCCACCTGCTCGATAAACTGGACGAAATTCTGTTTCTCGTATGTATCGTCGTCATCGCATTCGTCGTGGCCGCCATCACGCACGTGATACTCGTTCGTGTGGCCAAAAGGATTCTGAGACACAAGCACCTCGACTTTTTCGATTCGCTCTTCCGGTACAGCGTCTTCCGAAAATCGACGGCCCTCATCCCGCCGCTCATCGTCTCCGCGCTGCTGCCCTTCGCATTCACCGCGGATTCCGAATGGTTCATCGTAAGCGACAAGATCACATGGATCTATTTCTTCATCGTACTGATTATCTCCGTCAATGCCATCCTGAGAACGGCGGGAGATACGCTGAAAAACAACGATCAGCTGAAGAACCAGCCGATGAAAGGTTTTATCCAGATCTTTCAGGTGATTTTCACCTGCATCGTCGTCATCGTCATCGTCTCGATCCTGATCGGCAAATCGCCGGTCAATCTCATCACGGGGCTGGGGGCTTTCACGGCGGTGCTGATGCTGGTATTCAAGGATACGATTCTGGGGCTGGTCGCGGGCGTGATGATCTCCGAGAACGACATCCTGCGCATCGGCGACTGGATCGAGATGCCCGGAAACGGCATCGACGGCACCGTGACCGACATCTCGCTGACCATCATCAAAGTCAGGAACTTCGACAATACGATCGTCACCGTTCCTCCCTACTCGCTGGTTTTCGGGTCGTTCATCAACTGGCGGGGCATGACCGATTCGGGCGGGCGCCGCATCATGCGCGAATATGCGCTGAAACTCGATTACATCAAGCCCTGCACGTCCGAATTTCTCGAAAAGATGAAGGCTTTCGATCAGGAGCTGGCGCAATTCATCACCCGCAAACAACAGCAGGCGGCCGAGGGCAAGGTCGTCAACACGGAGAATCCCGCAGGGCTGGTGAACGGAACCATCGACACGAACCTCGGTCTGCTGCGGGCCTATATGACGCTGTACCTGCGCCGCCATCCGTTCGTCAGCCGCGACCTGCTGATGATGGTACGCACGCTGGCTGTGACGGAAAACGGTCTGCCGGTCCAGATTTACTGCTTTTCCACCGACAAGAACTGGCCGAGCTACGAATCCATCCAATCGGAGATCATGGAACATTTCGTCTCCGTATTGCCGGCATTCGAACTCTATCCGTTCCAGCACGCCGGCGCCCGCGATATCATTCTCAACGGCATCGCAGCCTCCGGCAAGGTCGATCCGTCGACGATGGAGGGGATTCCGTGGTATACGATGCCGCCCAAGAAACCGGATGCCTGAGACGCCTCGCAATCCGATGCAGACACGCCTCAAGGCCAGCCGCAGGCGGTTCCCGCCGTGCAACCTCTCGCTGCGTTTCCATTTTCATCGGCCGGATTAGCAATCCGTTGCTAACCAAATCATTACTCTCTTTATTGCGGCTTCGTGCGCTTCGGGATCATGCTACCTCCCGAGGCCCCCGTTCTTGCCGGCGAGGCGGGGTTCGACGTCGATGCCGCTGCGCGCGGCTTGGCTCTGGCTGCCCCCCCCCTCGCGGGATTGACTCGCGCACTCCGTGCGCTTCGTCGTTCCCCTGCCTGCCGGCGGCGG
>URRP01000012.1 GCA_900550375.1 uncultured Alistipes sp. | reverse complement strand
ACAACAAACCTATTGGCAGACTTAAATATGCGCTTATTTAATTCCGCCAACGGGTAATCGTTATATTTATCGCCTAAAATAATCGGAAAGCAAAATGTTAAGTGTAGCGGAGAGACATAAGTACATTCTCGACCATCTGAACAAATACGGCTTCGTGCGCATCACCGACGTGGCCAACGAATTGGGCGTAACGAAGGTGACGATCCGCAAGGACGTCAAGATACTGGAAGCGAAGGGGCTGTTGTACAAGGTGCACGGCAGCGCCCGTGCGGCCAATCCCCACGTGGCGGATACCGACGTCCACGTGAAGGGAAATATCAACCGCGAGGAGAAGGAGCGCATCGCCTGCAAGGCGCTCGAACTGCTCAACGACAACGATTCGATCCTCATGGCTTCGGGTTCTACGATCTATGCCTTCGCCGAAGCGATCCGGCGCGAGTTCCGCTCGCATCTCAATGTGGTGACCACCTTCCTGAAGACCTCCGTGCTGTTGAACGACGTGGAGGATATCAACGTCGTGCAATTGGGCGGATGCGTCCACAAGAAGTCGCTTTCGGCGATCGGCGGTTACGCCGAGGCGGCGCTGAGCGATTTCAGCTGCTCGAAACTCTTCTTCGGGGTCGACGGCATCGATCTGGAGCACGGCATCACCACCTCGACGATCGAGGAGGCGAAGCTCACGCAGGTGATGATGCACTCGGCGTCGAAGATCATTATTCTGGCCGATTCGTCGAAGTTCGGGCAGCGCGGTTTCGGCCGTATCTGCTCGTTGGAGGATATCGACGTGATCGTCACGGACCGCCGGATCTCCGAACAGTCGATCGCCATGGCCGAGGAGGCGGGGGTCGATCTGGTGATCGCATAACGCGAAGAATTCGAACCGAGCGGGCCGTTCGCATTTTCCGAAACGAAAATCCCCTCTTCTGCAATGACGCAGAAGAGGGGTTTTCGTTAAGACGAACTCGGCGGAGGTTCTATTAGCCGCTTTCCGCTATTTCGGGATTCCGTAGATCGCCTTGTCGCCCAGCTCCTCGGCGATGCGGAGCAGCTGGTTGTATTTGGCCAGCCGGTCGGTGCGCGACATCGAACCGGTTTTGATCTGGCCGGCGTTGGTCGCCACAGCCAGATCGGCGATCGTCGTATCTTCGGTCTCGCCCGAACGGTGCGAGATGACGGCCGTGTAACCGGCGCGCTGTGCCATCGCGATGGCGTCGAGCGTCTCGGTGAGCGTGCCTATCTGGTTGACCTTCACAAGAATCGAGTTGGCGCAGTGGCGTTCGATGCCCTTGCGCAGGAACTCGACGTTGGTAACGAACAGGTCGTCGCCCACTAACTGGCAGTGGCCGCCTAAGCGCGCGGTAAGCATCTCCCAGCCCTCCCAGTCGTTTTCGGCCATGCCGTCCTCGATCGAATCGATGGGATATTTCTCCACCAGCGCCGCGAGGTATTCGACCTGCTCCGAGGCGTTGCGGCGGGCGCCTTTTGCGCCTTCGAATTTCGTATAGTCGTAGACTCCGTCGCGGTAAAACTCCGACGACGCGCAGTCCATGGCGATCGATACGTCGCCCTGCTCGTCGCAGCGGCCGGCGCGGTAGCCGGCGGCGTGAATCGCCTCGATGATGGTTTCGACGGCGTCCTCCGTACCGTTGAGCGCGGGTGCGAATCCGCCTTCGTCGCCCACGGCCGTCGACAGTCCGCGTTTGTGAAGCACCTTTTTCAATTCATGGAATACCTCCGCGCCCATGCGTACCGCTTCGGGAAAGGTGCGGGCGCCGATGGGCCGGATCATGAACTCTTGAAAGGCGATCGGTGCGTCGGAGTGCGAGCCGCCGTTGATGATGTTCATCATCGGCACGGGAAGTACGCGAGCGTTCACGCCGCCGATATAGCGGTAGAGCGGCATCCCGAGATAGTTGGCCGCGGCGTTGGCCGCAGCGAGCGATACGCCCAGCAGGGCGTTGGCTCCGAGATTCGATTTGGTCGGGGTGTGGTCGGCGGCCAGCAGGGCGTGGTCGATACCGGCCTGATCGAGCACGCTCATCCCCATCAGAAGGGGTGCCAGCGTGCGGTTGACATTCTCCACGGCCTTCTGAACCCCCTTGCCGCCGTAACGGCGGGGATCGCCGTCGCGCAGTTCGAGCGCTTCGTGTTCACCGGTCGAAGCGCCGCTGGGTACGGCCGCACGGCCGCGGGCGCCCGATGCGGTTGTAATTTCAACTTCGACGGTCGGGTTGCCCCGCGAGTCGAGAATCTCTCTTGCATGTACATCGACAATCTGCATAATCGTATTTTTTTAAGGTTTATTTCCATCCGTCGTTTCCTGCGCTCGGCGAAGGACCGCTTGCTGTCTCTCTCCGTGCGGATCGGAAACGGGTCCGTTCTGTTCGGCCTCTCCGATAAAACGATTATGCTGACCGTTTTATTGCTGAAGGCCGGGTGCGTTGTCGTTGATTAAAAGCGACGAGTCGCCGTAGCTCAGGAACCGGAAGCCGTTACCGAGTGCATAGTCATAAATTTTGTGCCAATCTTCGCCGACGTAGGCCGAAATCAGCAGCAGCAGGGTTGATTTGGGCTGATGGAAGTTGGTGATGATCGCTCGCACGATGCGCCAGCGGTAACCCAGCGGCCCGATCATGATCTGTGTCGAGGCTTTCAGCGAGGCGAGATCGTGCGTGTGCATGTAGCCGGCCAGCGTTTCGAGCGCTTCGCGGCCGGTGAAGCTGTCGGGCAGGTCGTAGAGTTCCCATTGACCGACCACGCGTTCCGCGGCGGGCGATCCCTCGCGGCGGATGCGCCAAGCCAGCGCGGCCAGCGATTCGAGCGTGCGCACCGAGGTGGTTCCCACAGCGACGATGTTGCCCCAGCGTTGCAGCAGGTGTTCGACCGTCGCGCGGCGGATCTCGAAATGCTCGGTGTGCATCGCGTGGCGGCAGGCGTCGTCGTCCTTCACGGGCAGAAACGTTCCGGCGCCGACGTGGAGCGTCACCTCCTCGAATTCGGTGCCTGCGGCGCCGAGTGCGGCGATCAGTTCGGGGGTGAAGTGCAGTCCGGCCGTCGGTGCGGCTACCGACCCTTCGAATTTGGAATAGACGGTCTGGTAACGCGTGTAGTCGATCTCCTCGCTGTCGCGGTTCAGGTAGGGCGGGATGGGAATCCTGCCCAGATGTTCGAGCAATTCTCCGAACGTGAGGTCGGCCTCCCATTCGAAGCGGACGATCTGCTCGCGGCCGTTCGTGTCCGTGCGGTAGGCCCGCAGCTGCTGCGGCGCGCCGTCGAGTATGAAGTCGATCGTGAGCGGGCCCTCCTTCCACTTCTTGAGATTGCCCACGATGCAGCTCCACGCGCACGATCCCTTGATCGCGAAGGCACGTTCGTAATCGGCCGGATCGTGGGGCTCGAGGCAGAAGACCTCGATGCGGGCGCCCGAAGGCTTGTGCATGATGATGCGGGCGCGGACGACCTTCGTGTTGTTGAAGACCAGCAACGCCCCTTCGGGCAGCTGTTCGCCCAGTCGGCAGAAGCGGCTTTCGCCGATCGCGCCGTTGCGGTAGACGAGCAGTTTCGAGGCGGAGCGTTCGCCGAGCGGGAATTTCGCTATGCGCTCGTCGGGCAGTTCGTAGTCGAATTCGTTGATATCGATATGGCGTTCCATGTTCGGGTGGTTTACGCCTGCAAAATTACAATTAAATCCGCACCGACGGGTAATCCGACCGGCTTTTCCCGCAAAAAAATCGGGCGAATTCCGAAGCGTGTCCCTTTTCGGCCCGAGACCGGTGCGGAATCGCCGGAAAACCGCTATATTTGCCGATCATAATTTTGATCATCCCCTAATGAAAAGAATCCTTCTACTGGCGACCGTGGTGTTTTTCGGTATTGCCGTATCCGCTCAGCCGTCGGCTTCGGTCGAAACGCTGATGCACAACTACGCCGGACGCGAAGGGGCGCTGGTGATGCGGCTCGACAGCACGATGATCGGTCTGGTGAAGCTGCGCATGGCTTCGCTGCCCGATTCGCTGCAACGAGGCGCTGTGCGTAATCGACGGCCGTTTCAGTCGGGAGGAGGCGTTGCAGCTGGCGACGATACAACGCGAGCAGATGCTCAGCCGCGGCGGCAAATAGGGTAGGAAGGAAGACGGAACGGGAAAAACCGCTCCGTCTTTTTCATGTGTCGCAAAAAATCGTTACTTTTGTGGCACCTAATCGTACTTTTGAGATGCAAACCGATTTTCTGGTGATAGGCTCCGGTGCGGCGGGCCTGAGTTTCGCGCTCAAGGCGGCCGAACACGGCCGTGTCGCCATCGTCACCAAAGGCGAGATGAACGAGTGCAACACCAACTATGCACAGGGCGGTATCTGTTCGGTAACCTATGCCCCCGACACGTTCGAAAAACACATCCGCGATACGTTGGTTTGCGGCGCCGGAAAGTGCGACTCGGCCGCCGTGGAGCTGGTGGTGCGCCGTGCGCCCGACCTGATCCGTGACCTGATCGCATGGGGCACGCGTTTCGACAAGACGCCCGACGGTCGTTTCGAGCTGAACCGTGAGGGCGGCCATTCGGAGCACCGCATTCTGCATTACGAAGACCTGACGGGTGCCGAGATCGAACGGGCGCTGGTCGAGTCGGTGCGGCGCCATCCCAACATCACGGTCTTGGAGCGCCACTACGCCGTCGATCTGCTGACGCAGCATCATCTGGGCGAGTTCGTCACCCGCCACACGCGGGGCGTCGCCTGCTTCGGCGCCTACGTGCTTGATCTGACGACGAATGCCATCGAGACCGTGCTGGCGAAGTTCACCGTGGTGGCCACCGGCGGCTGCGGCAACGTCTATTCGACTACGACCAACCCCGTGGTAGCTACCGGCGACGGCATCGCCATGTGCCACCGGGCGAAGGCCATCACCGAGAATATGGAGTACATCCAGTTCCACCCCACGTCGCTCTACAATCCGGGCGAGCGCCCCTCGTTCCTCATTACGGAGGCGATGCGTGGTTTCGGCGCCATTCTGCGCCTGCAGAGCGGCGAGGAGTTTATGGACAAATACCACCCGATGAAGTCGCTCGCCCCGCGTGACGTGGTGGCGCGTTCGATCTACCGCGAGATGCAGCTGCACGGCGAGGAGTTCGTCTATCTGGACGTGACGCACAAACCCGCCGATGCGATTCGCAACCACTTCCCCAATATCTACGAGAAGTGCCTCTCGATCGGACTCGATATTACGAAGGAGTGGATTCCCGTCACGCCGGCGGCTCACTACTGCTGCGGCGGGGTGAAGGTTTCGACCGACGGCGAGACCTCGATCCGCCATCTCTATGCGCTGGGAGAAACCTCCTGTACGGGGTTGCATGGTGCCAATCGGCTGGCTTCCAATTCGTTGATCGAAGCGGTGGTCTACGCCGATCAGGCGGCGCGTCACGCCGTGGCGCAGCTGGACAAAGTTTCGATTCAGGAGGGCATTCCCGAGTGGAATTTCGAGGGGACGGCTACGGCCGAGGAGATGCTGCTGCTGATCCAGTCGAAACGCGAGTTGCAGCAGATCATGTCCAACTACGTGGGCATCATCCGCTCGAATCTCTACCTCAAGCGCGCCATGCACCGGCTGGAGATTCTGTGGCGTGAGACGGAGGATCTCTATGCCAAGACCACGCCCAACCGCGAGCTGTGCGAGCTGCGCAACATGATTACGGTCGCCTACCTGATTATCAAGCAGGGGCGCGAGCTGAAGGAGTCGGTCGGCTGCCACTACAATACGGATTATCCGCCCGAAGCAGCGGCCGAGTGAAGCGGACGACGGGTGTCGGCGCTGCTTCCCGCAAAGACGGGATTCGGAATAAAAACAGTTGACAACTAATAATTTGGGAGCGGCGCGCTGCTCCCGAGCGTAACGATATGACTTTACAGGAAGAGATCACCCGCCGGCGGACGTTCGCCATTATTTCGCACCCCGATGCCGGTAAGACGACCCTTACCGAGAAGCTGCTGCTCTTCGGCGGCGCGATCTATGTGGCGGGTGCCGTCAAAAGCAATAAAATCAAGAAGGGCGCGACGTCCGATTTCATGGAGATCGAACGGCAGCGCGGTATCTCGGTAGCTACCTCCGTGATGGGTTTCGAGTATAAGGACGTGAAGATCAATATTCTCGATACTCCCGGCCATGAAGATTTCGCCGAGGATACCTACCGCACGCTGACAGCCGTCGATTCGGTCATTATCGTCATCGACGGCGCGAAGGGCGTCGAGCAGCAGACGCGCCGTCTGATGGAGGTCTGCCGGATGCGCAAGACGCCGGTGATGGTCTTCATCAACAAGCTCGACCGCCCGTGCAAGGATCCCTTCGATCTGCTGGACGAGGTGGAGCGCGAGCTGCGGATCAAGGTGCGTCCGCTGGCTTTCCCGATCTCCAACGGCCCGACGTTCAAGGGCGTTTACAATATCTACGAGCATGATCTTTCGCTCTTCACCTCCGACGAGCGGCAGACGGCGACGGCTTCGGTCGTCGAAATCCGCGACCTCGCCTCGCCGGAGCTGGATGCGCATGTGAGCGAGCGCTACGCCCGTCAGCTGCGCGAGGATCTGGAGCTGATCGAGGGGGTCTACGACACTTTCGACCGCGACGAATACCTCGCAGGCAATCTGGCGCCGGTCTTCTTCGGCTCGGCGATCAACAATTTCGGCGTGCGCGAGCTGCTCGACTGCTTCATCGGCATCGCTCCCTCGCCGCGTCCTTCGCCGACCGAGACGCGCCGCGTGGAACCGGCCGAGGAGAAGATGACGGGCTTCGTCTTTAAGATCCATGCCAATATGGACCCCAACCATCGCGACCGCATCGCCTTCCTGAAGATCTGTTCGGGAACGTTCGAACGCAACAAGAACTACCTGCACGTGCGCAGCGGCAAGCAGCTCAAATTCTCGTCGCCGACGGCCTTCATGGCCGAGAAAAAGTCGGTGATCGACGAAGCCTATCCGGGCGACATCGTGGGTCTGCACGACACGGGAACTTTCAAGATCGGCGATACCTTCACCGAGGGCGAGAAGCTCAAGTTCACGGGCATTCCCTCGTTCGCTCCCGAACAGTTCCGCTATATCGAAAACGCCGATCCGCTGAAATTCAAGCAGCTGGCCAAAGGCGTCGACCAGCTGATGGACGAAGGCGTGGCGCAGCTGTTCACGTCGCAGCTCAACGGCCGCCGCATCATCGGTACGGTCGGTGCGCTGCAATTCGAAGTGATCCAATACCGTCTGGAACACGAGTACGGCGCCAAGTGCCGCTGGGAGCCGATCTCGATCTATAAAGCGTGCTGGATCGAGAGCGACAACGCCGAGCAGCTGGCCGATTTCAAGCGCCGTAAACATACCAATATGGCCGTCGACAAACACGGTCGCGATGTCTTTCTGGCCGATACGAGCTATGCGCTGGCACTGGCGCAGGAGAATTTCAAGGAGATCCGGTTCAAGTTCACCTCGGAGTTTTAGAGAGTGCAGAAACCTCTTGGAACCGTCCGAAATCGTTTCGGACGGTTTTTTGTAATTGCAGGATACAAGAAATTGCTGTTTTTTTGCGTTGAATATCTGCGAGCAGCCTGCAGGGATGATGAAATAGCGCTGTTATTCTCCGTTTTTCGCGGGAAATCGTATCTTTGCGGCGTAAAAGCGGGGACTCCTTCCGCAAAAGAAAGTTCGAAAACAATAATTGAACAGGTATGAATCCGAAGGGAAACAAATGGATACGTAAAGCCGGTTCATGGTGCGAGCGGGCCTGTCCGCGAACCAAGAGCGGGTGGATTATCGTCGGATTGATCGCGGTCGTGGTCGTCGCCGGCGTCGTGTGGCTGCTTCGTCCGCAAAGCGAGACGGTCCGCTATCCGGTGGTGGCGGTCGAACCCGTCGCCACGCAGGACGTGGAGATTTACGGCGAATTCGTGGGGCGTATCCGCGCGCAGCAGTTCGTCGAGGTGCGGGCCCGTGTGGAGGGCTATCTCGAGCGGATGCTCTTCCGTGAGGGCAGTTACGTGAAGAAGGGACAGACGCTGTTCGTCATCGACCCCAAGATCTACCGTGCTCGTGTGGACAAGGCCAAGGCGCAGCTCAACAAGGATCGGGCGCTTGCCCAAAAGGCGGAGCGCGATCTCAAACGCATCCGCCCGCTCTACGAGCAGAATGCCGCCAGCCGGCTCGATCTGGACAACGCGACGGCCGCCTACGAGAGTGCGACGGCCAATGTGCTGATGAGCGAAGCCGACCTGATGCAGGCGGCTACGGCACTGAGTTATACCACCGTGCAGTCGCCCATCACGGGATACATCAGCGCCAGCAACGCCGATATAGGAACTCTCGTGGGGCCGGGCGGTAAGTCGCTGCTGGCCACGATCGTCAAGAGCGATACGGTGCGTGTCGATTTCAGTATGACCGGTATGGATTACCTGCGCAGCAAGGAGCGTAACGTCAATCTGGGGCAGAAGGATTCGACACGCCGCTGGAATCCCAACATCACCGTCACCCTGCCCGATAACTCGCGGTATCCGCTGCGGGGTCTGGTCGATTTCGCCGGTCCGCAGGTCGATCCCGAAACGGGAACCTTCTCCGTGCGGGCCGAGATGCCCAATCCCGACCATATTCTGCTGCCCGGTCAGTTCACCAAGGTCAAGCTGCTGCTCGACGTGCGTGAGAACGCCGTCGTCGTGCCGTCCAAGGCGGTCGTGATCGAGAAAGGCGGTGCCTACATCTTCGTCGTGCGTCCCGACAGCGTCGTCGAGAAGCGTTTCATCGAGACGGGGCCGGAGTTGGAAAACAAGACGATCGTCGAACGCGGTCTGTTGTCCGGCGAACGGATCGTCGTCGAAGGCTACCACAAACTCAATCACGGGATGCGCGTCGAGGCGGTCGAACCCAAACGCGAGAACGGCGTTCCATCCAATTAGCGGCAAGCCTATGAAGAGCGATTTCTTTATCGACCGGCCGGTCTTTTCGACCGTTCTCTCGGTCATCATCGTCATCGTGGGCGTCATCGGACTTGCGCTGCTGCCTGTCGACCAATACCCCAAGATCGTACCTCCCGTCGTGAAGGTGAGCGCCTCCTATCCGGGTGCCAGCGCCCAGACGGTGACGCAGGCCGTGGCTACGCCGATCGAGCAGGAACTCAACGGTACGCCCGGGATGCTCTATATGGAGTCGTCGTCGAACAATTCGGGCGGTTTCACCGCGACGATCACCTTCGATATCGACACCGACGCCGATCTGGCGGCCGTCGAGGTGCAGAACCGCGTGAAACTCGCCGAGAACCGGCTGCCGGCCGAGGTGGTGCAGAACGGCATTTCGGTCGAGAAGCAGGCGTCGAGCAAGCTGCTGACCATCACGCTGCTCTCGTCAGACCCAAAGTTCGATGAAATTTATCTGAGCAACTACGCGACGCTCAACGTGCTGGACATGCTGCGGCGTATTCCGGGCGTGGGCAGTGTCTCGAACGTCGGGTCGCGCTACTACGCCATGCAGATCTGGGTGCTGCCTGACCGGCTGGCCAATCTGGGTCTGACGGTGCAGGACTTGCAGCGGGCATTGAAGGATCAGAACCGCGAATCGGCCGCCGGCGTGCTGGGCCAGCAGCCCATGACCGATCTCGACGTGACGATCCCCATCACGGCGCAGGGGCGTCTGTCGTCGGTGGGTGAATTCGAGGAGATCGTCATCCGCGCCAATCCCGACGGGTCGATCATCCGTCTGCGCGACGTGGCGCGCGTCTCGCTCGAAGCGTCGTCCTACACGACCGAAAGCGGCATCAACGGCGGAAATGCCGCCGTGCTCAATATCAACATGCTGCCGGGCGCCAATGCCATGGAGGTAGCCGATGCGGTGAAGGCAGCCATGGAGGAGATCAGCCGCAACTTTCCCGAAGGAATCTCCTATCAGATTCCGTTCGATATGACGACCTATATCTCCGAGTCGATCCACCATGTCTATCGGACGCTGTTCGAGGCGCTGCTGCTGGTGATTCTGGTGGTCTTCCTCTCGTTGCAGAACTGGCGGGCGACGTTGATCCCGATCGTGGCGGTGCCGATCTCGCTGATCGGCACCTTCGGCGTGATGCTTGTCTTTGGCTTTTCGCTCAATATGATGACGTTGTTGGGTTTGATTCTGGCCATCGGTATCGTCGTGGACGATGCCATCGTGGTGGTAGAGAACGTCGAACGCATCATGGAGCACGAACGGTTGTCGCCCTACGAGGCGACCAAGAAGGCGATGGCGTCGCTGGGCGGTGCGCTGATCGCCATGTCGCTCGTGCTGTGCGCCGTCTTCGTGCCGGTGAGCTTTCTGGCCGGCATCACGGGGCAGCTCTACCGGCAGTTCACTATCACCATCGCCGTTTCGGTCATCATTTCGACCGTCGTGGCGCTGACGCTCAGTCCGGTGATGTGTGCCTACTTCCTGCGACCCGACAACGGCCGCCGCAAACCCAAACTCTTCCGGAGGATCAACTACTGGCTGCGGCGCGGCAATACGGTCTACCAGCGGGGAATCCGCGCCAGTCTGCGCCATTCGCGGCGGATGCTGGCGGCCTTCGGCATCCTTCTGGTCGGCATCTGGTTGATGAACCGCATCACGCCGCAGAGCTTCATGCCCAAGGAGGATCAGGGCTATTTCACCGTCGAGCTGGAGCTGCCCGAGGGGGCGACGCTCGAACGGACGCGCCGCGTGACGGATCGCGCGATGGAGTACCTCATGGGGCTTTCCGACGTGGAGTATGTGCTCAATGTCACGGGATCGTCGCCCCGACTGGGCAGCAATCAGGCGCACAGCCAGTTGACGGTGATTCTCAAGCCGTGGGGTGACCGCACGTCGGAGAGCATCGACGAACTGATGGAGGAGGTACGCGGCGAGCTGTCGCGGTATCCCGAGAGCAAGGTTTACCTCAGTTCACCCGCCGTCATTCCGGGTCTGGGTGCTTCGGGCGGCTTCGAGATGGTGCTCGAAGCGCGCGGCGACCGCACCTATGCCGACTTGCAGCAGGCGGTCGACACGTTGGTGTATTACGCTGCGCGGCGTCCCGAACTGGCGGGATTGTCGTCGTCGATGCAGAGCGATATTCCGCAGCTTTACTACGACGTCGACCGCGACAAGGCGCAGCTGCTGGGCGTGTCGATGTCCGACATCTTCTCGACGCTCAAGACCTTCACCGGTTCGGTCTACGTCAACGACTTCAATATGTTCAACCGCATCTATCGCGTCTACATTCAGGCCGAGGCACCCTACCGTGCGCATCAGAACAATCTCGACCTCTTCTACGTACGCGGCAACGGCGGGGCGATGATTCCCGTCACGGCGCTCGGCACGACGCACTATACGACCGGTCCGGGTACGATCCGCCGCTTCAATATGTTCAATGCCGCGACCGTTTCGGGCGAGGCGGCGCACGGATACAGCTCGGGGCAGGCGATGGAGGCGCTGGAGCAGATCGTGCGGGAGCATCTGCCGGCAAATATCGGCGTCGAGTGGAGCGGCCTATCGTATCAGGAGAAACACGCCAGCGGCCAGACGGGACTGGTGCTGGCGCTGGCGCTTCTCTTCGTCTTCCTGTTCCTCGCCGCGCAGTACGAGAGCTGGTCGGTGCCGGTGGCGGTGATCCTGTCGCTGCCGATCGCGGGGCTGGGCGCCTATGTGGGCAACTGGTTGTGCGGACTGGAAAACAACATCTATTTCCAGATCGGACTGGTGATGCTGGTGGGTCTGGTGGCCAAGAACGCCATCCTTATCGTCGAGTTCGCCAAGGAGGAGGTCGATCGCGGCGGCGATCTGGTGCAGTCGGCGCTGCATGCCGCGCGGCTGCGTTTCCGCCCGATCGTGATGACCTCGCTGGCCTTCATTTTGGGTATGCTGCCGCTGGTCTTCGCGTCGGGTCCCGGGTCGGCGAGCCGGCAGGGAATCGGTACGGGTGTCTTCTTCGGTATGCTGGTGGCCATTACCGTGGGTATCGTCTTCGTCCCCTTCTTCTTCGTGTGGGTCTACCGCATCAAGGATAAATTCAAACGCGTGAACCATGAAACGAAATAGCGTATCTTATGCCGTGCTGCTCTGCAGCGTCGTGCTGCTCTGTACCTCCTGTATGCTGGGGCGTCGCCAGATCCAAAGCCCCGAACTCGATCTGCCCGTCACGGTCGTAGCCGGTGCGAATGATTCGCTGACCGTGGCCGACAGGGCGTGGTGGAGCATCTATACCGATTCGACGCTCACGGCGCTGATCGACCGCACGCTCGAACGTAACAAGGACATGCTGGCCGCTTCGGCCCGTGTGCGCCGGATGCGCGCACTCAGCCGTATGGCGCGCGCCGACCAGCTGCCGTCGGTTACGGGGCAACTGTCGGCCGATACCGAGCATAACGACTACGAGGGTGAGGCGGTGAAGAACAATCCTGAATTCGACGCCAAAGTTTCGTTGGCATGGGAGTTGGATCTGTGGGGCAATCTGCGCTGGGCCAACCGTCAGGCCGTCGCGCAGTATCTGGCGACGGTCGAAGCGCAGCGGGCATTGCAGATGACGCTCGTCGCGGAGGTGGCGACCGCTTATTATGAGCTGGCGGCGCTCGATCAGGAGCTGAACATCGTGCGGCGTACGCTTCAGACCCGCAAGGAGGGGGTGCGGCAGGCACGGCTGCGTTTTGAGGGCGGACTGACCTCCGAGACGGCGTTGCAGCAGGCAAAGGTCGAGCTGGCCAGTACGGCCACGCTCATCCCCGGACTCGAAAGCCGCATCGCGCTCAAGGAGCACCAGATCGCCCTGCTGGCGGGTGCCTATCCCACGCTGCGCATCGACCGTCAGACGATGGAGATGCACGCGCGGCTGCCCGAGCGGCTGGCGGTGGGGCTGCCCTCGGAGCTATTGAAGCGGCGTCCCGATCTGCGTCGGAGCGAACAGACGCTGCGTGCGGCCGAAGCGGCGATGGGCATGGCCTATGCCGACCGCTTCCCGCGCGTTACCTTCAGCCTGACGGGCGGTTGGGAGAACGACGATCTCAAAGGACTCTTCTCGTCACCCTTCTCTTATGTGGGCGGATCGCTCGCTTCGCCGCTCTTCTCGTTCGGCAAGAAAAAGTCGAAATACAAGGCCGCGCTGGCCGCCTGCGACGAGGCGCGGATCGATTACGAGAAGCAGGTGCTGGTGGCCTTTCGCGAGGTCAACGACGCGGTGGTGACCTACCGCAACGTCCGTACGGCGGCGACGCTGAAACGCGAGCTGCAACAGGCGGCGCAGAAATACGTGGAGCTGGCACAGCTGCAATATTTCAACGGGGTCATCAACTACCTCGACGTGCTGGATGCCCAGCGCAAGTTCTTCGACGCGCAGATCGGGCTGAGCAATGCCGTGCGCGACGAACATTTGGCAATGGTCGGCCTCTACAAGGCGCTCGGCGGCGGCTGGGGCGTCGACCGATAGACTTGGTCCGAAGAACCGAAGCTGCCGCACCCTGAAAGGTGCGGCAGCTTCGGTTTTACTATCCTTCGGCGTCAGTTGGACGAGACGAAGGTCTTGGTCAGCAGCTCTTGAAGCGTCTCGGGATTGTTGGTGGTGATGAAGTCCATGCCCAAGGCGATGCAGCTCATCATATCCTGCTGTGCGTCGACGGTCCACGTATTGACTACCATTGCGTTGTCGTGTGCCTCCTTGATCCATTCGGTCTTGCCGGAGATTACGGCATATTTGTAGTCGATGCCCTTGATCCCGTCCTGATGGATCGCCGAAGGCGCCAGATCGCCGTTGAGGTATTGCACCATGGCGTCGGGAAGCGCGGCGGCGATGCGTTTGCAGGTTGCATAGTCGAAGGCGATGTACTCCACGCGCTCGGTCAGTCCCGCTGCTTTGACGGCTGCGACGACGGCATCGGCCGCACGTTCGTTGTTGGCTGTCGTACTATGTTTTTTGATCTCGAGGATCAGCTTCGTCTTCGTGCTCTTGGTCGCCTGCTCCAGAAAATCGTCGAGCGTGGGGAGCTTTTCGCCGTTGCTGAGCTTGAGGTCCTTGATCTGGTCGTAGGTCGAGTTCTCGATGACATGGCTGTCTCCCGGAACGGTCTTGTCGTGGTTGATTACGAGGCGGTTGTCGGTCGTGATCCATACGTCGAACTCGGAGCCGTAGACCCCCAGCGTCTGTGCTTTGGCCAGCGCTTCGACCGAGTTCTCGGCGGCGCCGGTCGTGTGATAACCGCGGTGGGCGATTACTCGGGGTGTCGGGAGTTTTGCGGGGTTGCTCGAAAAGGTGAGCTGCGTGATGCCCAGCGGATATTGGGCGTCGCCGCGCAGCAAGACCATGCGATAGCGATCTGTGGCGAAGCCGTTGGGAATGATGATCGTCGCCGACTCGGCCGTGACGACGGCATCGTAGATCATGGCTTCGGCTTTCACGTTGTCGAGCGATTCGAAGCGGATCTTGTCGCCGGCGGCGAAGCCTTTGCCGTAGAGCGTGTAGCGGTAGTTGGGACCTACCTCGCAGCCCGAGAGGAAGAGCAGGTCGCTGATCTCGATCGGATTGGGTTGCTGTTGGCGTTTTACGAGGTTCCACAGCACCTCGACGTTCTCGGCGGTCAGCGGCGTATCGTAGACGCGGGCGACGGCCACGTCGCCGTTCCATGCGTTTTGTCCCGAGGCGGGGCTGGCGTCGACGCCGACGCCGAACCAGTAGCTCGTGGTCTTCGAGGGATGTACGAAGTTACCCGGAGCGGCCATCGTACCCTTCAGTTCGCCGTCGACATAGATGTAGGTTTTCTCTTCCTGCTTGTTCCATACGCCGACGACGTGATAGTAGCGTCCCGCTTCGGGGTTGATACCGCTCTTGGTCCAGATCCAGTTCGACTTGCCCGTCGTGCTTACGTTGGGAAGGAAGGTCAGCTCCGTCCCTTTGTCGGCCTTCGAGATGAGGAATCCCGTTCCGCCCGACGACATGGCGCTGAACATCTTCCATTCGGCCGAACCGTCCGATTTCACGTCGGTCTTGAAGAGCACCTCGAGCGAATGGCCGTTGGCCAGTCCGTCGATGAACTTCTGGTTGGCGACGTAGTCGGCCTTATAGAATCCTTCGTTGACCGTCGTGCCCGGCGTGTGGCTGAAATGGGCGACGAAACGCTGATAGAGATCGTTGTAATAGGTCATCATGGCCGTGCCGGAGAGTGTCTCTACGGGTGTTTTCGAGGGGGAAACGTCTTCGGCCGTTCCGTCGTTGCGGAAGACGACGTTGAGCAGGTCGGCCTCCGGTACGAGCGGCTGCGGCAGCTCTTCTTTGGGTTTCTGGGTGATTGTAATCGCCTCTTTGAGATTGGCATCGGCCGACGAGGTAAAGGTGACGACCGCCTTGCGCTGTGCGTCGCCTGCAGGCGATGCCGTGAGCGTCAGCCGTTTGTCGCTTTTCGACTTCTCGGTGAGCCACTGTTCCTGCTGCTGGATTTTATAGGTCCATCCACCGTTGGATGCGACGTCGAAGATCACTCTCCGCCCTCGCCGGAGATTTCCGTTTTTTGAGCCTCGACGCTCAGGTTGTAGACGGGATCGTCGTTTGTGTCGTCGTCCTTGCAGGAGAAGCAGAATACGAGCGAGAAGAGGGCAAGCAGCCCCCAAAGGAGAGTTCCTTTTTTCATAGTCAGGTTGGATTTGATTAAAATGGTTCTTTAAAGATAAAGAAAAAAATCCGAATAATAAAAATCGAATCGGCAGATCGGTTCCCTCGCGGCCTAGTCGGGTCGGTGACGCGGTAAAACGCAACGTGCCGCACTCCTTACGGGGTGCGGCACGACGGCGTGCGGAAATACGCTATTTCGTCACGGCGTTCACGAGCGGCCGGCCGTCGAAGAAATCCCGGATGTTCAGTAACGTGGTTTCGGTGATGTTGTGCATCGCTTCGGCCGTGAAGAAGGCTTGGTGTGAGGTGACGATTACGTTGGGAAAGAGCAGCAGCCGCGCCAGCGTGTCGTCGTCGATGATCGTGTCCGAACGATCCTCGTAGAAGTAATCGCCCTCCTCCTCGTAGACGTCCAGCCCTGCCGAGCCGACCTGCTTGCTCTTGAGCGCTTCGATCAGCGCTTCGGTCTGGATGAGCTGTCCGCGGCCGGTGTTGACGATCATCACGCCGCGCTTCATGCGGGCGATCGACTCTTCGTTGATGAGATGCTTCGTCTCGTTGGTGAGCGGGCAGTGGAGCGTGATGATGTCCGCGCGGCGGTACAATTCGTCGAGCGAGACGTAGGCGATGCCCGTTTCGCGGGCGAAAACCCCGTCGGGATAGGGGTCGTAGGCCAAGACCTGCATACCGAAGCCGAGCAGGATGCGGATGACGATGCGGGCGATCTTACCCGTGCCGATCACCCCGACGGTCTTGCCGTTCATATCGAATCCCATCAGCCCTTGCAGCGAGAAGTTGCCGTCGCGCGTGCGCCAGCTGGCGCGCGGAATCTTGCGGTTGAGCGAGAGCATCATCGCCACCGTGTACTCCGCCACGGCATAGGGCGAGTAGGCCGGTACGCGCACGACGGGGATTTTGAAGGTCCGCGCGGCCTCCAGATCGACGTTGTTGTATCCTGCGCAGCGCAGCGCCAGCAGCTTCACGCCGTTGCGTGCCAGTTCGCGTATCACCTCGGCATCGGCCGTGTCGTTGACGAAGATGCACGCCGCCTGTGCGCCGTGCGTGGCGACGACCGTCTGACGGCTGAGGTGGCCTTTGAAGTAGCGGAATTCGAATCCGAAATCGCGGTTCAGGGCATCGAACGACTCCTGTTCGTAGGGCTGCGTCCCGAAAAAGGTGATGATGGGTTTCATGGCTCTTGCGTTTTATCTTAATATTCCAACGTAAAACGATGACGGCAAATTACCTGCCGGACGATAAAAAAGAGAGAGGATACTCGCGTCGGAGCACCCTCTCCCGTTTACGGATGGAAGTCGCTATTTGATCTCGATCTGGTGCGAAACCGGCTGTGTCGGGGTGACCTCCTTTTTGGGAAGGTCGATCGTCAGCACGCCGTTCTCGACTTTGGCCGATATCTTCTGACGGTCCACGTCATCGGGCAGCGAAAAACTCTGCTGGAACGAGGTGTAGGAGAATTCGCGGCGCAGGTACGTTCCCTTGTGACCCTCTTTCTCCTCCTTGTCCTCCTTTTCGTTGTGTTTTTCGAGCGAAATGACCAACTCGTTGTCGGCCGTTACGTTCACTTTGAAGTCCTCCTTCGTCGTGCCCGGAACCGCAAGCTCCACGCGGAAATCCTTCTCCTGCTCGATGATGTTGATCGCAGGTACGGAAACGTGTTTGTGCGGCATTCCCATCCACTCTTCACCGAAAAAGTCATTGAACAGACTCGGCAGCCAATTCTGATTTCTCATTACAGGCATCATAATTTTGTCCTCCTTAGGTTTATTTGGTTATACATTGTTTTTATCCTCTTCCCTCTGGAACTCATGCCGTTGTTCGTGCCGGCCTTTCCTTCGTTCCATTCGGGATTCGATACCTTAACGAGCAAACCGCGTGCCATCGCCCGTGAGAAGAAATTTTGTCAGAAAATGACATTTATTGTCACAAATTGTCACGACGCGGCTGCCGTCGTGTCGGAGATTGGCACTGACACCGTGTCGGGCTGCTGCATAAATGCGAAAACGCCGTCCGATTCATGTCGGACGGCGTTTTTAAGGAAAGTTGAAATTACAGATTCATCTCGATCTGCGGGTGTCCCTCTTCGGAGTACCACATATTTTCGACGGTCAGACACAGCGGATTGTCTTTTGCAACGCTCGTCGTAACGGTCGAGAAGGGGTTGAGGATGAACGGATTCTGTCCCGGGAAACGCAGGATGTACTGCACCGAACTGTTGTTCGTGAGACTTACCGTGCGGCGGCCGTGCGCATCGGTATGGAGTACCTTTGTCTGGATCGACGCTGTGAAGAGATCCTTCAGCAGCTGTTCGTCGCCGGCGATCGTGCCGAACGAATAGGCCAGCGTGCGGCGGGCCTCGATGGCCTCGCGCAGCGCTTCGAGCGTGTTCTCCTTGGCGAAGATCAGCGTCATATTGCGACGATGGCCCTGTGCGCGGTAGGTTTCGACCGTCGTGTCGTGGATGTCGGTGTTGGCAGCGACGAAGAGGTTTTTGGCGTGTGCGCGCGAAATGGCTTTGGGGTAGAACTCGCCGCCGTTCATGATCTCGATGCCGTCGATCAGCCCTTCGCCGTAGGCTGCGACTTCGAACTCGGGATGTTCGAGGCTTTTGCGGCGCCAGCCCGGGTGGTTGTGCATCACCAGCGCTCCCTGTGCTTTGGCGTTGCGGAGCGATTGCAGCGCGTCGGCGGCGTAGATGGCGTTGTTATCGGTGGTGAAGAGTGCATTGTAGTGACCGTAGGCGATCGGTTCGCGGGTGATTTCGGCCCCGGGAACGATCGTGATGCCGTATTTCACGGCCGTCTCCTGCGCCAGTTTTACAGGGAAATTCAGGTCGGACTGAATCCCTTGTTCGTCGGCCGCCTTGGATATCAGGTTGTAGTTGATCGCCTTGGTGCCTTCGGGAACATACCCTTTCAGGAAGTTGAGCATCTTGCCCTCGTGACGGCGGTACTCCACGTGTTCGGTGATCGCCAGTACGTCCAGACCGTCGTACCACGCTTCGCGGACGCGGAATTCGGGGGTGCAGTCGCCGTCCGAGTAGATCGAGTGGGTGTGCAGGTCGGCCTTGTAGACCGTGTAGCCGTTGACTTGGGGCAGCACGAACTCGATGCGCTGCGGGGCGACACGCAGCGAATGGCGTGTGATGTCGGGGTTGTAGGCGTCGGTGTAGTAGTGCTGACCGGCCGCAGTGAATGCCGTCGACAGGGCGGCACAGATGAAGAGTAGCTTTTTCATGATCTGGTGGTTAGTAGTTTTGTTTTGCGGAGGCTTCTCCTATGCAAAGATAAGAAAAAATAGGAAGAATCCACTTTCGGAAGTTTCGAATTGTTTCGTAAGGGGACGAAAAGAGGAGGCCCCGCAGACGAGGTCTCCTCTTTTTTCAGGCGTTCGGGCCGAAGAACTATTTCGCGAAGCCCTTGCCGATGGCCAGAAAATCGTCGGCCTTGAGCGCTGCGCCGCCGATCAGACCGCCGTCGACATCCTCCTTGGCGAAGATTTCGGCTGCGTTCGACGGTTTGCACGATCCGCCGTAGAGGATCGGGCACTCTTCGGCTGCTGCACCGAACTTGGCGGCGAGCACCTTGCGGATGTAGGCGTGAATCTCCTGCGCCTGCTCGGCCGTCGCGGTCTTGCCCGTGCCGATGGCCCATACGGGTTCGTAGGCGATGACCAGTTTTGCGAACTGCTCCGGCGTGAGGTTGTAAACCACCTCCTCGATCTGCGCCTTCACTACGTCGAAGTGCTTCTCAGCTTCGCGCTCGGCCAGATTCTCGCCCACGCAGTAGATCGGTGCGAGGTTGTTGGCGTAGGCCTGCGCCATCTTCTTGTTGAGCGTCTCGGAGGTCTCGCCGTAGTACTGGCGGCGCTCCGAGTGGCCGAGGATCACGTACTGGCAGCCCAATGCCGCGATCATCGAAGCAGCGATTTCACCCGTGTAGGCACCTTTGGCCTCGGTGGCACAGTCCTGTGCACCGACGGCGATCCCCGTGCCTTCGAGCGTTTTGGTCACCTCCGAAAGGTGGGTGAAGGGCGGGCATACGATGAACGACACGCAGTCGCATACGGTGTGTTTGCCGGCAGCGATCTCCTTTGCGAGTTCGACGCCTTCGGCGGGCAGCGTGTTCATTTTCCAGTTGCCTGCTACGATCTTCTTTCTCATTGCTGTAATTTTTTAAGTTTATGATTGTAACGAATAATTGTCAGGTATCCCGCCAGCGCCGAGACGACGATGAAGAGCAGCAGCGAACCCCAGATCCGTTTTTCGAACGGCGTGCCGTACCACAGCAGCGCGGCGCCGGTCATGGCCGGCAGGATCGGAAAGCTGTTGACCCACCACGTTACGGCGAAGGCGTTGAGCACCTTCGTGCGCTTGATGACGTCGACGGGCAGGACGATGAAACGAATCCAGTACCACCCCAGCAGCACCAGCAGAATCCAGCGTGCCGTCATCGGAGCGATCCACCCTCGCAACGCCAGCAGCACGGCGGCGATCGCCACCGCGGCCAGCGCCAGCAGGAGTTTGCTTGTACGGTCCATCGGCTGCGACTGCGGTTATTCGGCGGCGGGGCAGCACCAAGCCTTGACCTCTTCGATCGAGGGGGCCTTGAGACCCAGTTTGTTCTTTTTGTTGAAGCCGCAGAGGTCGTTGAAGAACTTTCCGGCCGGCAGCTTGCGCAGCGAGTCGACGCTCAGATAGCCCATCTTCTGAATGACGGGGATCCACTCGGCGGGCACGCCGATAGCGGCATACGCTTCGTCGGGGTCTTTCTGCGCCTTCTTCTCGGGACGCATCTGGGGGAAGAAGAGTACGTCCTGAATCGACGACTGGCCGGTGAGGAACATCGTCAGACGGTCGATCCCGATGCCCATGCCCGAGCACGACGGCATACCGTATTCGAGGGCGCGCACGAAGTCCATATCGATGAACATCGCTTCGTCGTCGCCCTTCTCCAGCAGGTGCAGCTGCTCCTGAAAACGCTCCAGCTGGTCGATCGGGTCGTTCAGCTCCGAGTAGGCGTTGCACAGCTCCTTGCCGTTGACGAACAACTCGAAACGCTCCGTCAGCTCGGGGTTCTCGCGATGGCGCTTGCACAGGGGCGACATTTCGATCGGATAGTCGCAGACGAACGTGGGCTGGATCAGCTCCTCCTCGCAGTACTGGCCGAAGATGGCGTCGATGAGTTTTCCCTTGCCCATCGTCTCGTCGACCTCGACGCTGAGCCGCTTGCACGCCTCGCGCAGCTGTTCTTCCGATTGGCCCGTGATGTCGTAGCCGGTCTTCTCGCGGATGGCGTCGGTCATCGTCAGACGGCGGAACGGCGCCTTGAACGAGACGCTCTTGCCGTCGATCGTAAGCTCCGTCGTGCCGTTGGTCGCCAGCGCCACGCGTTCGAGCATCTGTTCGGTGAACTCCATCATCCACAGGTAGTCCTTGTAGGCGACGTAAATCTCCATGCAGGTGAATTCGGGGTTGTGCGTGCGGTCCATTCCCTCGTTGCGGAAGTTCTTGCCGAACTCATAGACCCCTTCGAAGCCGCCCACGATGAGCTTCTTGAGGTAAAGCTCCGTGGCGATACGCAGGTAGAGGTCCACGTCGAGCGAGTTGTGGTGCGTGATGAACGGCCGCGCCGAGGCGCCTCCCGGAATGGGTTGCAGAATCGGCGTTTCGACCTCCAGATAGCCCTTCGCGTTGAAGAATTCGCGCATCGAGGCCATGATCTTCGACCGTTTGACGAAGACTTCGCGCACCTGCGGGTTGACCGCCAGATCGACGTAACGCTGGCGGTAGCGCACTTCGGGGTCGGTGAAGGCGTCGAATGTCTGTCCGTCCTTCTCCTTGACGACCGGCAGCGGACGCAGCGACTTGGAAATAACGGTCAGTTTGCGGCAGTGAACCGACGTTTCGCCCGTCTTGGTGACGAAGGCGAAACCCTCGACTCCTACGAAGTCGCCGATGTCGAGCAGTTTCTTGAAGACGGTGTTGTACATTGTCGGATCGCCCTCCGGGCAGATGTCGTCGCGGCGGATGTAGACTTGGATGCGGCCCGTGTGATCCTGCAACTCGAAGAACGAGACGCTGCCCATGATGCGGCGCGACATGATGCGGCCGGCGATGCGCACGTCGGCGAAGTTGCCTTTCGTTTCGTCATATCCGTCGAGGATCTCCTGCGCCGTTGCCGTAACGTCGAAACGTGCGGCGGGGTAGGGGTTGATGCCCAGTTCCCGCAGTGCCGCGAGCGACTGGCGGCGCAGCTGCTCCTGTTCGCTGAGTTCGATTGCCATATTCTATTTCGATTTTATTTTACCTGTGTTAAAAGCTTCGCAAAGTTACGAAAAATATTTAGCATTTCCACTTGATTCGGCGGTATAAGCACAGCATCGCCCAGCCGGTCAGCGCTCCGACGGCCGCTCCCAGCAGCAGGTCGACGGGGAAATGTTTGGCCAGATAGATACGCGAATAGCAGATCAGAAGCGTCGCTGCGACCATCAGGATCGTGAACCAGCGTCGCCGAATCTCCGCTGCGGAGAGCACCAGCAGCGCCACGATGGTCGCGGCGTGCGACGACACGGTGCCGAATTTTCCGGCCAGTGCTCCTGCGGGAACGTGTACCATGCCGGGCGTCGCATGTCCCTCGAAGCGCCAGCGCATCAGCGTGTCGGGTGCGATCTCCAGCCCTTCGAGCGAGGGGGTGAACATCGGCCGCCAGCGGGGCGGGAAGTCGGCCCACAGCCCTTTGAGCGGACCCGAGTGTTTGAAGATGCCGGCCACCATGTCCGCCAGTACGATCGCCAGCAGGATCGCCGCGGCGAACAACAGCGTGTTGCGCCATCCCTCCCGTCGCCAGACAAGCCAGAGAATCAGCCCGTAAAGCGGCAGCCATAGCGTCGTACCCGAGACGACGGTCATCAGGCGGTCCATTACGGGGCCGCCGTCGAAATTGAGCGCCAGAAAGAGCGCATGGTCGAAGGTGTAGAGGAGTGTCATCGCTGTCTTAGAATTGGAAGTAGATGAAGGGTTGTATACCGCTCGACTGGATCTGCATGACGCACCACGCCACGCCGCCGAGCAGCAGCACCTGCGCCCAGAAAGGTGCGGCGATCACCGCGCGCCGTGCGGCGTTGTCGGCGCGGTCGGGCAGCATGTGCAGCAGGTAGCCCAGACCCATCAATGCGAAGACGCCGCCGTAACCGGTCAGCATCTGGGGCAGCAGCCGCAGATGGAAGTTGTCGGTAATCTGGTGCAGCATCAGCTGTACGGTGCGCATCGAATCGGCGCGGAAGAGCAGCCAGCCGAAGCAGACCAGATGGAAGGTCACCAGAATGCCGGCCAGTCGGCTGAGCGGGTGCATCTCATACCCCGACACCTTGGCGCCGGGGATGACGGTCAGCCAGATCTTGTGCAGCGCCAGCGCCACGCCGTGCAGCGTTCCCCACAGCACGAAACGGATCGCCGCGCCGTGCCACAGTCCGCCCAGAATCATGGTGACGAGCAGGTTGAAATAGGTGCGCAGACGGCCTTTTCGGTTGCCGCCCAGCGAGATATAGAGGTAGTCGCGCAGCCACATCGAGAGCGAGATATGCCACCGCCGCCAGAATTCGGTGATGGTGGCCGAGTGGTAGGGGGCGTCGAAGTTCTTCGGGAAACGGAAGCCCAGCAGCAGCGCCAGACCGATGGCCATGTCCGAGTAGCCCGAGAAGTCGCAGTAGATTTGCAGGGCGTAGCCGTAGACGGCCGCCAGACACTCCACGCCCGAATAGAGCGCCGGATCGTCGAAGATGCGGTCGACGAAGTTGAGCGATATGTAGTCCGAGATAATGGCTTTCTTGAACAGACCGATAGCGATCAGAAAGATGCCCGTGCCGGACATTTCACGCGAGACGGCGATGGGATTCTGCCGGATCTGCACCAGAAAGTCGCGGGCACGGACGATCGGGCCGGCGACCAGCTGCGGAAAGAACGAGAGGTAGAAGAGGTAGTCGCCCCAGCGGTCGATCGGCTTGAGCGTGCCGCGATAGATGTCGATGGTGTAGCTGAGCGACTGGAAAAGAAAGAACGAGATGCCGACGGGCAGGAAGATATTCTGAAATTCGAGAAACCCCGCGCCGAAGAGGTTACGGGCGATCTCGATGAAGAAATTGGTATATTTGAAATAACCCAGTACGGCCAGATCGGCAGCGATGCTCAGGGTGACCAGTCCGCGTTTGGCGCGTTGCGAAGTGGTCTGTGCGATGGCCCGCCCGATCCAGAAATCGCTGATGGAGACCCCGACGAGCAGCAGCAGGTAGATACCGCTCGACTTGTAGTAGAAATAGAGCGAGAAGGCGATGACGTACCAGATGCGCAGCGTCGGCGTGCGCCGCATGAAGCCGTAGAAAAAGGCGAAAGCGGCGAAGAGGAAGAGGAAAAGCCCGCTGCTGAAGAGCATCGGCGCCTGCGGGTCGTAGGTCAGCAGCGGCAGGATACGGTCGGCTATTTCGCGGAGGCTCTCCATCGTCTCAACGGGGTTCGGCGGGTTGCGGCGTGGCGCTCATCGTTCGATCGAGCGCTTCGATCTTCGTGCTGTCGAGTACCGGTTCGGGCAGTGCCGCCTGCTGCTGTTCACGCAGGATCGCGGCCACACGGACGTCCAGTGCATCGACCAGTGCATAGGCCACCTGCCGGCCGCCGGCATAGTTGATATGGGTGTAGTCCTTGCCCGCCCAGCCGTTGGCGACGAAGCGCTCCATGCCGCCCTGCGCCCGCATGGCGTCGTAGACCGACCAGAAAGCAGCGCCCGTCGCACGGGCTGCGCGGCGCTGCCAGTCGACCATCGCCGGTGCCGAAGTCATCGGAGCGAATCCGGTCTCCGACTTTACCGAGCGGTCGCTCGTCGAGAGAACCAGCACCGCTGCGTCGGGGAAACAGCTGCGCACGAAGGCGATCATCTTCTCCACGCGGGCGGCGTAGGCCGAGTAGTTGGTGACCCCCTCCTGCATGATGTTCAGGCCGTATTGCAGCACGACCAGATCGTACTCCGCGAAGGCGTCGATCTGTGCGTTGACCGCCGCATTGGTTCCGAAGAGCGCCTGCCCGCTGTTGCTTCGGATCGAGAAGTTGTCGACCGTCACGCCTGCCGCGTCCTCGAATTGAGCGCCGTAACCGGTGAATCCCGCGCTGCCCCGTTCGACGCGGAGCGCGAGCGATGCGATCGGCGCCCGAACGACGATCTGGCGGAGGGCTTCCGAAGCCGGTATGTCGAACGTGCGGTGCAGCGAATCGTTGAGCGTGAGTTCCAGCCGGCTCTCGGTACCGCTGATGAAGAGCAGCCGCGCCGTACCGCAGCCGTCGAGACGGCGGCGGAAGTCGCTGCCCGTCCAGCGCACCGTCGCGCCGTCGGCGGGACGGCAGAGCCAGCCCGAGACGGAATAGTCGCCGCGCAATGCTTCAGGCGTGTTACGGCGCTGCATGATGTTGTAGGAGTTCCATCCTGTCGAGCGGGTGCCCACCGTGCGGCGGTAGCCCGTCAGGGGCGAAGCCATCGGTGTGAAGCCGCAGCCGCGGCCGCCGTAGCGCAGTTGCAGCTGCTCGCGCAGGTCGGCCGTGAGGATGTCGCCCTCGATGAACGAGTCGCCCAGCACGGCGATGCGCACGGGCGTGCGGCGCGCGGTGTCGGCCAGCCGTGTACAGAAACGGTGCAACGGCCCGTCGGCGAGCGTGTCGAAATCTTCGATCGGGGTGAGCGACGCAAGCAGCCGCGTGGTATCGCCCGCAGCGGCTTCCGGCAGACGATTGTCTCCGGCCGGTGCCCATTCGAAGGTGAGCTGCGGCACGGCGGGCAGCGTATCACCCGCTGGGGCAGGCGGTTCGTTCGTTGCGGCTGAATCCGCCGGCGGCAGCTGTTCACCGGCGTCGAGCTGCCCTGCGAAACGGTGGAAATCGCCTGAGAACTCGTCTTCGAGCTTCGGCAGCGCCTCGCTCGGTGTGCCTTTGTCGTCGAAGCGGAGCAGGTCCGAAAGGATGTTGGCCCGGCGGAGCGGAATGCCGCAGATCGTCTGCGGCGGGATGAAGGCGACGGCTGCGAGCACTGCGATGAGTGCTGCGGCTGCCTGCCAGCTGCGCCGAGTGTAATCCTGTGGAGTCATTTAGTCGCGGTTATTGCCTCGTCCGAGAATGAGCATGGCGTAATAGAGCACCGTGGCGATGGCGCTCAGCGCGGCGACCAGATAGGTGCGGGCCGCCCACGTCAGCGCTTCGCGCGCTTGCGCCAGCTCCGCGCCCTGCATCGTACGGCTCGATTCGAGCCATGCCAGTGCTCGCTGCGAGGCGTTGTATTCGACAGGAAGGGTCACGATCGAGAAGAGCGCCGATACGGCGATCAGTCCCACGCCGATCCAGCAGACCCACGCGTTGTCGGTCGTGGCGAGCAGAATCATGCCCGCGATGAGCACGAACGTCGCGGCGCGTGCCGAGAAGTTGACGATCGGAACCAGCTGCGAACGCAGTTCGAGCGGGGCATAGCCCTGTGCGTGCTGTACGGCGTGGCCGCACTCGTGAGCCGCGACGGCGGCGGCCGACACGCTGCGCGAGGTGTAGACCGAGTCGCTCAGGTTGACGGTCATCGTCTGCGGGTTGAAGTGGTCGGTCAGGTGCCCCGCAACGTGGGTGACCTTTACGTTGCGGATGCCGTTGTCGCGCAGCATCTTCTCGGCCACTTCGGCGCCGGTCAATCCGCCCGGGAAGGGGACTTTGGCATATTTGGCGAAGACCGATTGCAGGCGTGCCTGCACGATCCAGCCCACGATGCCGATTACGATGATGAGTATCCACGAACCCATCGTTCCGGCCGACATGCCGTAGAAAAATCCGCTCGGATGTCCGTAGTATCCGGCTTGGAGTATGAACATTTGTAACATTTTCGTCTGATTTTTAAGATTTGCGATGAACGTAGTACTGACACGCCTGCTGCGAGGGCATCAGTACGATCTCATTAACGTTCATATGCGCCGGTAATTGTGCGATCCATGCGATCGCTTCGGCGATGTCGCTGCCTGTGAGAGGTTCGACGCCCCGATAGACGTTGTCAGCCGCCGCGCGGTCGCCGTGAAAGCGTACTACCGAAAATTCGGTTTCGACCATACCGGGACGCACCTCGCTCACCTTGATGCCGTGTGTAAGCAGGTCGGCGCGCATCGACTGCGAGATGGCGTGCACGGCGTGCTTGGTCGCGCAGTAGACGGCGCCGTTTTCGTAGGGTTCGGTACCGGCGATCGAGCCGATGTTGACGATGTGGCCGCCGCCTGCGGCGATCATCTTGCGCGCCACGATCTGCGAGACGTAGAGCAGCCCCTTGACGTTGGTGTCGATCATGGCGTTCCAGTCGGCCGTCGAGCCCCGATCGAGATGTTCGAGTCCGGCAGCCAGTCCGGCGTTGTTGACCAGCAGGTCGACCCGCTCTAGTGCATCCAGCGCCGCATGGCACGCCGCTTCATCGCGGATGTCGAATATCAATGTGCGGCACCGACCGCCGGAGGTTTCGATTTCGCTTCGCAGTGCATCGAGCCGTTCGGCGCGTCGGCCCGTGGCGACGACCTCCCACCCGTCGGCGGCCAGCCGTAGTGCCGTAGCGCGTCCGATGCCCGAAGTCGCGCCCGTAATGAGTGCCTGTTTTTTCATAAACGAGGGGTATGTTGCTGCAAAAATAGGAAAAATTGTGTTACTTTGCATGAAATTTAACCGCGAAGATCGCCCGTCGTTTGAACCTCGAATTTTTCATAGCCCGCCGTACCGCCCGATCCTCGCCGGAGAACCGTCCCGGCGTGATGTCGCGCATCGCCGTGGTCTCGGTGGCCGTGTCGGTGGCCGTGATGCTCGTCGCGCTGGCCGTGA
This sequence comes from uncultured Alistipes sp., assembly GCA_900550375.1. Taxonomy (GTDB): domain Bacteria; phylum Bacteroidota; class Bacteroidia; order Bacteroidales; family Rikenellaceae; genus Alistipes. Next base: position 24,589 of record URRP01000012.1, on the reverse strand, counting down.
TTCTCGGATTCAAACGCGAGGTGACGGCCCGTATGGTCGGGTTCTCGGCGCCCGTCGAGGTGATCGATGCCGCCGGAATCTATGCTGCGGAGTCGCAGCCTGTCGTGGCAACGGAGGGTCTCGAAGCGCTGCTGCGTGCCGTCGAAGGGGTGCGGTCGGTGAGCCCTTATGCGCTCAAGAGCGGCATTGTGCGCACGCGCGACGCGATGGACGGCGTGGCGCTCAAGGGGGTGGACGGCTCCTACGACTGGTCGTTCTTCGCCGACCGGGTCACCGAAGGCCGGCTGCCCCGCGTCGGCGATTCGGTGCGCACGAAGGAGCTGCTGTTGTCCCGGCGCACGGCGCGTCTGCTCGGACTGCATACGGGCGACAAGGTCGAAATGCTCTTTGTCGACAGTGACCAGACGCCCCGCCGCGACCGATTCAAAGTGTCGGGACTTTACTCGACGGGCATGGAGGAGCTGGAGCGGACGGCGCTGACCGATCTGCGCAACGTGCAGCGGCTGTCGGGGTGGTCGTCGGGCGAGGTTTCGGGTTACGATCTCTATGCGGACGACGTGCGGCAGGCCGACCGGCTGGCCGGAGCGGTCAACGATGCGTTGCTCCGCTCGGAACTGCCGGAGGTGGACGGCGTGGTCGCGGTGAGTGTCGGCGAACGCTATCCGGCGGTTTTCGACTGGCTGAAGGCCCACAACGTCAATGCGGCGGTCATCATCGCGGTGATGGTGGTCGTGGCCTTTTTCAATATGGCCTCGGCACTGCTGATTCTGGTGCTCGAACGAACGCGGATGATCGGATTGCTGAAGGCGATGGGGATGGAGAACCGCCGCATCCGCCGCATTTTCCTCTACCGTGCGGCCTTCATCGTGGGGCGCGGCCTGCTGTGGGGCAATTTGGCGGCGGGGGTGCTGTGCTGGCTTCAGCTGCGTTTCCATCTGCTGAAACTCGATCCGGCGGGGTATATGCTCTCCGAAGTTCCAGTGGCGGTGGGGGCCGGCTGGTGGCTGGCGGTCGATGTCGCGGCGGCGGGGGCGATCCTTGCCCTGCTCTTCGTTCCGGCTGCGCTCGTAGCCCGTATCCGGCCCGACGAAGCGATTAAAACCGATTGATTATGAAACCATACGATACCGAACAGAGTAAGAAGGAGGAGGTGCGGGCGATGTTCGACAACATTGCGCCGGCCTACGACCGTCTGAACCACACCTTGTCGCTGAGCATCGACCGCATTTGGCGGCGGCGCACGGTGCGCATTGTCCGGCGGCTGCACCCGCGCCGTGTGCTCGATATGGCTACGGGTACGGGTGATCTGGCGCTGATGATGGCCCGCAGCATTCCGGGTGCCCATATCAAAGGGGTCGATCTGTCGGAGGGGATGCTCGACGTGGCGCGCCGCAAGATCGCTGCGCGGGGACTCGAAGAGCGTGTGACGCTCGAAGCGGGCGACGCCGAAACCGCGATGGCGGCGGCCGGTTCGGTCGATGTGGTGACCGTCGCCTTCGGTGTACGCAATTTCGGGGATCTCGAACGGGGACTCGCCGAGTTGTCGCAGGCGCTGCGGCCGGGCGGGCAGATCGTCATTCTGGAGTTTTCGACCCCCACGATGCCGATTTTCGGACAGTTGTACGACTGGTATTCCCATCGGGTGCTGCCCCGCATCGGCGGGTGGCTGTCGCACGACCGGCAGGCGTATGATTATCTGCCCCGCTCGGTGGACGAATTTCCGCAGCCCGCCGAGTTCCTGAAGATTCTTGCCGCGGCGGGGTTCCGCGACTGCCGCGCCCGCAGTCAGAGCTTCGGCATTGCACAGATTTATACCGCCGAGAAGTGTTGAGACGGCTGCATATCCTGCCCTTGACACTGCTGGCGGCTGTTGCGCTGCTCGGCGGCTGCAACCGTTATCTGGCGCGCGAGGTGCAGATCGAGACGACGGATGTCGCCACCTACGGCTCGGCCGGTGCGGATGTGACGCTGCATATCGTCAATCGGGGCGACCGCCCGCTGCGGCTCGAAGCGGCGGAGCTGCGGCTGACTTATGACAGAGGTGAGGTACTGTATGCCCTGTTGCGCGATACGGTGGAGGCTGCACCCCGTTGGGAAGGCGACGTGCGGCTGCGCTGCCGGCTGCGTATTCCCGACCGCGGGGCGCTCTACGCCGTGCAGCAGAAGCTCAAGCGCGGCCAGACGCAGCGGATGGAGGTGACCTTCGCCTTGCGCTTGTGCGTAGGCGATGCGGTGAAAAAAATCGGCCGCCGACGGATGCCGTTGTCGGATTTTTTGAATATCTTTGGCCTGAGGCCCGAAGATTTACTAACGGATTTCGAATGATGAGAACTCTTTTTTCGATCTTGATCTTTTCGCTGGCGGCGACCGTTGTCTCTGCGCAGTCGCTCGAAGCGTTCAAACAGCAACTTACCGAGCCGGCAGCGGGCGCCCGCGTCGAGATTCACGAGGCACCCGACGCTGCGGCTGCTTTTTCGGCGGCTTCGCGCGGTGCGGCTGAAAAGCGCCGCGACGGATGGCGGATCAACCTCTTCTCCAGTAACGGGCAGAATGCCCGCGCCGAGGGCGAGGAGGTGCAAAAGAGCTTTGAGGAGGCTTTTCCGGGGGTGAGTGTCGATATGGTGTACGATATTCCCTATTTCAAGGTCTCGGCAGGGCGGTGCGCCACCGCCGAGGAGGCGATCATGCTGCTCGAACGTGTCCGCGTGAAGTTTCCCAAGGCATTTCTGATGCGTGAAACGATGCTGGCGACCGATCTGCTCGAGGAGAATCCGGCCGTGGAGCCGCAGGATACGCTAAAAGGTGCGCCGACGATCGATCCTACTGCCGCGACGCCCGACGAAGGCTTTTTATAAAGGTCATCCCTGCCGGTTCGCAGCAGAGTCGTGCAAAAGTCAACAGCTTTGTTTTCAATAGGTTTCAGTTTCTGAAACCGCCTTCTTCGGTCGAAAGTGAAATTTTTTAATTTTTCTTTTGATTATTTCCTCCTATTGGATATATTTGCAGCGATTAACTATCTTAAATTCATTCGTATTATGAAAAAAATCTATGCTTTCATCGTTGTAGTCGCTGCCGCTGCGATGGTATCGTGCGCAGGTAACGCAAACAAACCGGCTGCCGCCGAGGTTGTCGAGGTTGCTGCCGAGGAGGTTTCGGCGTGCTGCGGCGAGTGCGCGGATTCGGTTAAGGCCGACTCCTGCTGCAAGGCCGCGGCTGCTGTCGAGGTCGTTGAGGCTGCTAAATAATTATCCTCGAAAAGGTTAGTTACTCGTGCAGAGGTGCGGGGCGGATGGTATCCGTCCCGCTTTCTTTATGCGGACAAACGAAAAAGCGGAGTTCCCTCTTCAGGAAACTCCGCTTCGGGTATCGGGTATTCGGATCCGTCAGTTGATGGTCTTGCGGTCGAGCGCGTTCTCTTCGGTATCCATCTCGTCCTGCAGGTGTACCATCTGGATGGCGGCTGCGGCCGCTTCATCGCCCTTGTTGCCCAGCCGTCCGCCCGAACGGTCGAGCGCCTGCTGGAGGTCGTTGGTCGTAAGTACACCGAATGAAATCGGCATGTTCCATTGCAGCTGCAGCTGCATTACGCCCTGCGTCACGCCCTGACAGACGAAATCGAAGTGGCGCGTATCGCCCTGAATGACACATCCCAGTACGATCACCGCGTCCACATCGGTGTATTCTGCGAAGAACTGGGCACCCAGCGATAACTCGAACGTCCCGGGGACATACTTGATCTGGATGTTGTGTTCGGGGCATCCTGCACCGCGCAACGTATTCACAGCGCCGCTGAGCAGTCTTTCGGTCACGTCGGAGTTCCACTCGGCCACGACGATGCCGAATTTCATCTCATCGGCTGCCGGCAGCGCGGAGTTGAGTTGCGACAGGTTGTGGTGTTTGGTTGCCATTGTTCGTTAGAGACTATTGATGTACTTTTCGATGTCACGCGCCTCGAAGGAGTTGGGATAGGCGGTTGCAATGCGCTCGAAGCACTCTTTCGCTTTGGCCGTATCGCCCAGCGCCTTGTACGCGCGGCCGGCTTTCATCAGAAAGAGCGGAGCCGTCGCGTTGTTGTCGGCAGCCTTGACGGCTTTCTCGAAGAACTTCACGGCCTCCTTGTAATTGCCCTCGTCGACGGCGATGTCGCCTTGCAGACCGTAATTCTGCGCATTGACGATGGCTCCCGGAATTCCCTTCACCGGCGCGTATTTCGCCAGATAGTCGGCGGCGCTTTTCAGATCGCCCTCCTTGAGGTAGCAGATACCGGCGTAGTGCTTGGCCAGATTGCCTGCCGGCGTCGAACCGTACTGCTCGATCACCTCGAGAAAACCGGCGCCGTTGTCGTCGCCGTTGAGCGCGACCGCATAGTCGGCGTCGTGGGCTTCGAACCGGTTCTGCGCCTGCGCGAGCAGCTCGGCTGCCTTCTCGTAGCGCGGTTTGCTGACAAGATTGCGGTAGCCGACCCAAAGGCCGCCCAGCAGTACCAAAACGATCAGACCCAGCGTGAGGGCTTTTCCGTTATTTTCGAAAAAAAGTTCGGTGCGGCTCATTGCAGTGCCGATGCTCTCCTCGGTCGAATTCGCTGCATTCTGATTTTTTGCCATAGTAGTTATTTTAGTTTTTATTTTTCTGCAATTCAAAGCACAAAAATACATTTTTTTGTCCAATATCCACCCTTATACTGGTATTTTTTTCAATTTTTCGTACCTTTGAAGGCAAACTGCGTCCCGTACCTGCGAAGCCGCTTCCGGCAGCTGCGTGCGGTGCGGGTTCGGCGGGAAGGTAACAGGTATGTATCTCAAACGATTGTCGCTCATCAATTTCAAGAATATCGGTCAGGAGGAGTTTCCGCTGACCGCGGGTATCAATTGCTTTGTGGGGGACAACGGAGCGGGCAAGACCAATTTCATCGATGCGATTCATTATCTGTCGATGTGCAAGTCGGCGTTTGCGATGACCGATACGCAGAGCGTACGCCACGGCGAGGAGTTTTTTCTGCTCGAAGGGAGCTATGAACGGTCGGACGGCCGCAGCGAGCAGGTCGTCTGTTCGTTTGCCCGTCGGGGCGGTAAGACGCTCAAGCGCAACGGCAAGGAGTACGACCGTCTGTCGGATCATGTGGGGTTGGTTCCCGTAGTGATCGTCTCGCCCGCCGATACGGCACTCGTAAGCGATGCCGCCGACGAACGGCGGCGTTATCTCAACGGCTGCATTTCGCAGCTCGACCGGGGGTATCTCTCGGCCGTGATGCGCTACAACGCTGTTTTGTCGGAACGCAACAAGTATCTCAAGATCGGTTCCGAGGAGGATATGCTGCTGATCTACGACCGGCAGCTGGCCGAACACGGGCAGGTGATCTTCGAGAAGCGGCGGGCTTTCGCCGAACGGCTGCAACCCCTCGTCGGCGACTATTACGCTCTGCTGTCGGGCGAGCGCGAGCAGGTGGAGCTGACCTATCGTTCGGAATTGTCCGAGACCCCTTTCATGGAGTTGTTGCAGCGTGCGCGCCAGCGCGATCTGGTGAACCAGTTCACTACCGCGGGCATCCATCGCGACGATCTGGTGCTGCGCATCAACGGCTATCCGCTGCGCAAGTACGGCTCGCAGGGGCAGCAGAAGTCGTTTCTCGTGGCACTCAAATTGGCCCAATACCGCATCGTAGGGGCGGATAAGGGGGAGAAACCCATCCTGCTGCTCGACGATCTGTTCGACAAGCTGGATATGGGGCGTGTCGAACAACTTATCAAACTGGTATCGGGCGAGGAGTTCGGACAGATCGTCATTACCGACTGCAACAAGGTGCGGCTGGAGACCATTCTCGGGCGGCAGGGTGGCGACTACCGGCTCCATGTCGTGGCGGACGGGGGGATCGTAAAGTGACCTTTTCGGGGTCGGCGGAAGCGTGCGACCGGTGGCCGGAGGTGTCGGGCTTCGGGGGCGTTTGCGGATAATGCCGAGCGCAGAAAACGAACGTATATTGAAACATGAGACGGACCAAGGCAATGTTGATGGGCGATCTGCTCGAAGAGTTTTTTTCGCGTCCCTACGTGGCGGCGAAGGTCGCCGAGGGGCGGCTGCCCGATACGTGGCGCGAGGTGGTCGGCGAGGCCGTAGCGAATCTTACGACCGATCTGCGGCTGGAGAACCGTATCCTGTATGTCCGGTTGCAGTCGAGTGTCGTACGGCAGGAGCTGTTTTACCAGCGCGAGGCGCTGCGCGACCGTATCAACGAGGTCTCGAAGGTGCGGCTGGTCAATGCCGTCATCGTCAAATAGGCGCCGGTGCGCGCCGGTATGCGAAGCGAGGGAGCGGTTTTAACCGCTCCCTCGCTTCGCATTCTCTCCCTCTCAGGCGAACAGGTCGTTCAGCGATTCGCTCATGCCGGGGTGCGTGTAGATCGAACCGCTCAGTTCCCGTGCCGTGATGCCGTGCTTCATGGCCAGTGCGACGATGTTGATGCAGGTTCCGCCGTACATTTTGTCCGAACGTTCGATCATCGCGACGCTCCAGCCGTTGCGGGCCAGCTCGACGGCCAAGGTTTTGCCACCCTTGCCGAAGCCGATGATGATGGCGTCATACGTTTTCATACGCGTTGGTTTTAGTTGAAATATGTTGAATTTCTTTCTCCGTTTTCTGCGCTCGGCATAGCCAGCAGGCGGTCTCTATTCTCGTTTATCGAATAGGTCTCTTATTTGTACCTCCGAATTTCAGCCGGATTGCGTTTCCGGCGCAGATCGGATTGTTCCGCTTATAAAGGTCGCATATGCAGGCGATCCGTGCAATGACCGTATTCCCGAAACTGTTGACGGTTTTTCCCGATCGGCCGGTTTTCTGCTTAAACAAAAAAATACCGTACAAAAACTGTACGGTATTCTTCATTATAGGGTATGTCGCTTATTTGATCACGACTACACGGTTGTTCTCGATATTGCCGCTGAAGGGCTGAACCGTAGCGCCGTAACCCTTGACGATCAGACGGTCGGCCTTCACGCCTTTGCTTTCGAGGTAGTCGGCAACGGCCTGAGCACGCTTCTCGGAGAGTTTCATATTGTATTCGGCACTACCCGTCTCCTTATCGGCATAACCCGAAACGGTGTAGGTCTTGTCGGCCGGATTGGCGTTGATCTCCTCGGCTACGAGATCGAGCAGAATCTCGTTACGCTCCGACAGCTTGGCGCTGTTGATCTTGAAGAATGCGGGGCAGGCTCCGTTGATGAAGACCTCTTTCTTGCCCTTTGCATCCTGCAAGGCTTTGTTGGCTGCGGCCAGCTGGTCTGCCAGCGACTTTTCGTTGTTGCGGGCTGCGGCCAGCGAACCTTCCAGCGCTGCAATGGCGGCCGTGTAGGCTGCGATGTCGGCGTCCGAATACTTCTGCGGCATCTGACGGTTCCAGTTGCGGTCGTTGAAACGGTGCGTGAAACCGGCCGTTGCGCTGTAAGCTACGGCATAGCTGCCGCCGCTGCTCAGCGTACGGGGCAGATCCTTCTCGCCGAAGAGCCAGCCCTTGAGTTCGATGTCGAGATCCCAGCCTTTGGCGATGCGGAACTTGTTCAGCAAACCGGCCGTGAAGGCGAACTCCTGATTGGTGGGGTATCCCAGATCGTGCGAGCGGTCCGTGAAGTCCATGGCCATGTAACCAAAGCCGACGAACGGAACGGCATAGTAAGCACGGTCGGGACGGTATCCGCCGGCCCAGTTCGAGAAGTTGATCATCAGGTCGGTGTGAACGAACATATAGGGTGTGCGCTGCGTGTTACCTCCCATCTCGGAAATATTGCGGAAACGACCGCCGGCCAGCTGCAGGCGTGCACCGAATACGGGGTGGAACCACTTCGTAGCTGCGACATTCACCTCGAAACCGAGACGTTTTCCGAAGCTGCCGGGCATATCTTTGAATACGAGGTTCGAAGTGCTCATCATCGACATACCGCCTCCGAACGACACTTCCCAGTTATCCCAAAAGCCGTTCGAGACGAATCCTCTGACGCTGGGGTACTTCGAAACCGCCTGAACATCTTCGACTTCCATGAAAACGACCTCTCCGCTGTTCTGAGCGTAACTGCTCACAGCGAACAGTGCAGATGCACACAAAAGGAAAATTTTTTTCATAGTAACTAATATTTAAGTTGAACTCATTCTTTCAAAGTTCGTGCAAATCGCCTATCCTCTACGAAGTCACGGACTTTCTTTCACATCCATATTTTGTGCAAAAATAGGAAAAAATCTGAAAAAAAGTACTATCTCCCTCTTTTTTAATCTTTTTGACCATATAAAAAGCATTTTACCTCATCCGCGGTCTCGTAAAAGATACGGATGAGGTAAAAATCGACATTTTTGCAGCGGATTATCCGCACTTCGAATAACCGCACGAGGCGCAGGTGAGGCAGCCGTTCTGATAAACGAGCGTCTCCTGTCCGCAGCTCGGACACTTCTCCTTGGATTTGGTGCCGTCGACGATATACTGTTTCAGCGCACGCTCCACACCGTTCTTCCATGTGTTGATCGTTTCGCTGTTCAGGTGAAGCGATTCGATGAGCGACACTACGTTGTCGATGGGCATACCGTGCCGCAGCACGCCCGAGATGAGTTTGGCATAGTTCCAGAACTCTTCGTCGAACAGACGCGAGATACCGCCCACGGTGTTGGTATAGCCGTAGCGGTCGGTGTACTGGAAGTCGTAACGTTTCTTGCCGTCGGCTTCGCGTACCTTGATGATCTGGCCCTTGGTGATTTTGCGCGGAATGTAGAGCGCATCCTCTTCGAGCTTACCGGTGAAGACTTCATAGGGGCGGCCGTCCATCAGACCCACGAAGGCGATCCACTCCTCCGAGCCGTTCTTGAACCGCACGATGTCCGCCGGCAGCGACTTCGGGCGCTTGAGCGACCCGCCGGCCGAGCCTTTGTCGCACGATTTGGCTTTCTGCTTCTTGTCCAGCAGTACGCCCTCGCGGCAGCCGTCGCGGTAGACCGTAACGCCCTTGCAGCCGTATTCCCATGCCGTACGGTAGACCTCGGCGACCAACTCCTCGCTCACCTCGTTGGGCAGGTTGACCGTGACTGAAATCGAGTGGTCGACCCACTTCTGGATGGCGCCCTGCATCTTGACCTTGGCCACCCAGTCGATGTCGTTGGCCGTCGCCTTGTGGTAGGGCGACGCGGCGACGAGTTTTTCCAGCTCGGCGTCGGAGATCGTGGCGAGCGTCGAGGTGTCGTAGCCGTTCACGCGCGCCCACTCCACGAAATTATGGTGGAAGACATAGAACTCCTCGAACTTCTCGCCCGTGTCATCCACGAAGGCGACCTTGACGTTGTGATCCGAGGGATTGATCTTGCGGCGGCGTTTATAGACGGGACGGAAGACCGGTTCGATACCCGACGTGGTCTGACTCATGAGCGACGTGGTTCCCGTGGGGGCGATCGTCAGCATGGCGATATTGCGGCGGCCCGATTTGACCATCCGGTCGTAGAGCGCCGGATCGGCCTCGCGGATGCGGAGGATCATCGGGTTGTTGAGTTCGCGTGCGGCGTCGTAGAGCGGGAAAGCGCCGCGCTCCTCGGCCATGACCACCGATGCGCCGTAAGCGGCCAGTGCGAGGGTCCGGTGTACCTTGACGGCGAAATCGACCGCTTCGTCCGAGCCGTAGCGCATCCCCAGCGCAGCGATCATGTCGCCCTCGGCGGTGATGCCCAGACCGGTGCGGCGGCCTTTGAGTGCCATTTCGCGCACCTTCTTCCAGAGGTTGCTCTCCACGTAGCGGATGTCGGCCTCTTCGGGATCGGCCTCGATCTTGGCGATGATCTGCTCGACCTTCTCCAGTTCCAGATCGATGATGTCGTCCATCATACGCATCGCCTTGCCCACGTGGTCGCGGAACTTCTCGAAATCGAACGACGCCTCCTTCGTGAAGGGTTTGTCGACATAGCTGTAAAGATTCAGCGCCAGCAGACGGCACGAGTCGTAGGGACAGAGCGGAATCTCGCCGCACGGGTTGGTCGAGACGGTGTTGAACCCTTCGTCGGCGTAGCAGTCGGGGACGCTCTCGCGCAGGATCGTATCCCAGAACAGTACGCCCGGCTCGGCCGATTTCCATGCGTTGTGGATGATCTTTTTCCACAGCGCCGCCGCGTCGATATCCTGCTCGTACATCGGCTTCCCTCCGTCGATGGGGAACTGCTGGTGGTAGGGCTTGCCTGCGATGGCGGCGCGCATGAATTCGTCGTCGAGTTTGACCGAGACGTTGGCACCCGTCACCTTCGACGTGTCGACCTTGGCGTCGATGAACCGTTCGGCGTCGGGATGCTTGATCGAGATGGTCAGCATCAGCGCGCCGCGGCGGCCGTCCTGCGCCACCTCGCGCGTCGAGTTGGAGTAACGCTCCATGAAGGGGACGATTCCCGTCGACGTGAGGGCCGAATTCAGCACGGGGCTGCCTGTGGGACGCAGGTGCGAGAGGTCGTGCCCCACGCCGCCGCGCCGTTTCATGATCTGCACCTGCTCCTCGTCCATGCGGATGATGCCGCCGTAGGAGTCGGCGGGCTTCTTGTGGCCGATGACGAAGCAGTTCGACAGCGACGCGATCTGGAGGTTGTTGCCGATGCCGGTCATGGGACCGCCCTGCGGAATGACGTAGCGGAAGTGGTCGAGCAGCGAAAAAATCTCCTCGTGCGACAAGGGGTTGGGGTAGTTCTTCTCGATGCGTCCGATCTCGGCGGCGATACGGCGGTGCATATCCTCGGGCGAGCTTTCGTAAATATGGCCGAACGAATCTTTGAGGGCGTATTTCGAAACCCATACCGTCGCCGCCAGTTCGTCGCCGGCGAAGTACTCCTTCGACTGTGCTACGGCATCGTTATAGGTCACCTCTTTCAGCCCTTTTTTAGGGGTGCTTTTTTCTGACATACCTTATATTGTTATTTTTTGACTTCGGTTCAGTGCGGGGAGGACGCACTTTTACAAAGGTCTTCTTTTTTCTTAAAGAAAGTGCCTCGCTTCGGTGAAACTTATGCACAAATTATTTACAAAAAGACAAAAACGGGCACGGGCGATTTACCCGTTGCACACTGCCGTTTCCGAGGCTTCTCGACGGACTAATTAGATCGTTGATCCTGAGTGTGTTGCTCTGTGTTGTCGGCCTGAAAAACCGCACGGATTCCGATGCTGTCGCTCAGAATGAGCATCTTAGCGTCCAGTTCGTAACGCACGGTGCTGCGCAGCATGGTGAAAAACGCCTGTTCGCGTCGGGCTTCGGGGCAGGTCATCCGCGTCGAGGCGATGTCGCCGACATGCAGGTGCCCGCCGGCCTCCGCGTCGCAGGTGGCGCTGAAGCGGTTGCAGCCGCCCCGCCCGCTCAGTCGTTTCGCCGTTTCGAACTGGAGGTAGAAACGTCCGTCGGGATTTGCGACCTCCTGCCCGTCGAGTTGGATGAGCAGCCATCGGGTGCCGACGAGCGGCGCGCCGTAGAGTTTCTGGTATTTCCGGCAGGGGCAGCAGGCCGCTGCCAAGGCCAGCAGGGCGAGTAAACAGATCGAACGGAAGAGATTGCGGCTTTGCATACGAAGAAAGCGGGTGAGTTTTTTTGTTTTCGGTTGGCAAATATACGTAATTATATTTTATCTTTGCATATGGACATTCCCTGTTTTCGGCCTGCACAGACGGAAAATCGCTCCATGCGGGCTTGTCGGGCGCGGAAAGCGCCTGTCGCAGAACGACTATTGTAAATTGATTATAGCGGATGTTTTCGATCGACGGAAGACGAACATGCGGCTTCCGCCCGTCGCGGAAGGTATCCATTGTAATTGTAAACCGAATTAGTATGCAGAAAAAAGTCATTGCTTCGCCGCTCGCTCCTAAAGCGGTCGGCCCCTATTCGCAGGCGATCGCTGCGGGTGCTACGTTGTATGTCTCGGGACAGCTGCCCATCGATGCTGCGACCGGTCTGATGGCCGAGGGCATCGAGGCGCAGACGCGCCGAGCGCTCGAAAACATTTCGGCCATCCTCTCCGAAGCGGGGTATGCGCTGTCGGACGTGGTGAAGATCACCGTCCTGTTGCAGGATATCGGGGATTTCGCCGCGATGAACGGCGTATACGCCACCTATTTTACCGGTGCGCTGCCGGCACGCGTCTGTTATGAAGTGGCGCGTCTGCCGATGGGCGCACGTGTCGAGATCGACGCCATAGCGGTCAAAGCATAGGAGAATCGACTAACTACAACCTGAACGGATATGAAGAAAATTTTCTGGTTCGCAGTCGCGGCCCTCATCCTCTCGTGCGGAGCGGTACAGGGGCAGCCGACCAAGGAGGCGCGACGGACGATCGAACGCGTATTGGGACGTTTCCCGAAAAATGTGGTGCTCAAGTCGCTGCCGGCCGACGAGTCGGGCAGCAACCGGTATGCCACCAGCGTTCGGGGCGGAGTGCTCTGCATCGAAGGCAGTTCGCCGGTGGCGATCTGCCGCGGCTTCTACGACTATGTTTCGACGAACGGGTACGGCGTCTTCAACTGGTCGGGCAGCCGCTTCGATCTGCCGGCGCGTTTTCCCGACGCCGAACGCCGCGAGGTGACTTCGCCCTTCGAACATCATCTCTACTATAACGTCTGCACCTATGGGTATACGATGCCCTTCTGGGGGTGGGACGAGTGGCAGCGCGAGATCGACTGGATGGCCTTCCACGGTTTCGATATGCCGTTGGCGCCCATCGCCGGCGAGGCGATTTTCGCCCGCGTATGGCGCGAAATGGGATTGAGCGACGACGAGATCGACGTCTATTTCACGGGACCGGCCCATATGCCGTGGATGCGCATGGGCAATATGAGCGGATTGGACGGTGCGCCGACCGCCGCGTGGCACAAAGCCCAGATCGCCCTGCAACACAAGATCATCGACCGGATGAAGGCGTTGGGAATGACGCCCGTCTATCAGGGTTTCGCGGGTTTCGTGCCGCCCGCCATGAAGGAGCACTTCCCCGAGATTCATCTCACGCAGACCAAGTGGGCGACGACGATGAAGAACTGGATGCTCTCGCCGATGGACGACCTCTTCGTCGAGATCGGCAACCGTTATATCCGCGCGTGGGAGAAGGAGTTCGGCAAGGGTGAATACTACCTGATCGACAGTTTCAACGAGATGGACATTCCCTTCGGGGAGAAGGGCAGTCAGGAGCGTTTCGATACGCTGAAGAGCTACGGAGAGACGATCTACCGCTCGCTCAGCGCCGCCAATGCGGACGCCGTGTGGGTGATGCAGGGGTGGATGTTCGGCTATCAGCGCGATCTGTGGGATCCCGAAAGCTGCCGCGCGCTGCTGAGCGGTGCGCCCGACGGCAAGATGATGATTATCGACTTGGCGGTCGATTTCAACCATTACGTATGGCAGTCGGAGATGAACTGGGACTACTACTCGGGGTTCTTCGGCAAAGATTGGATTTTCAGCACGGTGCCCAATTTCGGTGGCCGCAGCGCGCTGACGGGGGCGCTCGACTTCTATGCCAACGGCCACCTCGAAGCGCTTGCGTCGCCCAACAAGGGGGCGCTGACCGGTTACGGCACCTCGCCCGAAGGGGTGGAGAACAACGACGTGGTTTACGAGGTGATCGCTGCTGCCGGCTGGAGCGACCGGCCGCTCGACCTGAACGCCTTCCTGCTGAATTTCTCGCATTCGCGCTACGGTGCCGCTCCGGCTGGCATCCGAACCTTCTGGGAGGAGATGCTGCAAAGCGCTTACGGAACCTTCACCAATAATGCACGGTATCGCTGGCAGGTGCGGCAGCCCGTGCACCGGATGCCGACGATGGGCGTCAACGACCACTATTATGCGGCTGTCGAGAGTTTCCTCGGCTGTGCCGACGAGTTGGGCGGCAGTGAGTTGTACCGTACCGACGCCATTCAGTATGCGGCGTTCTATCTGGCGGCCAAGGCCGATCTGCTGCTCGAAGCGATCAACTGGGCCTATGTCAACAACCGCGATGCCGATGCGGCTGCTCTGGAGGAGCGTTTCGAACGACTGCTGCTCGACGCCGACCGTCTGCTCGCTTCGCATCCGATCCTGCGGCTTGAACGTTGGCTCGACAAGGCGCAGAGAGCGGGATGCACACCCGCCGAGAAGGAGAAATTCGTCGGCGAGGCGCGCCGCCTGATTACGCGCTGGACCGACGGCCCTGCGTTGGCCGACTACTCGGCCCGCGTATGGTCGGGGCTGATCCGCGATTTCTATGTACCGCGTATGAAGGAGTATTTCCGTGCGATGCACGGCGGGAAGAAGTTCGATTTCCAGTCGTGGGAGGGTGAATTTTGCAACCGGCGCGACATCTCGCCCGTCGAGCCGTTCGCCGACCCGCTGAAGGAGGCCGTGCGGCTGGTCGATGAGGCCAAATCGCTCACCGACCGGATGGTGATGTCGCCTGCCAAAGCCGTAGGTTACTGGACGCCGATGGATTTCCAGCGTGCGAAGTTCACCTATTCGCTCACGATTCACTCGGACGACTACGAGCAGGCGCGGTCGATCCGTCTGACGATGCCGCGCGGCAGGGATGCGGTCAAAATCAGCCGGATCCGTTTCCGTTCGAACCATGTCGACTGGGCGGAGATGCGCCCTGAGGCGACGCTCGACGCGCAGCATCGTGTGCTCGACGTGAAGATCGCCAAACACGACAATCCGGGCATTACGCTCTCGAAGGAGGTGACCGTTTACATCTATTTCGAAGGTGCGCCCGCCGCCGATAGCTACGGCGCCGTCGAGGTCTATTGATGGCGCCGCGCAGCGGCAAACGAAAAGAGTTCATCCGGCGTCGAAAAACGCCGGATGATTTTTAGGCACGGCGCTCCGTGCCGACATCCGATTCGAAGCTTCGCCCGGATCATGCTGCCGGCCGATCGCCTCCGGCATCCAGTTCAATGCCGGAGGAGGATTCTCCGATTTGTTTCATCTGTCGTTCGGATCGGCCGTTTTGTTTTGCGTTTTCTTTCTTTTTTATTAATTTTACCTCGAAAAGCATTTCCTATTCGAATAACAACCTGACTGATATAAGTATGAAACCTGTTCGAAAATCATTGGTGGGTCTTTCGCTGCTGGCCCCTGCCGCCGTGTTGGCGAAAGGCGATCAACCCAACATCGTCTTCTTTCTCGTGGACGATATGGGGTGGGTGGACAGCTCGGTCGCTTATGGCGAAGCGGTCTACCCCAACAACCTGCGATTCCATACGCCCAATATGGATCGTCTGGCCCGCGAGGGCGTTATCCTGACCAGCGCCTATGCCTGTCCGGTCTCGACGCCGACGCGCACGAGTCTGCTCACGGGCATGAACGCTGCCCATACGGGAATTACCAACTGGACTTCGACGATGCGCGATACGCCCAGCGATGCGACCGGCGGTGCCGTGGCGATGGAAACCGGTCAGATCGAGGAGAATTCGGGGGATCGGCTGGTTCGTCCCGAGTGGAACCTCAACGGCATGAGTCCGGTGCCGGGGGTGGCCTATACGCAGTACGCCACGCCGCTGCCGCAGCTGTTGAAGGATGCCGGTTATTTCACGATTCACGTGGGAAAGGCGCACTGGGCGTCGGCCGGTACGCCGGGTGCGAGTCCTTATAATATGGGATTCGTCGTCAACGTATCGGGCAATGTGGCCGGAATGCCCCGCAGCTACCAGAGCGAGGAGAATTACGGCAATACGCCCGAGAAGTGGAACATGCTGGCCGTGCAGAACATGACCGAGTACTACGGTACGGGGGTGCATCTGACCGAAGCGCTCACGCGCGAGGCGCTCAAGACCCTTGAATATCCGATTCAGCACGACGAACCCTTCTTCCTCTACATGGCGCACTATGCGACCCATACGCCGATTCAGCCCGACAAGCGGTTCATCCAGAAGTATCTCGATGCGGGGATGGACAAAGGGCAGGCACGGTACGCTTCGATGGTCGAAGGTGTCGACAAGAGCCTCGGCGACCTGCTGGACTTTCTGAAGGAGAAAGGGATCGAGAAGAACACGATCGTCTTTTTCATGACCGATAACGGTGGCAACAGCGAGAACAAGCAGAAGGGCGGTGTGCTCCATACCCAGAACAATCCGCTGCGCGAAGGCAAGGGTTCCTGCTACGAGGGTGGTGTTCGCGTGCCGCTCATCTTCCGTTGGCCCGGACGTATCGCACCGCAGACGCGCGTGAACACGCCCGTGATTGCCGAAGACCTCTTCCCGACGATTCTCGAGATGGCCGGTGTGCGCAATGCAAGGGTCGTTCAGTCCGTCGACGGGGAGAGTCTGGTGAAACTGATTACGGAAGGCTCGAAGGCTGCGGCCAAAGCTGCGGCCAAAGGCGAGATCGCTTCGCAGGCGGAGGCCAACCGGCTGGTGATCCCCGCCGAAGTGTCGGGCATCGATCCCCAGCGGCCGCTGGTCGTGCACTATCCCCACAAGTGGAAACCGTATGATCTGGTCGACATCGATTTCCTGAGCGCCGTGCGCAAGGGAGACTGGAAACTCGTCTACCGGATGCAGACCGGCGAGCTGGAACTCTACAATCTTGCCGACGACATCGGCGAGCAGCACAACCTTGCCGCCGAACAGCCCGCGAAGGTGAAGGAGCTGGCGGCGGAACTCGGCAGCAAACTGCGCGGATGGAAGGCGCCGATGCCGACGGTTCGCCGCACGGGCAAACCCGTCGCGATGCCCGATGAATTGGTGAAGTAGTGCGTGACGACCGGCGGCGCTGCCGGATGCGTTCCTGAGATAGGAGGCTGTCCCGTTTGCG
Source organism: uncultured Alistipes sp. (assembly GCA_900550375.1). Lineage (GTDB taxonomy): Bacteria > Bacteroidota > Bacteroidia > Bacteroidales > Rikenellaceae > Alistipes. Next base: position 7,838 of record URRP01000012.1, on the reverse strand, counting down.
GGAGCCTCCTTTTTCGTTGTTGTTTCAAAAAAAACAGCCGAAGGTAGCGGACGTTTTGAAAAAATCGCTACCTTTGCTCTGCAACGGTTCTCCGAAGTCCGCCGCAAGGTGCCGGCCGAGGGGATCAAATGGGAATCAGGTGCGAATCCTGAACAGTTCCCGCTGCTGTAAGTTCCTGCTCCGCCGAGGCGGAGCGAACGTATGCGACACTCTTTTGCCACTGACTTTTGGGTCGGGAAGGCGTCGCAGACGGAACGAGTCAGAAGACCTGCCGTTGCGGTTCGGAATTTTGCGCCTGCGGGTAACGGGCGAAGGTCAGAAACACCTTCTCGGTAGGAAAACGATCGAACGGGAAGCGCTCCGGCGGATGCACGGAACGGGTTTGCAGGACTTTCGGTTGTACGATACTCCGGTTGCGAATTTCGCAGCCGGATTTTTTTGTATCGGAGTATTGCCGCATAGAGCTGAAACGTATTTGCCAACACGTTTGTCGGGAGAGCGCCGTCGAGATTAGGACACTGACGGGCGCTCTCCTCTTTTCGTATCGTCCAGATACCGCCTCCGTTTCTCGCCCGAAGGTGTTGCGCAAAGGATTTCGCTGTGGAGAGCCGGTTGCCCCTTCCCACCTATCCCGATAAAAAAGACAGGAGCCGACCTTTCGGCCGGCTCCCTCCTCCATCAAAAATTAACCCTCTCTATCTCTTCTGAAGGATGTCTTGAAGATAGGCGTCGAGGAAAAACAAATCCGAGTCTCCTCCTATCACCTCCTGCATTAGCAAATCGTCATCGTCCGAGATACCGTTTGCGTTTTCTTTGTCCAGTTCTTTCATAGGCTGTCGGGTGTTATGAAATTCATATACATAACGCGCGAGCCTATGACTTATTGTGCCCTTTCTAACTTAGGATCATGTTTTTTTCCTTGATCGTTTTCCGAAGATTGATCAAAGCGTATCGCATACGACCCAGTGCCGTGTTGATGCTGACTCCGGTCTGTTCGGCGATCTCCTTGAAACTGAGACCCGAATAGTAGCGCATCATCACTACTTCGCGTTGTTCCTCGGGCAGCAAATCCACCAGACGGCGGACGTCGCCGGCGATCTGCTCGCAAACGATTTCGTCTTCGACGGTGCGTTCTGCCAGTCGCAGCGTACCCAGTACGTCGTAACCGGCTTCGGCCTCGTTGAGCTGCCGGCTCTGTTTTTGGGCGCGGAAATAGTCGATCACCTGATTGTGCGCGATGCGCAGGATCCACGAAAGAAACCGTCCGTTGTCGGTATAACGGCCCTCGTCGATGACGCGCACGGCTTTGATAAAGGTCTCTTGGAAAATATCGTCTGCTACATCGCCATCCTTGACCATCATCTGGATGTAGTCGCGAACACGGCGGCTGTGGCGTTCGATCAATTGGGAAATAGCACTCCGGTCGCCCGAAAGATAACAATTAAGCAATTTTTGATCACTTACTACTTGAACGTTCATACTCTTCTCCTTTTTAGCAATTATAAAGAGTAGAATTTTTCGATAGGCAATCCGCTTTTATTGGTTAAATTCTAATACCCCCCCCCTCGGTCGAACGACTGTTTTCTCAGCCTTCCGAAGCTCCTTTGAGGAGGCTCCACGGCGGCAAGATAATCACTTTTTCGCAAATTTCCAAATTTTTTAGCAATTCGCATATCGCAATCCTCTCTTCAACCGTTGCCGGGCATACGCAATAATCGGGCCTGAGAAAAATCCGAAGCGCTCCCGACCCGTATTTTGTCGTAGAGAAATCGCGAAACAGAATATGCGGGTCGATAAATACGCCGCAAAGATCGTCTCGTCCGCTTCAGGCGGGATGTTTCTGCGGCGTTTTTCAGCACCTGACAAATTGTCAGTACTCCTGTCCGTATCCGCAATCGATCCCTATTTGCGGGGTTCGACGTGGATCGAGACCATCGTTCCTTCGCCGTAAGCGCCGCGCAGCCGCTGTTCGATCTCGACGGTGAGCCGGTGCGATTCGGTGACGGTCATTGCACCGTCGACACGGATGTGCACTTCGATGGCGATGTTCTGCCCGATGCGCCGCGTGCGCAGATTGTGGGGCGATTCGATCGCAGGATCGGCTGCGATCAACGCTAAGATGCGCTCTTCCTCTTCGTGGGGCAGCGATTTTTCGAGCAGTTCGTCCAAGCCCATCTTCATCAGCTGCCACGCGACGCGCAGTATCAGCAGCGCCACGGCGATGGCCGCCACGGGGTCTGCCAGCCGCCAATCGCCGCCGAGAAAATAGGCGCAGCCGATGCCGATGAGCGTACCCACCGACGAGAGTGCGTCGCTGCGATGATGCCACGCGTTGGCCACGACCGACGGACTGTTGACCGTGCGGCCGACACGCGCCGTATACCGGTAGAGCAGCTCCTTGGCGACGATCGATACCACGGCCGCCCACAAGGCTACGGCACCCGGCTGTGCCGGCAGAATGCCCCGCGTGAAGTCGCGGATCGCCTCTGCACCGCTCCATAACAGCTTGACTCCGACCCCTGCAAGCGCTGCGCCGATGATGAGCGTGGCGAGCGTTTCGTATTTCCCGTGACCGTAATCGTGGTCTTCGTCGCGCGGTTTTGCCGAAACGCGCACGAAGAGCAGCACCACCAGATCGGTGGCGAAATCCGACGCCGAGTGGATAGCGTCGGCCACCATCGCCGAGCTGTGCCCCCAGATACCTGCGGCCAGCTTTCCGGTGCTCAGCACCAGATTGACCGCAAAACCGATCCAAGTAATGCGGTAAATGGCCTGTTCGCGGCTATGGGTTCGTCCTGTCATTGCGGTTGTGAGTGAAATTAAAAAGCGGCGGCGGATACTCCCCGCCGTCGCTTTTCATCCGATACTGTCGATTGCTCCGGCTTGTTCGGTCAATAGCTTCTTGCGAAGAGCACGCGGCGGTGCGACGGTTTGCCCGAATAGATGCAGGTGCCCTCTTCGTCGACGACGTCGAGCGGAATGCAGCGGATCGTCGCCTTGGTCGCCTCCTTGATGGCCACCTCGGTCTCGACCGTGCCGTCCCAGTGCGCCGAGACGAATCCGCCCTTTGTGTCGAGCGTGTTCACGAACTCCTCCCACGTATCGACGGGCGTGATCATCGCGTCGCGGAAATTCTTGGCTTTGTCGAAGATACCCTTTTGGATATCGTCCATAAGGGCGGCTACGCGGTCGGCCAATCCCTCCTGCGGCACCGCCTGTTTTTCGAGCGTGTCGCGGCGCATCAGTTCGATGGTGCCGTTCTCCAGATCGCGCGGGCCGAGCGCCAGACGCACCGGTACGCCCTTGAGTTCGTATTCGGCGAACTTGAAGCCCGAACGGACATTGTCGCGGGCATCGACCTTGACGCTCAGGCCCCGATCCCGGAGTTCGGCGGCGAATGCTTCGAGCTTGTCGACGATGACCTTCATCTGCTCCTCGCCCTTATAGATCGGAACGAGCACTACCTGAATCGGCGCGAGCGCCGGCGGCAGCACCAGCCCGTTGTTGTCCGAATGGGCCATGATGAGCGCGCCCATCAGGCGGGTCGAAACGCCCCACGACGTGGCCCACACGTAGTCGAGCTTCCCCTCCTTGTTGGTGAACTGCACATCGAACGCCTTGGCGAAATTCTGTCCCAGAAAGTGCGAGGTACCGCTCTGCAACGCTTTGCCGTCCTGCATCAGCGCCTCGATGGTGAGCGTGTCCTCCGCGCCGGCGAAGCGTTCGTTGGGCGACTTGTGCCCTACGATCACCGGAACAGCCATATAGTTCTCGGCGAAGGTCTTGTAGACGTTGATCATCTTCGTGGCTTCGGCGATCGCCTCCTCGCGGGTTTCGTGGGCGGTGTGCCCCTCCTGCCAGAGGAATTCGGCCGTGCGCAGAAACAGGCGCGTGCGCATCTCCCAGCGCACGACGTTGGCCCACTGGTTGCACAGGATCGGCAGGTCGCGGTAGGAGTGGATCCAGTTCTTATAGGTGTTCCAGATGATCGTCTCCGAGGTAGGGCGTACGATCAGCTCCTCTTCGAGCTTGGCGTCGGGGTCGACCACCACGCCGTTGCCTTCGGGATCGTTCTTCAAACGGTAGTGCGTCACCACGGCGCACTCCTTGGCGAAGCCTTCGACGTGGTGCGCCTCCTTCGAGAAGAAGGATTTGGGGATGAAGAGCGGGAAGTAGGCGTTCTCGTGTCCCGTCTGCTTGAACATGCGGTCCAGAATAGCCTGCATCTTCTCCCAGATGGCATAACCGTAGGGTTTGATGACCATGCAGCCGCGGACCGCCGAGTTCTCGGCCAATCCGGCCTTCACGACCAGATCGTTGTACCATTGCGAGTAATTCTCCTCGGATTTGGTCAAATCTTTGAGTTCTTTTGCCATATATTCTCTGATTCGTTATTTTCCAGTCGACAAAATTAGCAAAATAAATCGGGATTCGCGAAAGATCGATCGAGAATTAACGATTGGACGTTCGTACGAATCGTTGCACGTCGCACGTCGAGGCGCCGCATTGCGCCGGAGTCGGGAACGAAGCAGACCGTCGCTCTTTGCGGCGGCGCGGATGCAAGGGATCTGAAAAACGGACGGCCTGTTTGACAGACCGTCCGTTGTACGTTGCGATTTTGTCCGTCAGAACCGGAAGATCAGCGACATGGCCACATTGTGACGCTTCGATTTGGTGTCGAACAGCCCCGTGGTGGTAAAGAATTCTCCGGTCGCCTGCTCCATGCTGTAAAAAAGCCGGTACTTCGTCTGCTTGTCGGTGACATTCTGGTATGCGAAGTCGAGCGTGACGTAGCGCGAAAGATTGAACCCGACGCCCGCCGTGATGTAGCGGGTCTCGTACGTAAGCGGCATGTCGTAGTAATCCTCCTTGTTCTTGAGCATCGAATCGGTATAGCCCGCGCCTACGCGCAGAGCCATCATCGGCAGCGGTTTGAACTCGACGCCTGCGCGAATCGTATTCGTGCCTTGGAAGGCGTATTTGAATTCGGACTTGTACTGTTCGGGGAAGGGTTCGAACCCTTTCGGCGTATTCTTCACGCGGATGCCGTTGTACCAGTCGCGTTCGTAGTCGACGGTCACGAGGCCGAAATTCCCGAAGGTGTACGAGAGGCCGAACATCAGGCGCGCCGGTGAAGTGAAGCACCACGAGTTGCCTCCCATATCGTCCTGATAAGGTGTGCCGTCCTGCGTGATCTCGGTATCATCGGTAACGTTGTTGTAGATCTGCGACGTGATGTCGCCGTAGTAACTGCGTTCGAGCGAGTAGTAGGTCGGCGTATGGAACGCTACGCCGATGCGCAGACTCTCGATCGGGCGTACGATGACGCCCAGTTTGAAGTTGACGCCCGAACCGTCGAGCACCGACTTCTGGTAGATGTCGGCATAGTCCAGCTGCGTCTCGATCAGTTCACCGGCCGAATTGGCCGCCGGACCGTTTTCGTAGCGGTAATCTTCGCCGTAATAGACCCCCGTGGACTTGTGTACGCTCTGGATGCCGATCGTGGCGCCGATGTAGACGATGTTGTTCAGATTGGCACCCGCCGAGATGGTGAATTCGTTGATCGAACCCGAATTTACGACGTCCATGTAGTGGAGAATCGAGGCGTTGCTGCCGATGCAGTCGGGAACGTAAACGCTTTCCTCCGTTTCAGGATCGTAGTAGGGACTTATCATATACCCGTTGTACCCCAGCACTGCCGGCCAGTAGTAGGGATTGCGATTGGTGTAGCCCAGCCCATCCTTGTCGGGGAAGATGCCGGCTTGTCCGAGCTGCTGCCCGAAGATGTCGGCGATCGTCGGTGCGAACACCGAGCCGCCGCCGTAGGGGGTGTCGGTTTTGAAGGAGTAGCGGCTGTTGAAGTCTGCGATACGGTTCAGCCCGATGCCGACCGTAAAGCTGGTGAGCGTGCCCGTTCCCTCGTAGGCGTTGAGCGCCGCCCCGAAATTGGCCATCGAGAAGCGGTTCTTGCCGTTCTTGGCGTAGGGTATCGTGCCGGCCGTCTGAGAGGACTGGAAGGTCATCATCGGCGTCAGCGCGATCTCGTTGCGGCGATACATACCCAGACCTGCCGGATTGATCGACATCGAGGCCAGATCGGCTCCCAGCGAGGTGAAAGCTCCGCCGAGCGCCATCGAGCGGGCCGTACCCAGCGCCTGCGGCTGCGACAGCTGCGCCATTTCACCCGCCAATACGCCGTCGTGGTTCAGCACCGCGCCGCCGAAGACCAACTTCCCCCGCTGCTGCGCCTGCAACGTTCCCATCGCAGCCAGTGCGACCGCTGCTATTGCAATCTGTAACTTTCTCATACTCCGATGTAGTTTAATCGGTTAAATGCTTAACGTCCCCGGAATCCGCGGCTGCCTCCCGATGAGGTTCCGCCGCCGCTTCCGCCGCGCGAACCGCCGCCGCTGTTGTAGCTTCCGCTACTGCTGCCACTGCTTCCGCCGCGCGATCCGCTGTTGTACGAACCGCTCGAATTGTTCCGGTAGGTGTTCTCGCGATTGTTATTGTTGCTGTTGCTATTGTATGTGTTGCCGTTGCCGCGGTATACGTTGCTGCTGTTGTTGGTGCGTCCGCCGCTGTTGTAGTAGACGTTGCCGCTGCTGCCTCGGTTGTTGTTATAACTGCCTCCGCGCGATCCGCTTCCCGACGTACCGTAGTTCCGGTCGTTGCGTGACGGCGTTCCGTAATAACGGTTGTTGCGCGGAACCGACCCTCTGTCGTTGAGCCGGTAATTGGGACGCGGACGATAATAGTGATGTCCCCAATGCGGTCCGCCCCAGTGTGGATAATAGCCTCCGTACCAGTAGTTGTGGTTCCACCACGGATTGTATCCGCCTCCCCAACCCCAGTAGGGACCGTATCCCCAGCCGTAGGATGGCCAGCCGTATCCCCAACTATTGTACCAACTGCCGTAGATACCGGCCATATACCCTGCCGTAAAGCCGGTTGCCAGTCCCCATGTGCCGAACATCGAGGTGACGTATTTGGGTTCGACCCACACCTGATCGCCCATGACGATAATGTTGTAGAAGGCGGGGTCGTAGGCCGTCAGGTAGTTGAACGTTCCGTTGTAACGGAGGTTCGTGTAGCTCGACGGCATCTTGTAGGTGGGTGACTCGAAGCCCCGCAGCCGACGTGCGTATGCGCTTTCGTAGTTGTCCGCCAGCAGATCGTCGAAATTGTTCGAACCGTAATAGCTGTTTTCGGCGTCGTCGGCTTGTGCCTGCGCCATGAGCGCTTCCCATTTGGCGCGACGCGCCTCCGCTTCGGCCTTTTCGGCCTCGGCTTTGGCCTTTTCGCGTTGTGCGATCTTCGTCTTATTATGGATGCCGTAGAGGTCGTCGCCCGCGTATCCGCCCGATTGGTAGTACGCAGAGGAGCAGCCTGTCGCCAGCAGTGCCAGCAGCAGAATCCCGATCCCTGTTTTCATCGTTTTCATAGTGCGTACGTTTAGAGTAGGTTATTTGTTCTTTTAACGAAAACCGTACCGGTTTTAGTATCGAAGAGGTTTCTTTACAAAGGTATGAATTATTTTTCAATACAGGGGCGGTTTTACTATATAAACGCACGAGGGGTGCAGATACTGCATGGATCGGTTTGCGGCGGGTACGAAAATCCGCTTTCGGACAACTTTTTTTGTCGCGGAAAAGAACAATCTAAGAATTTTTGTTTATATTTGCAGCCCCGAAAGGATGATAATCAGTTGTCCCGACGGGGCCGGAAGGAGGGTTTTTCCTCGTTTCGCGGCGATTATGGAGAGATGCCGGAGTGGTCGATCGGGCCGCACTCGAAATGCGGTGTACGGGTAACTGTACCGGGGGTTCGAATCCCTC
>URRP01000011.1 GCA_900550375.1 uncultured Alistipes sp. | reverse complement strand
CGAAGTCGTACATGATGTTGTTCAGGTCGATCTCGATCCGTTCGCCGTAGAGGGCGTGGCGGCGGCGCGTGTAGATCACCTCGCGCTGCGAGTTCATCACGTCGTCGTATTCGAGCAGCCGCTTACGGATGCCGAAGTTGTTCTCCTCGACCTTCTTCTGGGCGCGTTCGATGGCCTTGGTCATCATGCCGGCCTGAATCACCTCACCCTCCTTGAGTCCCATACGGTCCATCCACGAGGCGATGCGGCCCGAACCGAACAGACGCATCAGGTCGTCTTCGAGCGAGACGAAGAACTGCGACGAACCCGGGTCGCCCTGACGGCCTGCACGGCCGCGCAGCTGCCGGTCGACGCGGCGGCTTTCGTGCCGCTCCGTGCCGATGATCGCAAGACCTCCGGCCGTCTTCACCTCGGGCGAGAGCTTGATGTCGGTACCGCGGCCGGCCATGTTGGTGGCGATGGTCACCTGACCCGTGCGGCCGGCTTCGGCCACGATCTGCGCCTCCAGTTGATGTTGCTTGGCGTTCAGTACGTTATGCTTGATGCCGCGCAGCTTGAGCATACGGCTCAGCAGCTCCGAAATTTCGACCGACGTCGTACCGACGAGTACCGGACGGCCTGCTTCGACCAGCCGGACGATTTCGTCGATCACGGCGTTGTACTTCTCGCGCTTGGTTTTGTAGATCAGATCCTCGCGGTCGTCGCGCACGATGGGTTTGTTGGTCGGGATGACGACGACGTCGAGCTTGTAGATGCTCCAGAACTCCGATGCCTCCGTCTCGGCCGTACCGGTCATACCGGCCAGCTTGTGATACATACGGAAGTAGTTCTGTAACGTGATGGTGGCGAAGGTCTGCGTCGCCGCTTCGACCTTCACGCGCTCCTTGGCCTCGATGGCCTGATGCAGCCCGTCCGAATAACGGCGGCCGTCGAGAATACGGCCCGTCTGCTCGTCGACGATCTTCACCTTGTTGTCCATGACCACGTATTCGATGTCCTTCTCGAACATGGCGTAGGCCTTCAGCAGCTGGATGACCGTGTGGACGCGCTCCGATTTGACGGCGTAGTCGTTGATGAGCGCGTCGCGCCGCTGCGCCTTCTCCTCGGTCGTCCCCTCGCTCTTTTCGATCTCGGCCACCTCGGCGCCGATGTCGGGCATCACGAAGAATCCCTCCTCGTCGAAGTATTTCGACAGTGCCTCGTGGCCTTTGTCGGTCAGCTCCACCGAATTGAGCTTCTCGTCGATGACGAAATAGAGGTCGTCGACGATTTCAGGCATTCGGCGGTTGTTGTCCTGCATGTAGATGTTCTCGGTCTTCTGCATCTGTGCCTTGATGCCCTGCTCCGAGAGGAACTTGATGAGCGGCTTGTACTTGGGCAGACCTTTGTGTGCGCGGTACATCTTGATGCCGCCCTCCTCCGTCTTGCCGGCGGATATTGACTGCTTGGCCTCGGCCACGAGGTTCGTCACCAGATTTTTCTGGAGGTTGTAGAGATTCTCGATGGCGGGGCGGTACTGTTCGAAGAGCTGATCGTCGCCCTTGGGAACGGGGCCGGAGATGATCAGAGGCGTACGGGCGTCGTCGATGAGCACCGAGTCGACCTCATCGACGATGGCGTAGTGGTGCTTGCGCTGCACGAGGTCTTTGGGCGATGAGGCCATGTTGTCGCGCAGGTAGTCGAAACCGTATTCGTTGTTCGTGCCGAAGGTGATGTCGGCCATGTAGGCCTGACGGCGGGCGTCGGAGTTGGGCTGCGTATCGTCGATACAAGCCACCGACAACCCGTGGAATTCGTACATCGGCCCCATCCATTCGGAGTCGCGCTTGGCCAGATAGTTGTTGACCGTCACCATATGGACGCCCTTGCGCGCCAGCGCATTGAGGAACACGGGGAGCGTCGCGACGAGGGTCTTTCCTTCACCCGTCGCCATCTCGGCGATCTTGCCTTTGTGGAGCACCACGCCGCCGAAGAGCTGCACGTCGTAGTGAACCATGTCCCACCGCACGTCGTTACCGCCCGCGAGCCAGTGGGTGGCGTAGACGGCCTTGTCGCCGTCGATCGTGACGAAATCCTTCGACGCGGCCAGCTGCCGGTCGAAATCGGAGGCTGTTACCGTGACCGTTTCGTTCTCGGTGAAGCGCCGCGCCGTATCCTTCATGATGGCGAACGCTTCGGGCAGGATTTCGTCGAGCTTCTCCTCGATCTTCTCGTCGATACGCTTGGTGATCTCGTCGATCTCCTTCGAAATCTTCTCCTTCTCTTCGAGTGCGGTTTCCGAGCGTTCCAGCTGCGACTTGAGCGAGACGATCCGCTCCTCGTCGGGGGCGATGAAATCGGCGATCTGCTTCATCAGCGCCTGACTCCGGCCTCGAAGCTCGTCGTTCGAAAGGGCGGCGATGGAGGGATAGACCTCCTTGATTTTGTTGACATAGGGTTCGACGGCCTTGCGGTCCTTGTCCGCCTTCGAACCGAATAAGAGTTTGATTATACCGGTTACAATATCCATACGGATGGGTCTGTTTTATTGATTTTCAATCTTAGAACAACAAAGATAATTAAAAAAAACGATATATAGAAAAAACGGAGACGCTTTATCGCCTCCGTTTACCCTCTCTCCGTATATTTCGGGTAGCGGAACGCCGGTATACCCAGCGCCATGATCGCCTGTGGCCGGCCCGTTATGCCGGCGATTCGGGCGAATGCATTTTTCTTGCTCATTCGAATCGCGGTGAGGATGAAACCCATATAAATCTGACTCACGCCCAGCGACTGGGCCATCAGCGAAGCGTTCTGGTAGGCCAGATTCGCGTCTTCGCACCCGAAGCGGCTGGAGGCAGGCGTATGGATGATGAGCAGGGCGGTCGCCTTGCGCAGAATCGGGTCTTTGCCGGCCTCGTGTTCGCGTTTCATCTCGGCAAAGCGCGCGGCGTATCGGTAGAGGTCGGGCCGCAACCGTTTGAGCAGCGTCCGAACCACAGGGTTCATCAGCTTTTTGGCCGTCGAGTCGAAGACGCCGATCGTGAAATCGCCGATACGGCGCAACTGTTCGGGGTCGGTAACGAGCGTGAAGGAGACCTGCCGCGAGTTGGAGGCCGTCGGGGCGCAGCGTGCGGCTTCGACGATCTGTTGCAGCGCCTCTTCGGGAATAGGTTTCGGCGTGATCGTACGGTTGGAACGCCGCGATCGGATCAGCAGCAGCACCTGTTCCGGCGTGGGCAGCAGCCCTTCGTCGACGGCGTGCACCGTCTGCGGCGGAAATTCGCTGTGGATCACCGAGTCGGTGGGGCATACGTCGACGCAATGCCCGCAGACGATGCAGCGGTCGGTATGGACGAGTGCGATCTCCTTGGCAGTCCCTCTGCGGACCATGATTTCGGCGGGGCATACCTGTACGCACTTTCCGCATCGGATGCAGCTCTCTTTTTCGATTCGTATCGTCATAGCGTTATAATTAAGCGTGTGATTCGTCGGCAGGGTGCGTCTGCTTGAGCGTTGCCAGCCGGCGCCGTCCGACGGGACATTCCGCGCAACGTCGGCGGTCGCAGTATTCGGTGGCCAGCTGCAGCAGCGCCTGCGATTCGAAGGCGTTGGCGGGATGCAGATCGTAGAACCGCCAGCGGCGCATGAAACGGTTCTCCTCGGCGGGGATGGCTTCGAGCAAGGCGAACGCCCGCTCGCGCAGCTGCTCGCTGCCGTTGTAGGCGCCGTAGGCATATTGAATCAGCGCGACGAGATTGATGCCCAACAGATCGGATTTCATCCGTCCGATGCGTTTGGGCAGTTCGTGGGTGGCGCTCGCAGGAATATAGTGGGTATACCAGTAGTCTGAAGCCTCGGCCGAGAACAGACGGTGAACATCCTCTTCCGTGCGGCATTCGACGAGCCGGTCGATCAGAAAGTCGTTCGAAGCGAGAAATGCCGCCAGCTGGGCGATGCGCAGCAGCGGATGGTTGGCTGGCCGGATATCGCGGAGGTTCCACTCGGCACCCGTCATCGGTTCGATCTCGTATTTATGGGAAAAGTATTCGAAATCTTTCTTCAGGGAACGGGTATAGGCATCGTCGCGGTAGTTGTCCAGCAGTCCCGAAGCGCCGAACAGCATCGCTTCGACGGCGTGCAGCGACGCCCGTTCGCGCAACACCATGCGGTAACTGATGCGACGCGCCAGCGTCATGAAGGCGTCGCGGTTGGTCGTATCGCCGATGGTGCGGAAAAGCAGGACGTAGAAGGTCTGATTCCAGTTTCGGTCGCTCTCGGCGAAGAGCTCGCGCACCACGTTGTACTTGCGTTCCAGCCGGTCGTAGGCCAGTCGCGTGTAGAGATCGTTGCGGTGCAGCGTGTCGAGTCGCGCGACATACCTCCCGCAGGCGTAGGTCGCGGCTCCGGCCAGCAGCCGGCGTTCGGCACGTTGCACTTCCTCGTCCTTCATGGCATTACAGCAGGTTGAGTTCGAGAAGCGCCTCTTCGGACATCATGCTCTTGTCCCATACTGGATCGAACGTGAGGATGATATTGACCTCCTTGACCCCTTCGACCTTGGCGACCTGCGTGTTGACGTCCTCGACCAGCTGCTCGGCCATCGGACAGTTGGGTGCTGTGAGCGTCATGCGGATGTTGGCCACACCGTCGGGTGTGTAGTCGATTTCGTAGATAAGTCCCAGATCGTAAATGTTGACCGGAATTTCGGGGTCGTAGATGGTTTTGAGCGTAAGGACGATGTCCTTTTCGACTTTGAGTATCTCTTCTGGAGTCATTGCTTTCGGTAGTTATGATTGAAGATCGGAAACCGGCCGTCGGACGACGCTCAACGCTTCATTTCCAGTTCTTTCTCGAATGCCAGCGCATAGAGTTTCATCTGGTTGAGCATCGCCAGCAGTCCGTTGGAACGCGTCGGCGATAGGTTCTCCTTCAGACCGATGGCATCGATGAAATAGAGGTCGGTCGAGAGAATCTCCTGCGGCGTGCGGCCGTTGAGCACGCGGACGAGCAGCGCAATGATCCCCTTGGTGATGATGGCGTCGCTGTCGGCCGTATAGTAAACCTTTCCCGCTTCGAGCCGCGCGTCGATCCACACCCGCGACTGACAGCCGCTGATGAGGTAACGGTCGGTGCGGTGCGCCGCGTCGATCGCCGGCAGCGAGTCGCTCAGTTCGATCAGATAGTCGTATTTGTCGAGCCAGTCGTCGAAGACCGAGAATTCGCCGATGATCTCGTCCTGAATCTTATCCATTGGTTGAGTCTCTTATTTTCTGAATTCTTCCAAAACCGTGCCCTCCGAAGCCGCCGGTTCGGGGATATCGAGCAAATAGGCCAGCGTCGGAGCCACGGAGGTCATCTCGACGCTGCGCCCCACCTTGCGGGCGGGGATGCCGCTGCCGTAAAAGACGAGCGGCACGGTGGTGTCGTAGCCGTACATCGAACCCGACTTCGACCGCACGTTCGGCCGCTCCTCGATGCAACCGGGCATGAGGTTGACCACCACGTCGCCCGAACGGCGGGGGTAGAAACTGTTCTGCATCTTCTCGCCGTAGCCGCTGCCGAAGTAGCTCGACCGCATGGCTGTCGACGACAGGGCGTGCGACACACCGCGGAACTGCATGGCGAAGGTCGCCGCTTCGTTCTGAATGGCGGCCAGATCCAGCCCCTTGTTGTAGATGAGCGTATGGTTGAGGTAGAGGTTGTTGTCCTCGTAATCGACGACCCACTCCCCTGGTCCGTGCTGGGCGCAGAGGAAACTGTTGACGATCACCTGAAACTGTGCGGCGTTGAAGCGGTCGCGCTCGAAGACGCCGGCGTCGTACGACGGGCTGGTGCCGTGGTCGGAGGTGAGCACTACGATCACGTTTTCGGGTTCGATCTGTGCGTAGAGGTAGTTCAGGAACTGCGCCAGCTCTTCGTCGAGCCGGTAGTACATATCTTCCGCCTCGATCGATTCGGGACCGTAACACTCGGCGATGCGGCGCGGAGCATCCAGACAGATGTTCAGCAGATCGGGCGCGGCGTCCTTGCCCAGCTCCATCTGTGTGAGCATCTGTTTGGCGAAGGCCAGTGTGACGGAGTTTCCCGACGGCGTGTAGAGCATCCGCTCGATGCCGGAGGGGATCGTCGGGGCGGACTTTTCGGGTTTGATCGTCGTCAGACGATGGCGGTTGCGCCGCAGGTGTTCGGGTTTGTTGAGGTCGATGACCGTACTTTGTGAGTTGCGGTAGCGCTCACGGGGGTATTTCAACTCCCATGCGAAGGGGATGTATCCCAGAATCTCGCGGCCGAGATTGTATTTGCGCGCCCACACGGGCAGTGCTTCGGCATAGAACGACGAGGTGATCCAATTGGCGCGCGGGGCGTCCATCCAGAAGACGTTGCGCGTATATCCGCCCGCCACGACGGCCGATGCAGGGTCGAGCGCCACGGTGGCGACGAGACTCTTGGGCGAACTCTGCTGGAGGCTTTCGCCCAGCGTCGGGGCTACCAGATTGCGGGGCGAGCAGTCGCCGATGCCGGCGTCGCAGTCGATACCCATCGTGGTGCGGTCCTTCGTCAGCTCCACGACGTTGTTGTTCACATAGTCGATCCAGCGCTCGGCGACGATGCCGTGTACCGAGGGATTGGCGCCCGTGGTGAGAGTGGCCAGCGAGACGGGGGTCGAGGTATGCAGATAGTCGTAATGGCTTTCGGGGTAGAACGTGCCGCCGCGTACCAGACGCAGGAATCCGTCGTCGGAGAAGTTGTCGGCGTAGCGGCTCAGGTCTTCGGCGCGCATCGAGCTGACGACGATCTGAACGACCAGTCGGGGCGTCTGTGCCGCCGCAACGCGACATGTAGCGAAGAGCGTGAGAACAGGCAGGAAATATCGGATTTTCATCATAGCTTCTATTGAACGACAAATTTAGGAATTAATTTCGATTTGGCGGAGAAAAAACGCTGTTTCTTCCGTGAAATCCACCTCCGGCAGCCGTTCGATGGCTTCCAGCTGACGACGGCAGAATGCGCGGTAGGCTTCCGAGCAGGGTTGCAGCGGCCGGTGACGGGCGGCGGCGGTTATCTCGGCGATGCGAGGCAGCAGCGCCCGTGCGTCGGACGTGAGCAGCGCTTCGCAGAACCGTTCCCAGATATATGTGACCGCCTGCGGCGAGGGGTGTGTCAGATCGTCGGCATAGAAACGATAGTCGCGCAGGTCGTCGCAGAGAATTTCGTAGGCGGGGAAGTAGGCGATCTCGGCATGGCGTTCGGCCAGCTCCTCGGCGGCGAGCCGCAGTACGGCTTTGCTCACGGCGTTGCCTGCAAGTCCGTCGCCCAAATGACGGACGGGGCTGACGGTCAGCAGAATCTGTTTCCCGTTCAGTTCGTCCGACAGTGTCCTCTCGATCGCCGAGACGACCTCCGCCCCCGTAAGCCTGCGGCGGCGGAACCGGTCGGCGGGTTGTTTGTGGCAGTTGGCGACCGCTTCGCCCGTATCCGTGCGTTCGTAGACCCATGCCGTGCCCAGCGTCAGCAGAACGACCGAGGCTTCGCGCAGCGCACGCGCCCCTTCGGCGACAGCCGCATCGAGACGCGTCAGTGCTTCGGCGGCCGTGCCGCCTGCGAGCGAACCGTGGAAATCGTAGTGGAACCACCGTCCGTCGGCGTGCTGCAACTCCTCCTCCGTAATCGGACGCGCGTCGCGGTAGCGGCGCAGGGTACGGACGATCGAGAGCGGATTGAACAGTACGCCGGAAGGGTTGACCGCAATGCGGAATTTGGCTTCGGTCATGCGGCGTCCGATCTCCGCGACGAAGCACGAACCGAGCGCCAGTAGGCGGTCGTCGTAGGAGAACTGACGAACATAGGGGCGGATTTCGATTTCGGTGCGGAATTTCATAGGGCAAAGATACGAATAAGCCGCGGGCAAAAGCAAATTTATTTGCATTTTGCCGAGGCGGAGTATCTACGGCGCAGCCAAAGTACGAATAAGCCGCGGGCAAAAGCAAATTTATTTGGATTTTGCCGAGGCGGAGTATCTACGGCGCAGCCAAAGGTACGAATTTTCGCGATTCGGCATCGGGTATCGGGAATTTATCCTAATTTTGTCGGGCCAAAACGCATTACATGAAATTACGAGCCAATTGCAAAATCAACATCGGACTGGACGTGCTTCGCCGTCGGGTCGACGGATTTCACGACCTGTCGACGGTGATGGTGCCCGTGCGGGGGTTGTACGATGAACTGGAGATCGAACCTTCCGCCGAGGTCGTATTCGTGCAGCGGGGTCTGCCGGTCGATTGTCCGCCGTCGGAGAATATCTGCCTGAAGGCTTGGCGGTTGATGCACGAACGTTACGGCGTGGGACCCGTGCGGATCGCACTCGATAAGCGCGTGCCCTATGGTGCAGGGCTGGGCGGCGGATCGGCGGATGCGACGGCGGTCGTGTTGGGGGTCGATGCGTTGTTCGGCCTGCGGCTGTCCGAAGCCGAGAGGATCGATTGCGCCGCAACGCTGGGCAGCGACACGGCCTTTTTCGTGCGCAACGCCCCGCAGCTTTGTACGGGGCGGGGCGAGGTGATGCAGCCCGTTTGTCCGGCGCTCGACGGATGGACGCTTCTGATCGTGAAACCCGACGAAACGATCTCCACGAGCGAGGCGTATGCCGGCGTGCGGCCTGCAATTCCGGCGGAACGGCTCGAAGAGCTGATGAGGCTGCCCGTTGCCGCGTGGCAGGGGAGGGTGAAAAACGACTTCGAACCGCACCTCTTCACCGCGCATCCGCGGCTGGCCGTGCTCAAGGAGAGTCTGCTGGCGGCGGGATCCGTCTATGCCTCGATGTCGGGCAGCGGTTCGGCGATCTTCGGGCTGTTCGACGATCCGCAGCGGGCACAAAACTATACCCCGCCTTTCGACGGGGTATTTCTCCATAGGGAGCGGTTGTAGAGAGTGGGCGGGAGACTCTTTCGCACGGAGTCGTAAGACGTTTCCGTCTTGCAGATATTGACCTCCGAATTTCCCTTTTGTTTTATTTGCAGCACTCCGTGTCGCCGCACTTGACCGGAATCTTGGCGATACGGCGTTCGTGACGCCCGCCCTCGAATTCGGTGGCGAGGTAGGTCTCGATGAACGCTACCGCTTCATCGTTCGAGATAAAGCGTGCCGGCAGGACGATGATGTTGGCGTTGTTGTGTTTTTTGATAAGCTCGGCGATCTCTTTGCGCCAGACCAGACCGGCGCGGATGCCCTGATGCTTGTTGAGGGTGAGGGCCATGCCTTCGCCCGAGCCGCAGAGTGCAATGCCGCGCTCGACGTCGCCCTTCTCGACCGCTTCGGCCAGCGGGTGCGCGAAATCCGCATAGTCCACCGCTTCGGGCGAGTCGGTGCCGAAATCGTACATGTCGTATCCTTTGGCTCCCAGATAACCGATGAGAAACTCTTTCATTTCATAGCCTGCATGGTCGCTGGCGATTCCTATTTTTTTCTCCATACTGTAAGAATAATTTCGTAACAGGTTCGTTTTGGTACGTTTTTCTCTGCAAAGATAGTGCAAGCCGAGCGCAGATGCAAATTTATTTGCGTTATGCCGAGGCGGCGCCTATCTACGCGGCAGCTTGTCCGCCGCAAAGTGTGCAAGGCGCGTGCAAAAGCAAACGACAATCGTCGTGCTGAGCGAGCCGGATGGCGAGCGCGAGCATCGACCGTTTGTTGTCATTGCGCGAGTAACGTCGACGCGAGGGAATCCGACGAAGAAACGATTATATGATATGTATGCAGGGCTGCGGCCGATTCAAAAAGGGAGATTATTCTTTAGTAAGAATTAGGGACAAATCGATTAAAGCGCTATTTTTGTAAGGTGAAAACCTCGAATATCCCACCGCGTTTTCCGCGTTCGGAAAAATCCGCAACCGGCTCTCGTTTGCCGCGAATGCTCTATATCCTCTTCGGGTGGACGATGCTGGCGCTGGGCGTTGTCGGTATCTTCGTGCCGCTGCTGCCTACGACGCCTTTCCTGCTGCTCGCCGCGTGGGCCTTCTTCCGCTCTTCGCCGCGGCTGTACGACCGGCTGCTGACGCATCCCTGTCTGGGAACCTATATCCGTAATTTCAGAGAGTACCGCGCTATTCCGCTGCGGGCGAAAATCGTCTCCGTCACATTGATCTGGGCGACGCTGCTCTATTGCATCTTCGGCGTTGTGGGCGAGTGGTGGTGGGCGCAGCTGGGATTGCTGTCGCTCGCCGTCGGACTTACGTGGCATATCCTCTCCTACGCGACGCTGCGACAGTCGTGATCGAGGTGTATCGTATTAAACGGGAGCGCTTGGTGTTTTAGCGGCGGTGTCCGCCCGCCGAGGTCAAATTGTCCTGACGAGCCGCGACAGTTCATCGAACGTCAGCGTCCGCACTTCGCAGGCGCCGATGGCGGTCGGCAACACCAGATGGATCGTATCGCCCTCGCTCTTCTTGTCCTTGGTCACGGCCGCAAGCAGCTCTTCGGCCGGTACCGGCGATTCGATTGCAAATCCCAGCGCTGCGAGCAGCCGCATGATTCGATCGCACGCCGCCGCGGGCAGCAGTCTTAGCTTTACGGCCAGTCGTGCGGCGATGGCCATGCCGACGGCTACCGCTTCGCCGTGGTTCATCTCGCGCGAACACTTCTCGACGGCATGGCCGAAGGTATGACCCAGATTGAGCTTGCGGCGTTCGCCGTGCTCGCGCTCGTCGCGGCCGACGATGGCGGCTTTGAGCCGCACGGAGTGTACCACGACCTTGTCCATCGCCTTCGGGTCGGCACACAGCCTGTCGAGTCCCGACCGTTCGATCAGCTCGAAGAGCGGCTCGTCGCCGATGATTCCGGCTTTGACCGCTTCCGCCAGTCCGGCGCGAATCTCCCGAAGAGGCAGCGTCGCGAAGAGCGACGTGTCGCAGACGACGAACTGCGGCTGGGCGAAGACGCCCGCCATATTCTTATATCCGTCGAGATTGACGCCGTTCTTGCCGCCGACGCTCGCATCGACGTTTCCCAGCAGCGTGGTCGAGACGAACCCGAACGGAATGCCGCGCATATACACCGACGCGACGAATCCCGTGACATCGGTCACGATGCCGCCTCCGACGCCCAGCAGAAACGTCGTACGGTCGGCGCCGCGGCGGATCAACTCGCGGCAGACCGCCTCGACGGTCTGCAATGTTTTGTGCTCTTCGCCCGGCTCCATGCAGATCGGATCGCAGCCCTCGAAAAGTTCGGGACGACAGCGGGCGACATTGCGATCCGTCAGTACGATCACCCTTCCTGCCGGCAACAGATGCGGCAGCTCCTCGACCGCACGTCCCACCACGACACGGCTGCGTCCGGCAACTTGCAACGAATAACTCATCATTAAATAGATTACCTGAATGAATACCTGAGCAAAAGTAACACAATTTCCTGAGATTTTATTACCTTTGTCCCGATAAATATCCCGAGTAACATATGCAGAAATTACGCAATATTGCGATTATCGCCCATGTAGACCATGGAAAGACTACATTGGTCGATAAGATGATCCTTGCAGGAAATCTCCTGCGCGACAACGCCCAGCAGAACGGCGAATTGATTATGGACAACAATGATCTGGAACGCGAACGAGGCATCACGATCCTCTCGAAGAACGTTTCGGTCATCTATAAGGACTACAAGATCAACATCATCGACACTCCGGGTCACGCCGATTTCGGCGGTGAGGTGGAGCGTGTGCTCAACATGTGCGACGGCGTGCTGCTGCTCGTCGACGCCTTCGAAGGCACCATGCCTCAGACCCGTTTCGTGTTGCAGAAAGCCCTTGCACTGGGCAAGAAACCGATTGTGGTGGTCAACAAGGTCGACAAGCCCAACTGCCGCCCCGATGTGGTCAACGAGCAGGTCTTCGACCTGATGTTCACGCTCGACGCCACCGAGGAGCAGCTCGACTACAAAACGATCTACGGCTCGGCCAAGCAGGGCTGGATGTCGCACGTCTGGACCGAACGGACGGATTCGATCGCGCCGCTGCTCGACGCCATCATCGACGAGATTCCAGAGCCTGAGATCGTCGAAGGAACGCCTCAAATGCTCATCACGTCGCTCGAATATTCGCCCTACGTGGGCCGTATCGCCGTGGGTAAAGTGACGCGCGGTTCGCTCCGCGCCGGACAGAACGTCACGCTGGCCAAACGCGACGGCGTGACGATGCAGAAGACCCGCATCCGCGACCTGATGGTCTTCGAAGGGTTGGGCAAGAAGAAGGTCGAGGAGGTTCCCTGCGGTGAAATCTGTGCGCTGGTGGGTATCGAGGGGTTCGAGATCGGCGACACGATCTGCGACTACGAGCATCCCGAGCCGCTGCCGCCCATTCAGATCGACGAACCCACGATGTCGATGCTCTTCACGATCAACAACTCGCCCTTCTTCGGCAAGGACGGTAAATACGTCACCTCGCGCCACCTCAAGGAACGGCTCGACCGCGAGCTGGAGAAAAATCTCGCCCTGCGCGTCGAACCGGGGCAGAACGCCGACTCGTTCATCGTTTACGGCCGCGGCGTGCTGCATCTGTCGGTGCTGGTCGAGACCATGCGCCGCGAGGGCTACGAGCTGCAGGTCGGTCAGCCGAAGGTGATTATCAAGGAGATCGACGGCGTGAAGTGCGAACCGATCGAGGAGATGACCGTCGACTGTCCCGATGAATCGGCCGGCACGGTGATCGAATTGGCGACCAAACGCAAGGGCACGCTCACGAATATGGAGTCGGCCAACGGCCGTACGCGGCTCGAATTCTCGATCCCTTCGCGCGGCATCATCGGTCTGCGGTCGAACATGCTGACCGCCACGGCCGGCGAAGCGATCATGACTCATCGGCTCAAGGATTTCGAACCGTGGACGGGCGAGATAGAGATGCGTACCAACGGTTCGCTCATCGCATCGGAGACGGGTACGGCATACGCCTACTCGATCGACAAGCTGCAGGATCGCGGCCGCTTCTTCATCCCGCCGATGGATCAGGTCTATGAAGGACAGGTCATCGGCGAAAGCACGCGCTCGGGCGATATTACGGTCAATGTCACCAAAGCCAAGCAGCTCACCAACATGCGCGCTTCGGGTTCGGACGACAAGGCGGCGATCGTGCCGCCCAAGATCTTCTCGCTCGAAGAGGCGCTCGAATACATCAAGGAGGACGAATACGTCGAGGTTACGCCTCATGCCATGCGGCTGCGTAAGATTCTGTTGCACGAGGTGGATCGCAAACGTGCGTCGAAATAATCCGCCGCCGGATCGCTTTTCCCTGCCGCCGGCCTGAAGTGCCGCCGCATAGAGACGGAGTTTACTTTAAATGCGCTGTCGATACAGGAACATCCTGTATCGACAGCGCATTTCTGGATGGCTCCGAACCTTTTCGAATCGGTTTTTCGCCGGAATTTTACGGTTTTATTTTTTGTAAGGGAGTTGCGCTACACCCGAGTCGATCGCCGCTTTAGCTACGGCAGGGGCGATGCGTTGCAGCAGGCGCGGGTCCGTCAGTTTCGGGATCAGGTAATCGGGGCCGAATTCGAGTCGAGCGACGCCGTAGGCGGCGGCCAGCTCTGCGGGAGCCTCTTCGCGGGCCAGCTCCGCGAGTGCGTGGGCGGCGGCGAGTTTCATCGCTTCGTTGATTTTGCGGGCGTGGACGTCGAGTGCACCCCGGAAGATGTAGGGGAAGCCCAGTACGTTGTTTACCTGATTGGGATAATCGGTACGACCCGTGGCGACGATCACGTCGGGACGTGATGCCTTCGCCTCTTCGTAGGGGATTTCGGGATCGGGATTCGCAAGCGCCATCACCAGCGGATCATGGGCCATCGACCGTACCATTTCCGCGTTGAGCACGCCGGCCGTCGAGACGCCCAGAAAAACGTCGGCGCCCACGAGCGCTTCGCGAAGCGTCGTGATCGGCCGGTCGGTTGTAAATTCGCGTTTAATGGGGTTGAGGTCGTTGCGGCGGGTGGTGACCACGCCTCGGCTGTCGCACATCGTGATGTGGTCGCGACGGACTCCGAGCGCAAGGAACATCCTTGCGCAGGCGATGGCGGCCGCGCCTGCACCGTTGACGACGATCTGTACTTCGTCGATGCGTTTCCCGCTCAGATGCATCGCATTGATGAGCGCCGCCGAAGCGATGATGGCCGTCCCGTGCTGGTCGTCGTGCATCACCGGTATGTCCAGCTCCTCGATGAGCCGCCGTTCGATCTCGAAACATTCGGGCGCCTTGATATCTTCGAGGTTGATGCCGCCGAAGGTGGGGGCGATCCGCTTGACGGTATTGATGAACTCCTCCGTATCCGTGGTGTCGATCTCGATGTCGAAGGCGTTGATGCCGGAGAAATGCTTGAAAAGCATACTCTTGCCCTCCATGACCGGTTTGGCCGCCAGCGGACCGATATCGCCCAGCCCCAGCACGGCGGTTCCGTTGGTGACGATCGCCACCAGATTGCCCTTGATCGTATAGTCGTATACCTTGGCCGGATCGTCGGCAATCGCCAGACACGGCGCCGCTACGCCGGGCGAGTAGGCCAGCGAGAGATCGTACTGAGTGGCATCGGGTTTTGTCGGCAGGATTTCGATCTTGCCCGGGCTTCCTTCTGCGTGATAGGCGAGCGCTTCCTTCATCAATTCGTTCGTGTCCATAAGCTAAATTTTACCAGTGTATCCAAACAATTATCACGCCTGCAAGTTAATAAAAAATATTAGTTTTTAAAATAATTTTATTAAAAAATAAATTGTTTTTCTTAAAAAATGTAGTGAAGGCCCATCCCTATATTCAGATAATTTATTCCGGTGCTCCCGTCATAACCTTCGACACCGAGCTTCTTCGGAGAGAAGCGCAGCGCATAGCCGCCGATCTCTAAACCCCAAGCGAGGTGCTTGGAGAGCGGGAGGGTGGCGGGGAGCACGCCGTGTGTGCCGTAGCCGCCGACGGAGCCTCGCAGGTCGTCCATGCGTTCGAAGTAGCTGGCATAGCCGATGCCGGCCAGTACCGATAACAGCGCCTTTTTCCCGAACACGATCGAATAGCAGGTCTCCGGCGCGACGTAATGCATTCCGATCTTGCAATCGTATTGCTGACCTATGCGTGAGGAGGGATCGTACGACTTCAGTTGGGCATTCATTCGAAGACAGGCGTAGCGCAGACCGGCTCCGAAGCCGGCTTTCGTGATGAAATCGCAGCCTGCATTGTGGGCGAGGCCGACGGTGCCTCCTTCGTAGGGTGTTCCGTCGGACGCCATTTGGAGATCGCTGGTGATAAATCCTGCGCCGATGTTGCAATGGAACAGATGAGTCGGCAGCTGCCTCCGTTTTCCGTCCCTTCTTTTAGGCCGTGGGCTTTGGGGAGCGGATCGGCAGCGGTCGGGTGTGCGATGTCGGGACTGTCGATGCGGAACATGGCGGCGTTGAGCGCATAGGTCGTGCCGTGCTGCGATACGGTTTCGCTCAGTTCGTCGAGCCAGAGCGCGTTGCCGCCGGCATCGGCCGTCGCACAGACGGCTTGATCGACGGCCTGCCAGTACCGTTTGCCGGTCTCGGCTCCCGTGCTGGAGATCGTCAGCTCTCCGATTTTGCGGGCTGAGGCAGGAATCGGAGCACCTTTTTCGTAGAGGGTTACACTGTCGGCAGGAAGAGGATCATGCCGTTTCATGACGGAGGTGTAGATTTTCGAAGGACAGCTACAGACGATACACGCTGCTGCCAGACCGGCGATCGTGCGAAGATGACCGGTCTGAAATGGAGGAGAGGGTGTAGCGTATTTGTTTTGGTGTTTGGCCGGGTCTGTGCGGCGGCACTTCCGTCAGAAGAGCGTGTCGCCGAGCGTCGGCGGCGTAAGTCCCAGATGGCGGAACGCTGTCTCGGTGGCCTCGCGCCCGCGGGGTGTGCGTTTGAGAAAGCCCTCCATGATGAGGAAGGGTTCATAGACCTCCTCGATCGTTCCGGCGTCTTCGCCTACGGCCGTGGCGATCGTGTTCAGACCGACGGGGCCGCCGTTGAATTTGCCGATGATGGTCTGCAAGATGCGGTTGTCCATCTGGTCCAGTCCTCGCGCGTCGATATTGAGCGCAGTAAGCGCTATGCGTGTGATATCCAGATCGATATGCCCCTCGCCCTTGACCATGGCGAAATCGCGTACACGGCGCAGCAGCGCGTTGACGATACGGGGCGTGCCGCGTGAACGGCGTGCGATTTCGATGGCGGCGTCATCGTCGATCGAGACATCCAGAATACGCGCCGAGCGCTTTACGATCCCCGACAGGATGGCTGCGTCGTAGTACTCCAAATGACACTGGATGCCGAATCGCGCCCGGAGCGGCGAGGTCAGCAGCCCGCTGCGCGTCGTTGCGCCGATAAGTGTAAACGGAGCCAGCTCGATCTGGATCGAACGGGCCGAAGGCCCTTTGTCGAGTACGATGTCGATTTTGTAGTCCTCCATCGCCGAATAGAGATACTCCTCGACGATGGGACTCAGCCGGTGGATCTCGTCAATGAAAAGCACGTCGCCCGGATTGAGGTTCGTCAGAAGTCCCGCCAGATCGCCCGGTTTGTCGAGCACAGGGCCGGAGGTGACTTTCAGCTGGGAGTGCATTTCATTGGCGATAATATTGGCCAGCGTGGTCTTGCCCAGTCCCGGAGGGCCGTGCAGCAGCACGTGGTCGAGCGAATCGCCGCGCATGAGGGCCGCTTGGATGAAGATGTGCAGATTCTCGACGATTTTCTCCTGCCCGGAGAAATTCTGGAGTTCCTGCGGCCGGATTTTATTTTCGAATTCGAGATCGCTCTCTATGTTTCGGATCGTGGACATAGCTACAAAGGCAATTATATACGTTCATGCACCGGCGTTTTCGAAAGTCGCGCCGTTCGGTGAAACCGAATGTTCGGCCGTCGGTACATTAAAATATATAGACGGTTACAAATATACTTCTTTTTCGGGAATCCGCCGCATTTGCCGCTTCAAAAAACACAATCGCCGCCGTCGCCGCTACGAAGATCTCCTGCGTAAATGAAAAAGGCCTGTCCGCCGCAGCGAACAGACCTTCCGGTTAATCATTTATTGATTGAGATGGGATGTACCTATTTCGAGTAGTCGATCAGGGCGTATTGGAGATTCCCGTTGAAATCCTTGTAGCGGATCTTGAGTCCCTTCTTCTGCGTTATCGCCGGATCGTAGGCGTTGAGCTTGAACGAAGCCATGCTGGATTTCGTTGTGGGGGTATCCGATCCCATATCGTCGGCTTTGTGGCGCAGCTCGAGCAGCGTGTAGTTGGGATCTTCGGTTTCGTCCGCCGAAGCGCTCCGAACGAGGCTGATCTTATGCTTCTCGCTTCCTACACCCATAATCGAGAAGGAGCAGGTGAGGTATCCGGCGCTGATCAGACAGTCGTAATTGCTTCCTCCGTTGAGTGTTACCAAGGCGATCGGGTCGTCGCCGAACTCAGCTTCGTTGGAAGCGTCCATCGACTCGACATCCTTGGTCAGAATCTCGCTGATGCCGTAAAGTTTGATGTTGAAATCGTATTTCTGACTCTTCTCTTCGAGCAGCGAGTAGTAGATGAAGGCGCGCTGTCCGTCTTCGGGATTATAGCCGCCGGTAGCCACGGCATACTGCGCCGGAAAGAACGTCTGTCCGTTGTCCGCTTTGAAATAATAACCGGAAGCGATTCCGCCCGGATTGAGGATGGTTACCAGTGCCCGGCTGTCGGCGCCCTCTACGTCTGAATCGTTACAAGACTGAAGCAAAGGCAGCACTGCGACGGCCGCAAGAAGAAATAATTTGAACTTTTTCATTGATTTAGCTATTTTTTTCTACATTTGTTCCTTCCTATAAACGCACAAAAATACAAAATACTGCGTAATAAGATAAAAAAAATATTTTTTTCTTGAGATGCAGTATTCGGAGGAAGACATCATTTATTATATGACGACGATGAGCATGGAGGAACGGATACTCGCAGAGCGTTGCAAAGCTGGAGATAACGATGCCCGCCGCGAGCTGTACACTCGTTTCGGAGGTCGATTGCTGAGTATCTGCCTGCGTTATGCCGGAGATCGGGCAACGGCCGAAGATATGCTCCATGACTGTTTCCTCAAGGTGTTCGCCGCTATCGATCGGTTTACATGGCGCGGCGAAGGTTCCTTGAGAGCTTGGATCGAACGGATCGCGGTCAATGTCTCGCTCGAAGCGCTGCGTAACAAGCGTCGGCTGCACTATCCGACGACGGTCGACCAGCTGCCCGAGCGGTGCGAAGAGCCGACTGCGGGCGAAATGGAGCGGGTCTCTTACGATGAACTCCAGCGGCTGATTGCCGAGTTGCCCGACGGGTACCGGACGATTTTCAACCTCTATTGTATCGAGGAGCTTTCTCACAAGGAGATTGCCGAGCAGTTGGGAATCAGCGAGAAAACCTCATCGTCGCAGCTGTTCCGGGCGAAAGCCTTACTGGCACGGCGAATTAAGGAATATGTAAAAAACAAATGAAAGGGAATAGAATGGAGCGGGAAGAACGGTGGATTGCGACGATTCGTCAGACGTTGCGGCGTACCGATGAGCCGTTGCCGGGAGGTGGCTGGGAAGCGCTGGAGCGCGATTTGGCCGCTGCCGGACAGCGCCGCAGGGCCTTCAATCCCGTATGGAAGAAAATAGCTGCCGTAGCCGCCGTTGTAGCGATTGCCGTATTAATAGGTGAGACTGTCGTAAATCAAGGTGTTGTGGACGGTGATCGAAAAACGGAGTTCTTTGCCGGAGAACTTACGACGGCGGACGGGCAGCTTATACATACTGAGGAAACGCTATGGAACGCGGAGGCTCCGATCGCTCCGTCCGAGGCTCCGGCGCCATTGGCGGCAAAGGTGCGGCAGGCTTTGGCCGAGCGGCAGCCGGAGGCGATCGCTGCGAGTGATCTGATGGCGCAATCCGTCGGGGGCGATGCCGCTGAGGAGGATCGCCCGCCACGTAGTGAAGCGGTTTCCTCCGGTACATCGACCGCGGAGCAGCCTTCTGCAGGTGAAAAGGAATCGGCCGCGCCGGCCGGAAAGGCTGCTGCCGCGCATCCCTCGCCGCGGACGATCGCCCGCACGATTCCCGATGAATCCGCGTTGCGTGCCTTCGAACCGAAACGGCCTTCGCGGCCAACTTCGGTAGGCCTTTACGCCGCCGGATTACCTACGGCACAGCATGTATCCTCGGGGCGTGCGACACCGATGTCGTCGGCCTCCCATGTGCTCAGTTCGAGCGGTATTGTCCGTATGAAACGCGGGTATGAAGATTATCTGTACCGGCATAAGCAGCCGCTGAGTTTCGGTATTTCCGTCCGAAAAGAGTTCGGACACGGACTGTCGCTCGAAAGCGGATTGGTCTATTCGCTGCTGCGCTCGGATGTCCGGGTATCGCAGAACGACGAGTCGTTTTCGCAAACGCTCCATATGCTGGGTATCCCGCTGCGGGTCAATTGGGATTTTCTGGCCCGGAGCAATTGGAAACTCTACTTGGGTGCCGGCGGAATGGTCGAGAAAAATCTCTATGCGAAATTCGGTTCTGAAACGGTCGCCGAGAAGGCGCTGCAATGGTCGCTGACAGCCAACGCCGGATTGCAATACGATTTTACACGGCGGACGGCGCTCTATTTCGAACCGGGCGTCTCCTATTATCTGACGGAGACCGATCTTCGGACGGCGCGAACAGTTTCTCCGGTCAATTTATCCTTGCAATTGGGCGTGCGTCTTACCTACTGAGAAGGTTTCCGATGAAAATAAGTCCGGCAATGTCGAAACATTGCCGGACTTTTCTATTTAGGGCTTCTTTTTGCCTTTCGGAAGCATTTTCGCATTTTTTTATCGGAGTATATTTTCGATTCCGAACGATCGTTGAAATCTTTTTACGATATCAAATCGCCTAAATTCGCTATTTTTTGTTGGAGAATAGAAATTTGTTATTAATTTTGTAGTAAAATAAAAGAATGGATCGGAAGGGGTTTAGTAACTGAAACTAAGATAAAAAGTAGTCTCGGCGGGAATCGAACCCACATCGTAAGAACCGGAATCTTATATTCTATCCATTGAACTACGAGACCAAACGGTGACGCAAAGATGCAAAAAATTTTTGAAATAATGCACGAAAATCAAAATAATTGGCAAAGAATCGAGAGTGTTGTCAAATGGGCAAATATGACGACAAACTATTTCGCTCGTTATATCGGACTCTCCCGCGGTGAAAATCTTTATCAGATCAAACGGGGACACAACGGTATTTCTCGGAAATTGGCCGAGCGGATCGTTCTGCATTTCCCGCAGATCGATCTGTTGTGGCTGCTGACCGGCAGAGGGCAGATGTTCGTCTCGGGAAGCGAAGACCGCGGCGTGCAGATTCCCTTTTTCAATGCCGATGTCGAAAAATCGATTCGAGGCCTCGATCTGCTCAGCCCCGACGGATTTATCGTGCTGCCGGTAGGCGATGACGCCGATTACGCCCTCTATTACTACGGTCGGGCGATGGGCGAAACCCTGCCTGCCGGAACACTGGTTTTCCTCAAAGAGGCCGATGTGGAGTCGGTCATTCCCGGTGGTCTCTATGTCGTTGTTACGCGTAAGATCGTAACGCTGCGGCATCTCCACTCCGGTGCGGACGCCCAGTCGATCCGTCTGACGGCCTCGCGGGAGGGCGATTTCGACGAGATCGTCGTCAAGAATAAAGATATCCAGAAGATTTACCGAGTAAAAGCGCATCTGATCGTCGATTGATACCGAAACGGAGTTGCAAAGTTGCTCCCTGCGTTTGGGCGTTTGGGAAATTATACTTAACTTTAGCAATCCATTTAAGTATTGATGATGTATGTTTTCCGGGATTATAGAGCAAACGGCCACCGTAGTGGCCATTCGCTGCGAACAGCAGAACAAACATTTTACCCTGCACGCGGATTTCTGCCGCGAGCTGAAGATCGATCAGAGCATCGCCCATAACGGCGTATGCCTCACGGTCGTAGACCTAACGGAGGATACCTATACGGTGACCGCCATGAAGGAGACGCTGCTACGCAGCAATCTGGGGACGCTGCAAGTCGGCGATCTGGTCAATGTCGAACGATCGATGAGGCCCGATGCGCTGCTCGACGGCCATATCGTGCAGGGGCATGTGGATCAGACGGCCGTCTGTACGGCGGTCGAGGATGCCGAGGGAAGTTGGTATTTCACTTTTCGCTATGAGCCTCAGGGCGACAACTGCACGGTGGAGAAAGGTTCGGTGACCGTCAACGGCGTGAGTCTCACGGTCTGCGATTCGCGGGACGACGGTTTCCGGGTGGCGATTATTCCCTATACGTATGAACACACCAATTTCTGCCGTATCGGAGTCGGTACGGTGGTGAACCTCGAATTCGATATTGTGGGCAAGTACATCGCCCGCCTGATGCGAAATTACATGAAGCGTTGACGCGCGGCTGCGACGGGAACCGTGCGGATTTGTCTTACCATTAATTTTAGTTACGATGAACATCAAAACGAAAGAGGCCTCCTCGCTGTTGGTTGCGGTGCTGGCGGCGGCGATCGTCGCCCTTGCGACGGCATTGACTCATGGAGTATGGTGGGTGGTTCTGTGCACAGCAGCGGGGACCTTCCTGATTGTGGCGCTGTTCACCCTCTTTGTAATCCGTAAATATGTGGCTTACAAGCTTAAACCGATCTATTCGATCGTCTTTTCACGCAATGTGCATACGCATGAGATTCTCGATGAATTGAAGGACAAGCACGTGGAGAGCATTTCGGAAGAGTTGTCGGCATGGGCCGAAACCAGCGATATGGAGATCGCGCGCCTGAAGGAGACCGAGAAGTTCCGTAAGGAGTATCTCGGCAATGTGGCGCATGAACTGAAAACTCCGATCTTCAATATTCAGGGCTATATCTCGACGCTGCTCGACGGCGGACTGGAGGACGAGCTCATCAACCGCAAGTACCTCGAACGTACGGAGAAGAGCATCGACCGGCTTATCAATATCGTCAACGACCTCGATACCATCTCCAAACTCGAGAGTGATATGACGCGTCTGAAGATGGAACCGTTCGATATCGTGGCGCTCTCCAAAGAGATTGCCGATCAGCTGGAGATGAAGGCCGGCGAGCGGCATATCAAACTGCTGGTGAAGGGCGCCGACGACCTGCCGTCGCCGTTTTGGGTTTTGGCCGACAAGCACTATGTGGGGCAGGTGATGGTCAATCTGCTGACCAACTCGATCTGTTACGGCCGTGAAGGCGGCCAGACGCGCGTGCGCTTCCGCGACATGCTCGACAAGATTCTGATCGAAGTCGAAGATTCGGGCGTGGGGATCGCCAAGGAGGATATTCCGCGCGTCTTCGAACGTTTCTACCGCACCGACAAGGGCAGATCGCGCGAACATGGCGGCACGGGACTCGGACTGGCGATCGCCAAACACATCGTCGAGGCGCACGGCGAGCATATCACGCTGCGCAGCGAAATGGGCGTGGGCAGTACCTTCTCCTTCACGCTCAAGAAAATAGACCCGAACGAAATCAAGTAAACCAATCTCGAAAAAATGGTATTCAATCCGTTGTACATCGTATGGAATTTCAACCCGGTGCTCTTTTCCATCGGCGGGTTGGATATCCGTTACTATGGGCTGATGTGGGCGCTGGCGATTCTCGTCGGTGCCAAATTCTTCGATAATTTCTGCAAGCGCGAGGGATTGCCCTCGTCGGTTTCGGAGTCGATCTTTATCTACGGTACGCTGGCGACGATCATCGGTTCGCGTCTGGGGCACTGCCTCTTTTACGAGCCGCAGCACTATCTGGCGCATCCACTGGCGATCATCACCGAAATCCGCAACGGCGGTATGGCGAGCCACGGTGCGGCCGTGGGGCTTCTGATCGGCTTGTGGCTCTTTTCGCGGCGCAACAAACTGCCTTACGTCTGGTCGCTCGACCGCATCATGATCCCTGTGGCGATCGGCGGTGCGGCGGTACGCTTCGGTAATCTGTTCAACTCGGAGATCATCGGCAGTGTGACCGATATGCCGTGGGGATTCAAGTTCGTGCGTCTCTATCGCGATCTCCCGCTCGATGCGGTGCCCGTGCAGCATCCGACGCAGCTCTACGAAGCGTTGTGTTACGTGGTGACGTTCGGCGTGCTGTGGTGGCTCTACTACCGCCGCAATATGGGGGTGCGCCGGCCGGGACTGTTGTTCGGCGTGGGGCTGATCGGCATCTTCCTGACGCGCTTTTTCATCGAGTTCATCAAGGAGGATCAGGAGGCCTTCGAGCAGGGGATGCTGCTCAATATGGGGCAGTTGCTGAGTATCCCTTTCATTCTTTTCGGAATTTATATGATCTGGCGGGCGCTGTCGCGTCCTGCCGTAGAGGTAAAACATGGTCGCAGAGGTAAATAAAATCATTGCCGGCGAATTGCTGTGCCATCGCTCCGTCGTGATTCCCGGTGTGGGTACGCTCTATGTCGCGCACCGCAATGCCCGTCGTCTGTCGCGGCAGAAGATTGCAGCGCCCCGCAACGAAGTCGATTTCCGCCCGTCGGAGGAGGACGTTTCGCTCGTGGAGCTGATCCGTCGTGCCGGCGGATGCGACGAAGCGCAGGCGCAGGCGATTTTCGACCGTTGGCTGGCAAAGACGTATGAAGGCGGAGTACTGACTCTCGACGGGATCGGCACGCTGCGTCACCGCGCCTTTACCCCCGAACCGGCATTCGCCGCGCAGTTGAACCCGCAGGGCGAGGAGGTCGTGACATTGCAGCCTCGGATGAATCGGGTCGTGGTGGGGATCGCGGTGGCGGCGATTGCGGTGGCGCTCGGCGTATTCGGATATATCGAGTTCTGGCCGAAGTCCATTTCGCGTCTCGTTGCACAGTCGGAGCGGACGCAGACAAAGACGCCGGCGGCTGAACGCAAGAACGCGCCTTCCGAATCGACGGTGGACGGCGTCTCCGCCGCCGCCGCTGCAACGGATACTGCGCCTGTTGCCGGAAAACCGGCGGTGGAGCCGGCAGCTTCACCGGCGAAATCGGACGGTAGTGCGACCGCTGCGCACTCAGAAGCCGAAGCGAGCGGCAGTGCGGCGGCTGTGCATACCCAATCCGAAGCGGCGGCAGTGCCCGAGCCGCAGGCTATACAGCCGGCCGTTGCGCCGCAGCCGGTCTCCGACCGGATGCAGTCGGGATGGTGCTATGTGGTTTTCGGTGTCTTTTCGACCGAAGAAAATGCCGCGCGGTGCCGCGAGCAGCTGCTGCGCGGAGAGTCGTCGCTGGCAGTCGGGGTCTATCCTTTCGGTGCGAAATATATGGTCGCGCCTTTTGCCGCGCCGGATCGCGAAGCCTGCGATCTTTTCGTGCGGGAACATCGCTCGACGTGGCCCGACCTGTGGATTTACGCAAAAAAATGAGTTCATTCGCTTCGCTGATAACCCGTGCGGTCGATGCGTTCTACTGGCGTCGGCTGGAAGGGGCGGTTTCGCGGCAGCTGTTCCGCTATGCCTTTTGCGGCGGGTTGAATCTGGCGCTGGATGCGGTGTGGTACTTCGTGATCTACCACTTCCTGATCGGCGAAGAGTGCTTTATCGATCTGGGATTCGTCTATATGTTGGCGCCGATCGCGTCGTTGTTCCTCGTCTTTCCGATTACCTTCTTTACCGGCTTCTGGCTCAACCGTAACGTGGCGTTTCGCACCTCGCCGCTCGGTACGCGCACGCAGCTGCTGCGCTATGCGTTGTCGGTCGGCGGTGCGATCGTGCTCAACTATCTATGCATGAAGTTATTCGTAGAGGTCGTCGGCATCTGGCCGACGCCTGCCAAACTCGCGACCTCTCTGCTTTCTGCCGTATACAGCTTCCTCGCGGCGCGCTATTTCACCTTTCGCGGGGCGATCGAGGGTAGGCGGCAGTCGATCGGATGACGGGGAGGGCGGTCGACGCAAGCCAAAGACCGTCGATCAACGTCCTTTGCGGTTCTCCTCGCGCAGTTTCTGCAACTCGTACATGCGGTCGCGGTACTTCGCTGCGGCGAGGAAGTCGAGCGACTTGGCTGCGCGCTCCATCTCCTCCTTCGCCTTTGCGATCAGCGTGTCGAGGTTCTCGCTGGCTACATAGGTGCGTTGTACGTCGGCGGCCTGCATATAGTGATCTTCGGCCGGCAGATAGAAAGCCTGCGCCGCCTCCTGAATCTTTCCGTTCTGACCGGTCAGCAGCGTACTCTGTCCCGTACCGCTGCGCTGCGCCTGCCGCGGCAGCATCTCGTGTTCGAGGTTGTAACGCACCTGCTTTTCGCGCCGGCGGTTGCTCTCGACGATGGCGTAACGCATCGAGTCGGTGCAGCGGTCGGCGTAGAGGATGACGTTGCCGTTGGCGTGGCGTGCGGCACGTCCCGCGATCTGGGTGATCGAACGCACGTTGCGCAGGAAGCCCTCCTTGTCGGCGTCGAGAATGGCGACGAGTCCCACCTCCGGCAGGTCCAGCCCTTCGCGCAGCAGGTTGACGCCGATCAACACATCGAACATACCGGCACGCAGGTCTTCGAGAATCTGGATGCGTTCCAGCGTGTCGATGTCCGAGTGGATGTAGCGGTTGCGTACGCCGATGCGGTCGAAGTATTTCGACAGCTCCTCGGCCATGCGTTTGGTGATGGTCGTGATGAGCACCTTGTCCTCGACGCGCACCCGTTTGTCGATCTCTTCCAGCAGGTCGTCGATCTGATTCTCCGTGACGCGCACTTCGAGCGGCGGATCGACCAGCCCTGTGGGACGGATCAGCTGCTCGACCACCACGCCTTCGCTCTTCATCAGTTCGTATTCGGCGGGTGTGGCGCTGATGTAGATCGCCGTGCCCATCATCTGCTCGAACTCCTCGAAACGCAGCGGGCGGTTGTCCTTCGCCGCCGGCAGACGGAAACCGTACTCCACGAGGTTCTCCTTGCGGGCGCGGTCGCCGCCGAACATACCGTGCACCTGCGGCAGCGTCACGTGACTCTCGTCAATGAGCAGCAGGTAGTCCTTCGGAAAGTAGTCGAGCAGGCAGAAAGGGCGCGTTCCGGCGGCACGGCCGTCGAAGTAGCGCGAGTAGTTTTCGATGCCCGGGCAGTAGCCCAGCTCCTTGATCATCTCCAGATCGTACTCCACGCGCTGCTTGATGCGCTGCGCCTCCATCGGCCGCCCTCCGCGCTCGAAAAACTCGATCTGTTTGCCCAGATCGAGGTAGATCTGCTGCACGGCGGCATTGATGCGCTCCTTCGTGGTGACGAAGAGCCGTGCGGGGTAGATCGTCAGCGTGTCGATCGTCTGGATACGGGCGCCCGTGGCGGGGTCGATGATCCAGATCGCCTCGATCTCGTTGTCGTAGAACATTACGCGGTAGCACTGGCTGCCGAACTCGCCGAAGGCGGCCATGATGTCCACCGTGTCGCCGTTCACGCGGAACGTCGCGGGCAGCAGGTCGCGTTCGGTGCGGGTGTAGAGCGCCTCGACCAGCTTGTAGAGAAACTGTTTGTAGCTGACGATGTCGCCGACCTTGAACGAAACGGCCGTCGCATGGAAATCTTCGGGGTTGCCGCTGCCGTAGAGGCATGAGACGGACGAGACGACGATCACGTCCTTGCGTCCCGAAAGAAGCGTCGCGCAGGTTTGCAGCCGCAGTTTCTCGATCTCGTCGTTGATCGAGAGGTCTTTTTCGATGAACGTATCCGTGGAGGGAAGGTAAGCCTCCGGCTGGTAATAGTCGTAGTAGGAGACGAAATATTCGACGGCGTTCTGCGGGAAGAAGTTCTTGAACTCGCCGTAGAGCTGTGCTGCGAGCGTCTTGTTGTGACTCAGCACGAGCGTCGGTTTGTCGATCTCGGCGATGACGTTGGCTACCGTAAACGTCTTGCCCGAACCCGTCACGCCCAGCAGCGTGTTGTGCTTCGACCCGTGACGGATCGAATCGACGAGCTGCGCGATGGCTTCGGGCTGGTCGCCCGTGGGTTTATAATCCGATACCAGCTGAAAATCCATAATGCAAAGGTATAACAAATTCAGGATTCGAAATTCGAAACGGCGGATAATTTGAATCTGAATTTCTCTTTCCAACGCGGAACAGGCCGGCCATATTGCCCTGACGGCGGCGTTCGGCCGTCGCGTAGCGGTGAACCCGCTGTCGCAGAAGCCGAAAGGGTGTGATTCCGAATTTAATTCTGCAAAGGCTGTTCCGCCTGCCGAATTATTCGTAACTTTGTCCTTGAATTTTCGAGGAGGATATGATCGACCGCGCCACCGTAGACCGCATCTATGCGGCAGCCAATATCGTCGAGATCGTCGGCGACTATGTCACGCTCAAACGCAAGGGCGTGAACTATCAGGCGTGCTGTCCCTTCCACAACGAGAAGACGCCGTCGTTCGTCGTATCGCCCGCAAAGGGCGTTTTCAAGTGCTTCGGCTGCGGCAAAGCGGGCAATGCCGTCACCTTCGTCATGGAGCACGAGGGAATCTCCTATCCCGAGGCGCTCAAGATCGTGGCCAAACGCTACGGCATCGAGGTGCAGGAGAAAGAGCTGACCGAGGAGGAGATGCGCCGCAACGACAACCGCGAGTCGATGTTCGCGCTCAACGGATGGGCCTACGACTATTTCGCCGATTACCTGCGCCGTTCGCAGGAGGGGATGAGCGTCGGCATGAGCTATTTCCGGCAGAAGCGCGGGTTTACGGAGGCTACGATCGAGAAGTTCGGTCTGGGTTATTGCTCGGCAAAGGGCGATGTGATGACGCGGGCCGCGCTGGCGGCCGGTTATAAGGAGGAGTTTCTGCTCTCGACCGGACTTACGCTGCGCAGCGAACGCGACGGACATCTGTTCGACCGTTTCCACGACCGTGTAATGTTTCCCGTACACAATATTTCGGGGCGGATCGTCGCGTTCGGCGGTCGTATTCTGGGCACGAACAAGAATGTCGGCAAGTACCAGAACTCCCCCGAGAGCGAGATATACAGCAAGAAACGCGAACTCTACGGTCTCTATTTCGCCAAGAAGGCGATCCAGCAGCAGGACTATGCGATCTTGGTCGAGGGGTATACCGACGTGATCTCGATGCATCAGTCCGGGGTGGAGAACGTCGTTTCGTCGTCGGGCACGTCGCTTACGACCGAGCAGATACGCCTGCTCAACCGGTTCACGAAGAATATTACGGTCATTTACGACGGCGACTCGGCGGGTATTCACGCCTCGATTCGGGGCATCGATATGATTTTGGCCGAGGGGATGAACGTGCGCGTCGTATTGCTGCCCGAACCCGAAGATCCCGACTCCTTCGCCCGTGCGCACAGCGCCGCCGAGGTGCAGGAGTACATCAAGGCCAATGAGGTCGATTTCATCACCTTCAAGGCGCAGCTGCTGATGAAGGACGCCCAAAACGATCCGATCAAACGGGCGTCGCTCATCGGCGATATGGTGCAGTCGATCACCCAGATTCCCGATCCGATTCAGCGTTCGGTCTATGTCAAGGAGTGCGCGCGGCTGATGGATATCGACGAGCGGGTGCTTATCGAGGAGGTGGCCCGCAAGCGCGTCGTACAGACGGGCGGCAGCCGTGAGGCTTCGGACTTCATCCGTCGTCAGCAGATGCAGCAGCGGCGCGAGGAGCAGGCCGTCGTACCGGAGCCGCAGGTCGATTATACGAAGGGCGTTGTCGCCGGCAGCGCTACGGAGGAGCTGGAACGGGAGCTGCTGAAATATCTGCTCAAGTACGGCCATCGTAATTTCGGTTTCAAGGAGGGGCGCGACGTCATTCAGATGAATGTCGCCGACGTGATCTTGTCGAATCTCGATGCGCAGGACCTGCATTTCGAGAGCGAGGTATATCGGAAGATGCTGGACACCTACCGGCAGCAGCGCGCCGAACTGGGCGAAGGGGCGGAGGTTCCGGCGCATCTGTTCATCAATCATCCCGATCCGGCGGTTTGCAATGCGGCGGTCGACATTCTCACTTCGGACGACAACTACGTGCCGAGCAAACTCTGGAAACAGAAGGAGATTCATATCGAGAGCGTGGAGGAGATTCTGGCTTTGGGCGTTCCTAAAGCGGTGATCCTCTATAAGTCGAACGCCATCAAGAAGCTCATCGACGAGCAGATGAAACGGCTTGCCTCCGAAGAGCTATCCGACGACGACGAGTCGGCCGTGATGAATCTGATCGCCACGCTGAACCGCGAAATGGTCTCCATTTCGCATAAGGTGCAGCGGACGATTCTCTGAGCGTGCGTCGGATATGATTTAATGGGCGATGGTATCCGCCCGATCCAAACCGTGTTCCCGTTCGCGGACGCTGATGATGCCTACCCTAAAATTCGGTTCGGATGAAAGCATTGCTGTTGATCGGCTGCGGCAGCTTCGCCGGTGGCGTATTGCGTTACGGCGTGTCGCGGCTGTTGCAGGGGAGCCTATGGCTCTCTCTGCCGTTGGGTACTTTTTGCGTAAATATCCTCGGGTGTCTGCTGCTCGGGGTGTGCTACGGCGTATTGGAGCGTTATCAGGTGTTGTCGGAGGAGATTCGGCTGCTCTTTATCGTCGGGTTCTGCGGCAGCTTCACGACGTTCTCGACCTTTATCCACGAAAATTTTCTGCTGCTCCGACAGTCGGATTTGCCGGGATTCGCGCTCTACGTCTCGTTGAGCGTCGCATCGGGGCTGCTGGCCCTCTATGCGGGCCATTGGCTGGTGAAAATGGGATAGTACGTGCGCGGATTTTGATTGGATTTTCGGAAAAAGTCACTATTTTTGCAAGATAGGAACTCCCGAGTCGGAACGCGGGCGGTGAAAAGGTCGCAGAACATAAAGACCTATTGTAAAAAAGCCCCTCCCTTTATTAAAGGGAGGGGACATAGGGGAGGGAATGTAATTATTGCTTTTTGACTTTTTTATGTTCGCAGAACATCAAAAAAGTAAGGCTGGGTCGTACACGTATCGCTACGCATACCGTGTGCAAACAGAAAATAAACAGAAAGATGTGTAAAACATATCAAAGATAAAAGAATTAGTTACCTTCACCCAGCCTTACGCCCGTTTATGTGCAAACCGAGTGCCGGAATGGCCGCCGGCGGGCGGGAAGTTGAAAGATAAGTTTTACCTGTTTCAAAGCCAGAGAGATAGATGGGCGATTATAAAACGATAAATATCCGCAATAAGCGGGCGACGTTCGACTACGAAATCATGGAGGAGTTCGTCGCCGGCGTCGTGCTGGTAGGTACCGAGATCAAGTCCGTGCGGCTGGGCAAGGCGTCGATGGTGGACAGTTACTGCTATTTCGACAAGGGAGAGCTGTGGATCCGCAACGTCAATATCGCCGAATATCACTGGGGAACCTGCAACAACCATCTTCCCAAGCGCGACCGCAAGTTACTGCTCAACCGCAAGGAGCTGAACAAACTGGCGCGGGCGTTGCAGGATCGCGGCCTGACGGTCGTGGGCCTTCGGATGTTCCTCAATGAGCGGGGGCTGGTGAAGATCGCCATCGGGCTTGCGCGCGGCCGCAAGGCGTATGACAAACGCGAATACCTCAAGGAGAACGACGCCCGCCGCGAGATGGACAAGGCGATGAAAATCCATAAACGTTAAACGAAATGTACGAAATTTTCTTCTTCGATATAGACGGCACGCTGCGTAGTTTCGAAACGCATGAAGTTCCCGTGTCGGCTTGCGAGGCGCTCGCCCGTCTGCGCGAACGCGGTGCGAAGGTAATTATCGCCACGGGCCGTGACCGGCGGAGTCTTCCGCCGCTCGAAGGGCTGACCTTCGACGGGTATATTCTGGTCAACGGCGGCCATTGCCTGACGACCGGCGGTGAGGTACTGGCCGAACGTCCGATTACGATGGAGGTGCTCGAACGAATGCTGGAGATAGGGCAGCGGGAGGATTTCCCCGTCTCGATGCTGACCGACGAGGGGATGATCGCCAGCGGCGTGAACGAGGGTATGCGCGAGTTTCTGGGTGCGCTGGGAATGCCGCTCGATCCTACGGTGGCCGATCTGCGCGAGGTGGCGCGGCGTACGCCCTGCCGCCAGATGTGCGTCTTCATGTCGCCCGAGCAGGAGGAGCGGATCATGCGCGAATTCCCCGAATGCGTATCGAGCCGGTGGAGTCCGCTTATGGCCGATATCAACATGCGCGGTGTGACGAAAGCGAGCGGGATGGATGTCTTCCTGACGCATTACGGCATCGACCGGAGCCGTTCGATGGCATTCGGCGACGGCGGCAACGACGTGGAGATGATCCGCCATGCGGGCGCCGGTGTGGCGTTGGGCAATGCCGTCGACGCGGCTAAGCAGGCTGCCGATTATGTCACCGCCACGGTCGACGACCACGGCGTGCTGCGTGCGCTCCAGCATTACGGAGTATTATAAGAAAATAGATATGGCATTGATTTTATGTATCGAAACGGGCACGGACGTCTGTTCGGTCGGGATTGCCGAGAATGGTGAGCTGATTTCGCTGCGCGAGAGCGACGAAGGCCGTGACCATGCCCGTAAGGTCGGCGTTTTCGTCGATGAAATTCTCAAGGAGAACCGGCTCGATCCCGAGGATCTGGACGCTGTGGCCGTCGGGAAGGGGCCCGGTTCCTACACGGGGCTGCGCATCGGCGTGTCGTTTGCCAAGGGGTTGTGCTACGGGCTGCGCAAACCGCTCGTCGCCATCGGTTCGCTCGATGCGCTCTGCGAGGTGGCGCGCGAGGATCACGAAGCGGGAATTCTCACGGCCGAGGATTGGGAGCGAGCCGTGTTGTGCCCGATGGTCGACGCACGGCGCATGGAGGTCTACACGCAGCTCTTCGATACCGAGGGACACCCCCTTACGGAGGTGTCGGCC
Source organism: uncultured Alistipes sp. (assembly GCA_900550375.1). Classification (GTDB taxonomy): domain Bacteria; phylum Bacteroidota; class Bacteroidia; order Bacteroidales; family Rikenellaceae; genus Alistipes. Next base: position 22,009 of record URRP01000011.1, on the reverse strand, counting down.
GAGGTGATCGATGCGCAGAGTTTCGCCGAGTGGCGTGCAAAGGGACCTTTCGTGATCTTCGGCAACGGTGCGGCGAAGTGCGCCGAAATGCTGCCGGATGCCGTGCTGGTGCATGTAACGCCTTCGGCACGCGGGTTGGCGCGGCTGGCGCAGGCAGCTTACGATCGGGGCGAGTTCGCCGATCTGGCCTATTTCGAACCCTTCTATCTGAAAGATTTCGTCGTGACGACTTCGCGCAAGAAGTTGTTTTAGCGCAATCGGTAAACGAAGACGTCCGGCTTGTATTTGCAAGCCGGACGTCTTCTTATGAAAGCTGTTATTTCTTTGTTGCGGCATACCACGCCGTCTGCTGCCACTCGTTTTGATAGGTTGCGGCCGGCGCGTAGGTCGTTACGCCCGAATAGTAGCGGATATCGTTCATGCGGTTGTTGTAGACCGAGTAGAACTGCGCCGTGTGGAACCGTCCCGCAGGCGGGAAGCAGCGTTCCATCTGGCGCACGAACGCTTTGCCGAGAGCGTCGTCGGCCGTCAGGCACAGGGCGTATTCCTCCAGATCGAAGAACTGGTGCTCCTTCAGACCGTCGTAGCTTTGCAACGCTGTCGCATCGACCGGCTGCGTCGCTCCGGTGTTGATCGCCCGCAGGGCGGCGGCCAGTCCCTCCAATTCGTCGCAGACCGTGAGTGCCGCGCACCCCGATTTGTAGGAGTCGAGGGCATTGTAGTATTCGTAGACGTTCCGGCAGGCCGCGGCCAGATCGTACCGTGCGCCGTCGTCGGCGAAGAGCGAGGGGATCACCGTATTGTAGGGGAATCCGTGCGCCATTACCTCGCAGGGCGAGGCGACGATGTAGTCCGCCGTGTTTCGCAGGTCGTAGAGCGCTTCGATGGACGACATGAAACAGGCGTCGAAGAGCAGGTAGTCGGGGTGCATGCCGGCGCCGTCGAGCGCTGCCGCCAGCTCCGAAATGTCCATATAGCGTCCCCGGTCGTGGCCGAACCAGCGGGTTTCGGCCGCACCGGGCACCTTCCGCCACAGATCGTCAGCGCGACGGGCGCTGCTGCGCAGCCACGACGAACTTTCGATCGATGCCGGCAGCCAGCCCTTGGCGTGGGAGGCCAGATGCAGTCCGTAACGTTCAGCCGGAGCGGCAGCCGCCATTTCGCCGAGAATACGGCCCATGATTGCGGGATCGGTCGTGCGGCCGGGCAGCGGCGCGTAGCGGATCAGCGTATCGCGCTTGCAGGCGCTCGTCGACTCGTCATAACGGTATTCGACGACATACCCCTCGCTGGCAGTCGGCTGCGTGAAGGCTACGATGCGCCCCAGCGGCAGGATGTTTTGCGAGAGCGCCTTGGCGACGTCCGCGAGATTGGTCTTGTAATAAGAGTAGAGATCGGAGCCGCAGAAGTACATCAGCAGCGTTTGCCGTGCGGTTCGCGGACGCTGTTGCAGGTCGACGGTCCGAGTCGCCGAGCCGTCGTCGAGCACGACGGTCAGCTGTCCCAGCCTGTGCAGATCGCGTCCCGTGTTGGTTTCGGTGGTCTCCACCACTACCGTATGCGAACCCGCGCTACCCGACGAGACCGACACGCGGCAGTCGTGCCCATTCCCGTAGAAGCCGATGCTCCAACGGCGGGCGGCCTCGATTTGGAGTACCGCCTGTGCCGTTCCGCCCTCGGCAGGACTGTCGAAGACGATCCGCTCCTTGTCGAGCGTGAGCTGCGGGGCCGATTCATTTTCCGATGAGGTACATCCCGACAACGCCGCGGCGCAGAGCAGTCCCAGCGCGAGTCCCCTTATTTTGTATCGCTTTTCCACGGTTTGAGATTATTGAACTGCCACGACCGTTCGCGTTTATATCCTTGCTCCGGCTTTTTCCAGTAGATGCGGCCGTAGTCGAAATAGTAGCCTTTCACGCCGTTGTCATCCTTCTTGACGCGCGGAATGTACTCCACCGTGCGGCTGATGATCGAACTCTCGCGTACCGGAATGTTCTTGGCAGCCAGCAGATCGAAGGCGTGTGCGTACATCAGGATATGCCATGGGGTCTCTTCCGTCAGGCCGTCGCCCGAACTCTCGATGGTCGCTAGCACGAGGCTCATTTTGTCGCGGTAGGCGGCCGCCTGCGCCGTATCGCCCAGCTGCGCATAAGCGAACGAGAGGAAATTGAGTACCTGCGGAGAGAACGGGTCGGACTCCAGCGCCTCCGAGCCGGCGGCGATGACGACCTGCAGGTCGGCATCGGTCGGTGCATCGACATTCAGCCGCGCGAGCGCCTCGTAGAAGCGGTCGAGGGCCGGATTGGTCTCCAGCGGACGGTATTGCGGCTGGTAGGCATAGCCGTAGTAGAGATAGTGGTAGTCGTCGGCCGTAAGGGTCGAGTCGGCCTGCTCGTAGCGCAGCCGGAGGTTCGGATAATACTGCTCCGACGCCGGATCTTCGATACGGGCCTTGATATCGCTCTCCACGGGAACCTTTGCCGTCGACAAAAACGGCAGCAGCAGCGACAGGATGAGAAGTCGTTTCATACGTGTCAATTTCTTGAGGAACGCTTTTTTAGCGTAAATCGTATGTACGGATCAACTCCCGGAAACGCGCTTCGAGTGCAGGAGTGCTCGCTACCAACGGCAGACGCAGCCGGTTGCCGATCAGTCCCATGATACTCAGGGCACATTTCACACCGGTGGGATTTCCCTCGGCGAAGAGCGCTTCGACGACCTCGTGCATCGAGGCGAATGCCGCTTCTGCGGCGTCGAAATCACCGGCTTTGGCCAAGTCGATGCACTCCATGAAACGTTGCGGGAAGGCATTGACGGCTACCGAGATCACGCCGTCGCCGCCGCGCCGCATCACGTCGAGTGCGATCCCGTCGTCGCCCGAGAGGACGAGAAATCCTTCGCGCCGTCGATCGATGATCTCCTGAATCTGTACGATGTTGCCCGACGCCTCCTTGACGCCGATGACGTTCGAAAAGTCGCCCGCGATGCGCAGCGTCGTTTCGGCGGTCATGTTGACGCCCGTGCGGCCGGCGATGTTGTAGAGGATGATCGGCAGCGGCGAGTGCTCCGATACCACCTTGAAATGCTGGTACAGTCCCTCCTGCGACGGTTTGTTGTAGTAGGGCGTTACGCTCAGGATGGCGTCGGCGCCGCGCAGGTCGAATTCCCGCAGCTGATCCAGCACCTCGGAGGTCGAGTTGCCGCCCACGCCGATCACCAGCGGCACGCGGTGGCGGATCTGGTTGGCGATGAACATCGCTACCACGGCGCGTTCCTGAATGTAGAGCGTCGGTGTTTCGGCCGTCGTGCCGAGGGCGACGATATAGTCGGCTCCTCCTTCGATGACGTAGTCGATCATGCGCCCGAGCGCTTCGTAATCGACGCGTCCGTCGGCGGTGAAGGGGGTAATCATGGCGGCTCCTGCGCCGCGGAAAAGGGATGGCTTCATATCGTATGGTTTATATTTTCATTTCGTTAAAACAAGGAACCTTGTGCTGCCGTTCCGGCGTCGGCACTCTTCGCAGGCTCCTCCGCTGCGGGTTCGCCGCCGGCGATCAGCGCGAGGAACTCCTCCTCCGTGAGGATCGGGACACCCAGTTTTTCGGCCTTTTTCAGTTTGGCGGGGCCCATGTTGTCGCCGGCTACGAGGTAGTCGACGTTGGCCGACACGGCGGCCAGATTGCGTCCTCCGTGCAGTTCGATCAGCTCCTTCAGTTCGTCGCGGCTGTGTGTCGAGAACTTGCCCGAGATGACGAAACTCCTGCCCGTCAGCGCGTCGGAACGGAGTCGGGGCGCTTCGGCCTCGAATTTCAGTCCGGCAAGGCGCAGCCGTTCGATCAGCGCTCGGTTGCTTTCGTCAGCGAAGTAGTCGACGATGCCGTCGGCGACCTTCGGCCCCACCTCTTCGGCCTCGACCAGCTCTTCGCGCGTGGCGTGCATCACGGCGTCCATCGTTCCGAAATGCGAGGCGAGGTACTTGGCCGTCGTCTCGCCCACGAAGCGGATGCCCAGCGCGAAAAGTACGCGCGGGAAGGGAACCTCCTTCGAGCGGCGGATGCTCTCCATAATGTTGTCGGCCGACTTTTCACCCAGCCGGGGCAGGCAGGCGAGTTGTTCGGCTTGCAGATCGTAGAGGTCAGCGGCGTTGCGAACCAGTCCGTTGCGGTAGAGCAGTTCGACGGTCTCCTCGCCCAGCCCGTCGATATCCATCGCCTTGCGGCGGATGAAGTGGATGATGCGCCCCAGAATCTGCGGTTCGCAGTGGTTCTGGTTGGGGCAGTAGTGCTTCGCCTCGCCCTCGTAACGCACCAGCGGCGTGCCGCAGACCGGACAGACGGTGATGTATTCGAAGGGTCGGCTGTCGGCCTTGCGCTGCGTAAGATCGACGCCGATGATCTTGGGGATGATCTCGCCGCCCTTCTCGACATAGACCCAGTCGCCGAGGCGGATGTCGAGCAGCGCGATCTGCTCGGCATTGTGCAGCGTGGCGCGCTTGACGGTCGTTCCGGCCAGTTGGACGGGATCGAGATTCGCAACGGGGGTGACAGCGCCCGTGCGCCCGACCTGAAAATCGACGCTCAGCAGCTCGGTGAGCGCCTGCTCGGCCTTGAACTTGTAGGCTACGGCCCAGCGGGGAGCTTTGGCGGTCGACCCCAGCGTCCGCCGGTCGGCATAACGGTTGACTTTCACCACCACGCCGTCCGTGGGGAAGGGCAACTGTCGGCGCGCTTCGTCCCAGTGGGCGATGAAGTCGTCGATCTGAGCGACATTGCGGCAGATGCGCATCTGGTCCGAAATCTTGAACCCCCATTCGCGCGCCTTCTGCAAGTTCTCCCAATGCGAGGCGTAGGGCAGATCGTCGCCCGCCAGCTGATAGAGCGTGCAATCCAGTCCCCGCCGTGCCACGACGGCCGACGACAGTTGTTTGAGCGTCCCTGCGGCGGCGTTGCGCGGATTGGCGAAGAGCGGTTCGCCGGCCGCTTCGCGTTCGGCGTTGAGCCGGTCGAACGAGGCGTAGGGCATCAGAATCTCGCCTCTGATTTCGAAGAAGTCGGGATAGCCGTCGCCCGACAGCTCCAGCGGAACGCTGCGGATGGTGCGGACGTTGGCCGTGACGTCGTCGCCCTCGGTGCCGTCGCCGCGCGTCACGGCCTGCAACAGGCGGCCGTGATCGTAGGTGAGCGAGATGGCCGTGCCGTCGAATTTCAATTCGCAGACGAACTCCGTCTCTCCCACCTCCTTTTCGACGCGTTCGATGAATTCGTGCAGTTCGTCGAGCGAATAGGTGTTTCCCAGCGACAGCATCGGAAAGCGGTGCCGCACGCTGCGGAACTCCGACGTGATGTCGCTGCCCACACGCACGGTGGGGGAGTTGGGATCGGCGTATTCGGGGTGCGCCGCTTCCAGCTCCTGTAATTCGCGCAGCATCCCGTCGAAATCGAAATCGGAGATTTCGGGCGCGTTTTCGACGTAGTATTTACGGTTATGATAGTTGAGCTGCCTGCGCAACTCGCGTATGCGTTCGAGTATACCCATATATTTATTGTTCGCGCTAAATTACACATTTTGTTTGGAACATCCATAAAAATCAAAAAAAAATGCAAAAAAATAGGAAGATCGAGGGCAGTAGATAAATTTTGTTTATACTTGCACAAAATTTTACGAGTTTTAGGGTAAAAGTCATGGTGAATAAGAAACATTTGGTAGCGAGTTTCCACAATCTTTCTCCTGAATTACAGGAGGATGTCAAGCAGAAATATCCGCTTGGTTTTACCGATGCGATGATTCGTATCGACAAGCCGAACGGTGATTTCTTTTATGCCGTTCCTTATGATACCGACGAGATCAGTTACCTCGTTAAAATCGACGTAAAGATTGACGACTTGTCCGAAGACGAGGAGGAGAAGGGATATTACGACGACGAGATCAAGGGCGCCGACGATATTCAGGAGGAGAGCTCCTCGACAGAGGAGGCGACGGACGACGACGTGGAAATCTGACGGCCGCGACGGCCGGTGCGCTACCCGACTGTTCCGAGAGGACGGTCGGGTTTTTCATTGTCTGCTCGGCGGTCTCTGCGCGGTGTTTGGCTGCTGGATGGTTTCGGAGCAATGCTTTGTGTAGAATGAATGCGGCGATTGTGGGTGTGGTTCTTGCTTTTACGATGAACGTTCATAAGTGCGGCTTTGTCTACGTGCGTGCCGTATCCGTTTTATTAGAAATTCGAGTTCGGTTCGTTCGGGTTTTGCCGGATGCTGCGAAGCATCCGGTTTTTTGTCGGGTGGTTCGGATTTTGCAGGATCCGCGTGTCGGAGAAGACTGCCGTTTTGCTTTTGCCGCTTGTCGGCGGAGGTCGTCGAAGCGGAGGATTCTTGACAATTTGTTGAAAAGTCCTGCCTTGGAATTGGGTATTTCGGAGAATAATTCGTACCTTTGGATGCAAAAAATGTCTTTTACATACTAATTTAGCTAACAGAAAGATGAAAAAAGTCGATGTTGTTCTCGGTTTGCAGTGGGGCGACGAAGGAAAGGGAAAGGTCGTTGATGTATTGACACCCGATTATCAGGTCGTAGCCCGCTTTCAGGGTGGGCCCAACGCCGGGCATACATTGGAATTCAATGGGGAGAAGTACGTGCTGCGTTCGATTCCTTCGGGTATTTTTCAGGGCGGCAAGGTCAATGTGATCGGTAACGGCGTCGTACTGGATCCGATCCTCTTCAAGGAGGAGGCCGAGGCGCTGGCCAAGAGCGGCCACGACCTTACGCAGCGGCTCTTCATCTCGAAGAAGGCGCATCTGATCCTGCCCACGCACCGCATTCTGGACGCTGCGTTCGAGGCGGCCAAGGGCACTTCGAAGATCGGTACCACGGGCAAGGGTATCGGTCCGACCTATACGGACAAGATCAGCCGCAACGGCGTGCGTGTGGGCGATATCTTCCTCGACTTCAAGAATATCTATGAAGTGGCCAAGGCGCGTCACGAGAATATCCTCGAATCGCTGGGCTACAACTACAATATCGACGAACTGGAGCGGCAGTGGTTCGAGGGAATCGAATACCTCAAGAAGTTCCGTATCATCGACAGCGAGCATGAGATCAACCGCTTCCTTTCGGAGGACAAAGCCATTCTGGCCGAGGGTGCGCAGGGTACGCTGCTCGACGTCGATTTCGGCTCGTATCCCTTCGTAACCTCTTCGAATACGATCTGCGCGGGCGCCTGCACCGGACTCGGTATCGGTCCCAACCGTATCGGCGAGGTGTACGGCATCTTCAAAGCCTACTGTACGCGCGTGGGCAGCGGCCCGTTCCCTACGGAGCTGTTCGACGAGACGGGTGACGAATTGTGCCGGCTCGGTCATGAGTTCGGAGCGGTGACGGGGCGCAAGCGTCGTTGCGGCTGGCTCGATATGGTGGCGCTCAAATACGCCATTATGATCGACGGAGTGACGAAGCTCATCATGATGAAAGCCGATGTGATGAACAGCTTCGATACGATCAAGGTGGCCGAGGCCTACGAGATCGACGGTCGGCGCGTAACGGAGTTCCCCTACGATATTCAGGACGATGTGAAACCCATCTACCGTGAGTTCAAGGGGTGGAAAGCCGATCTTCAGAAGGTACGCCGTTACGAAGATTTCCCTGCCGAGTTCAAGGCTTATGTGGAATATATCGAACGCGAGACGGGCATCCCCGTAGCGATTATTTCGGTGGGTCCCGATCGCGACGAGACAATTGTCCGGTAATAAATCCTGTTTTTTATGAGAAAGATCTCTTTGCTGTGTGTCGCGTGTGCTGCTGCGGCGATGGTGGCGAGCGGCTGCGCTTCGATGTCGGGAACGTTGAAAGGCGGTCTGATCGGCGGCGGAGGCGGTACGGCGGTCGGCGCCGGTATCGGTGCGCTGGCCGGCGGCGGCAAGGGCGCTGCGATCGGAGCCGGCGTAGGACTGGCGCTCGGCGCGACGGCCGGTGCGCTCATCGGCCGCAAGATGGAGAAACAGAAGGCCGAGCTGGCAGCCATTGAGGGTGCCGAGGTCGAGACGGTGACCGACACCAACGGTCTGGACGCCATCAAGGTGACTTTCGATACGGGCATTCTTTTCCCGACCAACGGGACGGCGCTCAGCGCTTCGTCGAAAGCGGCGCTCGACAAGTTCGCCATCAGTCTGTTGCAGAATCCCGATACGGATGTGACCGTCTTCGGCCATACCGATAGCACGGGAACGCTCGCGGTCAACGAGCGCATCTCGCTCGAACGTGCGCAGGCAGTTCGCAACTATCTGGAGACGAAAGGAATTCCTTCCGCTCGTTTCCTCAAAGTCGAAGGCAAAGCCTATACGGAGCCGGTCGCCTCGAACGATACCGCCGAAGGCCGGGCTGCCAACCGCCGCGTCGAGGTCTATATCTCGGCCGGCCGAGCGATGATCCAGCAGGCACAGGCCGGAACGCTTCAATAATGCACTCGGCAGGTTTCTCAGAGAGGAATCTGCCGATTTTTGTGGATATACAATACAAAACTTAAAACGATACGAATGAAAAAAGCGTTGAAAATTGTTGTATTGGCAAAGCAGGTTCCCGATACCCGGAACGTGGGTAAGGATGCGATGACGCCCGAAGGGACGGTCAACCGCGCCGCTCTGCCAGCAATCTTCAATCCTGAAGATTTGAATGCCCTCGAAATGGCGCTCGCGCTCAAGGACGAGACGGAAGGGTCGACCGTGCATATTCTGACGATGGGGCCTCCTCGTGCGGCCGATATCATCCGCGATGCGATGTTCCGCGGTGCTGACGGCGGCTATCTGCTGACCGACCGCAAGTTCGCCGGCGCCGATACGCTGGCGACCTCTTATGCCTTGTCGTGTGCGCTGCGCACGATCCGCCCCGACGTGATCGTCGCAGGCCGTCAGGCTATCGACGGCGATACGGCGCAGGTAGGCCCGCAGGTGGCCGAGAAGTTGGGCTGGCCGCAGGTGACCTACGCCGAGGAGCTGCTCGAGATCAAAGCGGATTCGCTGGTGGTGAAGCGTCGTCTGGAGCACGGTACGGAGATCGTCGAGTGCCCGCTGCCGATGGTGATGACCGTCAATGCGTCGGCTCCCGAATGCCGTCCGCAGAATGCCAAGCGCGTGATGAAGTACAAGTTCGCGCAGACCAAGTCCGAGATTGCGGCCGCTCCCGACTGCATGGCCGCGACGATCGCCGCCGCGAAGGAGTATCTGCAGATCGTAGAGTTGGCGGCCGCCGATGTCGATCCCGACGAATCGCAGCTGGGACTGGTCGGCTCGCCGACGAAGGTCAAGAAGATCGAGAACGTCGTTTTCCAAGCCAAAGAGTCCAAGAAGCTCACGGCGGCCGATGCGGATATCGAATCACTGATGGTTGAACTCATTGCGAGCCACACGCTCGGTTAAAGATCGGAGGATTTTCAGTTATGAACAACATATTTGTCTATATCGAGCTTGAAAACGGCGCGGTCGCCGACGTGAGCTTGGAACTTCTGACCAAAGGCCGCGAGCTGGCCGACGAACTGGGCGTCAAACTCGAAGCCGTAGTGCTGGGTCACAACGTAGCAGGCATCGAGAAGGAGCTGGCCAAATACGGCGCCGACACGGTCTGGATGGCCGACGACGCCATCTTTGCACCGTTCCGCACGCTGCCTCATACGGCGGTAATGTGCGGTCTGATCCGGCAGGAGCAGCCGCAGATTGCGCTCTTCGGTGCAACGCCCGTCGGCCGCGATTTCGCGCCGCGTGTGTCGTCGGCGCTGCACAGCGGTCTGACGGCCGACTGTACGCAGCTCGTGATCGGCGATCATACCGATCCCAAGACCAAGACCGACTACAAGAATCTGCTCTATCAGATCCGTCCCGCCTTCGGCGGCAATATCATCGCCACGATCGTCAACCCCGACCACCGTCCGCAGATGGCCACCGTCCGCGAGGGCGTGATGCGCAAGGAGTATGCAGCCAAGACCGGCGCCGGCGAGGTGAAGCCGATCGAGTGGCGTCCGATGGTGCAGGATACGGATTTGGCGGTAAAGATCATCGACCGTCAGATCGAGGAACGCAAGATCAACATCAAGGGTGCGGGCGTAATCGTCGCCGGCGGTTACGGTCTGGGTTCGAAGGAGAACTTCAAGCTCGTGCACGAACTGGCCGAGGTGCTGGGCGCCGAAGTGGGTGCCAGCCGTGCGGCTGTCGACGCGGGCTTCACCGACCATGCGCGTCAGGTGGGGCAGACGGGTGTCACCGTGCGTCCGAAACTCTACATCGCCTGCGGAATCTCGGGGCAGATTCAGCATACGGCCGGCATGGACCAGTCGTCGATGATCATCTCGATCAATACCGATGCCGAGGCGCCGATCTGCAAGATCGCCGACTTCGCCATCACGGGCGACGTGAACGAGGTGATCCCCAAGATGATTAAGTATTACAAACAAAACTCGAAGTAATGGCTAATTTCTTTTTAGATAATAAGGATTTGCAGTACCACCTCGAGCATCCGCTGATGCGCAAGATCGTGGAACTGAAGGAGCGCGGGTTCGCCGATAAGGATACATACGATTATGCGCCGCAGAATTTCGAAGATGCGATGGACTCCTACCGCAAGGTGCTGGAGATCGCAGGCGAGGTGTGCGGCGACGTGATCGCTCCCAACGCCGAAAGCGTGGATCACGAAGGCCCGAAGGTGGTGAACGACCATGTGGTCTATGCCGAGGGCACGCAGCGCAATCTCGATGCGATCATCAAGGCCGGTCTGAGCGGTCTGACGCTGCCGCGCAAGTATGACGGCCTGAATTTCCCGCTGCTGTGCTTCGTTATGACCAACGAAATGGTAGCGCGTGCCGACGCCGGCTTCGAGAATATCTGGGGCTTGCAGGACTGCGCCGAGACGCTCAACGAGTTCGCTTCGGAGGAGATCAAGCAGAAGTACCTGCCGTGGGTTTCGGCCGGCGCGACCTGTGCGATGGATCTCACGGAGCCGGATGCCGGTTCGGATCTGGGGGCCGTGATGTTGAAGGCCACGTGGTCGGAGCAGCAGGGTACGTGGCTGCTCAACGGCGTGAAGCGCTTCATCACCAACGGCGACGGGGACGTGTCGCTGGTACTGGCCCGTACCGAAGAGGGTACGACCGATGCGCGCGGACTGTCGATGCTCGTCTACGACAAGCGGGACGGCGGCGTGAAGGTGCGCCGTATCGAGAATAAGCTCGGTATCAAGGGTTCGCCCACCTGCGAGCTGGTCTTTACCAATGCTCCGGCGCAGCTGGTCGGCGACCGCAGAATGGGTCTTATCAAGTATGTGATGTCGCTGATGAACGCCGCCCGTCTGGGTATCGGCGCGCAGTCGGTGGGGTTGTGCGAGGCGGCGTACCGCGAGGCGCTGAAATATGCCAACGAGCGTGCGCAGTTCGGCAAGAACATCATCAAGTTCGCCGCGATCTCGGAGATGCTGTCGAACATGAAGGCCAAGACGCTGGGCGTGCGTGCGCTGCTCTACGAAACGACCCGTTTCGTGGAGATCTACAAGCAGTACACCCATATTTCGCACGAGCGTTCGCTCGAAGCCGAGGAGCGTCAGGAGATGAAATATTACAACAGGCTGGCCGACGGTTTCACCCCGCTGCTGAAACTCTTCTCGTCGGAGTACGCCAATCAGATGGCCTACGACGCCATTCAGATTCACGGCGGTTCGGGCTTCATGAAGGATTACGCCTGCGAACGTCTCTACCGCGACGCCCGTATCATGAACATCTACGAAGGTACGTCGCAGCTGCAGGTCGTGGCGGCGATCAACCATGTCACGAAGGGTACCTATCTCGAGCAGATCGTGCGTTACGAGGCGGCGGAGCATATCGACGCCGTGCGGCCGCTCGTGGAGCGGCTCGTCGCTCTGCGTGCGAAGTTCGAAGAGGCGGTCGCCCGTGTCGAGCAGATCGAGAAGGAGACTTGCGGGTTCAAGGAGTTCCATGCGCGCCGTCTGGTCGAGATGGCCGGTTATCTGGTCATCACCCACCTGCTGGCATTGCAGTCCAAGGATTGCGAGGAGTATATTCTGCCGGCGGAGATCTTCGGAAAGCTCGCTGCTTCGAAGATCGAGGAGGCTTATGCCTACGTCATGGCCTCGACGTCCGCCGACGTGGAGCTGTTCAAGGCCATCGAGTCGGAGACGCTTTGTTAAACGACGGCCTGTCGATGAAAAAACCGGACTGCGCAACGCAGTCCGGTTTTTTCGTTTGCATAACGGCGGCGCACCGCGTGCGACCGCTTACCACAGGAGTCGGTGGAGGAATCCCGACACGCGCCGATATCCGTCGTGGACGGTTCGCATAACCTCGTAGACGACTTCCCAGCGTTCGCGCAGCCGTGCGATGGCGTCGCGGACGGCCAGTTGATAGGTGAGCAGGGCAATCAGCAGCGTGAATCCGCCCAGCAGGGCCGCTGCCAGCGGCAGCGATCCGAGCAGTTCGGCCAGCCAGAATACGAGCGCCGTAACCAGCAGCACGTATGCCGAGAGAGCCATGACGAGAAAGAATACGAGCGCTCCGGCGAAGGTCCGTTCGGTGGAGTCGGAATACATGGCCTCGAATTACTTTTTGGTCACCGCCTCTTCGACCTTACCTTCGACCTCGTGGTATTTGTCGCGAACCTTCTGGGCTTCACGGTTTACGAGATCTTTGATCTGTCCCCGCACCTCGGCTCCCGACTTCGGGGTAGCCAGCAGGGTAATGACGGAGCCGAGTACCATACCGCCCAGCATAGCGAAAAAACAAGAACCTTTCATAATGGCAAAATGTATTTGAAATTCACCCATTCCGATTGCAAAGTTCAGACCAAAAGCGTATCTTGCAACATCATTCCTGTATAAGCGAACGAGCCGGATGGAGATATCCAGAGATTTGTCAGCGGCCTTTACGGGGCATCGCCGGTATGCCGGCGAGTGCGACGATGCGCTGCGCGCTGTCGTCGGGGAGTTGTATGTGCGGGGCTTCCGTGCGTTCTGGAGCGGTATGGCCTTGGGGTTCGATCTCGCGGCGGCCGAGACGGTGCTCGCCCTGCGCGAAGAGCTGCCTGCGCTGCGACTGTGCTGCGCCGTTCCTTTTCCCGGACAGGCGGAGCGTTTCTCGGAGGCGGACCGCATCCGATATGCGCGGATCCTGAGTCGGGCGGACGAGGTGGCGACGATCGCTTCGCGCTATGATCCGCGCTGCTATCTGCGCCGCGATGCATTTATGGTGGAACGGTCGGCCGTCGTCGTGGCGTGGTTCGACGGCGGTAAAGGCGGGACACGCTATACGTGGGAATACGCCCGCCGGTGCAAGGCGGAGCGCATCAATCTGTGGCGCGACGGCCAAGGCGAACTTTTCTGAGGCGGTACGGCCTCTTTTTTGCTGTTATCGTACGGATTTCGGAGACGGGAGACCTCGAAACACCTTTAAATAGCGGGATTTTGATTATCTTTGCAGCGGAAATTTCGGCTCGGACGGGCTGCGCTGCGGCAGGATCGGATGAATTCGCTTCAGCGTCCCGTTTGCAGGAGCGGAGCCGATTCGGAAGAAAACAGTTCCGCCTGCATTTTCGGCAACTCATGCGGAGGTAAGTCGGAGGTTTCGAAACAGACAGATTGATTTCATGAAAAAAGTCCTTACTTTTTCCCTTTTACTCGTGCTGGGGCTCGTCGCCTCCCAACTTTTGCCGGGGCTGCTGGGACCCGGGTACGCTTCGTTCAAGATGTGTTCCGACACGCTGCTTTACGTGTGTCTGGCATTTATCATGATTAACGTCGGTCGGGAGTTCGAGATCGAGAAGAGCGAATGGCGCTCCTATGCAAAAGACTATCTGATTGCGATGGCCACGGCGGCCATGCCGTGGATTCTGATTACGCTCTACTATATGTTCGTCATGCTCCCGTCCGTCTATTGGGGCGACGGCGAAGCGTGGAAGGAGAATCTGCTGTTGAGCCGTTTCGCAGCTCCGACCTCGGCGGGCATCCTCTTTACGATGCTGGCGGCGCTGCATCTCAAATCGAGCTGGATGTACCGCAAGATTCAGGTGCTGGCGATTTTCGACGATCTGGATACCATTCTGTTGATGATTCCTCTCCAGATCGCGATGATCGGTCTTCAGTGGCAGATGTTCGTCGTGGTGGCGATCGTGACGCTGCTGCTGGTCGCCGGGTGGAAGAAGCTGGGGCAGTACGATCTGCGTCAGGATTGGAAATCGATTCTGGGATATGCCGTGATCGTATTCGTACTTACGCAGGGGCTTTACGTGGCCACCAAATCGTTTTTCGGCGAGTCGGGCGGTATTCATATCGAAGTGCTTCTGCCTGCCTTCGTGCTGGGTATGGTGATGCGCCATCGTCATATAGATTCTCCTGCCGAAGCGCGCGCCTCTTCGTTCGTTTCGTTCCTGTTCATGTTTCTGGTCGGGATCAGTATGCCGCTGTTCATCGGCGTGCAGCACTCCGAAGCGCTGACCGGCCACCATTCGGTGACGGGTTCTCAGCCCATGATCTCGTGGGGGATGATCGCCGTGCATGTGCTCATCGTCTCGCTGTTGTCGAATCTCGGAAAACTCTTTCCCGTCTTCTTCTACCGCGACCGCAAACTGAGCGAACGGCTGGCGCTTTCGATCGGAATGTTCACGCGCGGCGAAGTGGGGGCCGGCGTGATCTTCATCGCGCTGGGGTATAACCTCGGCGGTCCGGTGCTGATCGTCTCGGTGTTGACCATCGTGCTCAATCTGATCCTCACGGGCGGCTTCGTGCTGCTGGTGAAACGGCTGGCTCTGAAAGCCTACGGGCCGCAGCCGGTATAGGACATTTTGTCCAAATTTTGTTTTTTCGGGAAATATGCGTATCTTTGTCCTGTAATAATCTTTCGCGCCGGCCTTCGGGGCCGCTCTTCTCCCCGTTTTTTTATTACGAATTTGTCAGACCCGACCGCCTGAATCGAAGGGCGGAGGTGTTTGTTTGGACGTTCCGATCTGCGCGGCGATCGCTGTTTTGCCGGATGCAGGAAATGTCCGTAGAAGAAGATTCCCGCTGGGAACGGGAGCTTACAGGAAATGTCAATATGAAATCCGGCGTCCGCAGGATGCCGTAATATGAGTTCGGCGAGATTCCATATTCACACGACTTACAATTAGTATTAAAACGATCTTTACGTCGAACTCACAGATGAATAGATGACTTTTCAGGAATTGAATCTTCCGAATGCGCTGTTGCGCGCATTGCGGGATAAGGAATACGAACAACCCACGCCCATTCAGATGCAGGCGATTCCGGCTGCGCTGGAGAACCGAGATATTCTCGGTACGGCTCAGACCGGTACGGGAAAGACGGCGGCTTTCGCGCTGCCTATTCTGGCGCATCTGATGCGTCGGCCGCTCGACGGCCGCGAACGGCCGATCCGGGCGCTGATTCTTACGCCTACGCGTGAGCTGGCGTTGCAGATCGACGAGTCGCTGCGCGACTATGCCAAATACACTTCCCTGCGTACCTGCGTCGTTTTCGGCGGCGTGAACCAGCGCCCGCAGACCGACCAGCTCAAACGGGGCGTCGATGTGCTGACCGCCACGCCGGGCCGTCTGCTCGACCTGATCGGGCAGGGATATATATCGCTCCGGCAGATCGAGCTTTTCGTGCTCGACGAGGCTGACCGGATGCTCGATATGGGATTTGTCCACGATATCCGGCGTCTGCTGCCGCTGCTGCCGAAGCAGCGCCAGACATTGCTCTTTTCTGCGACGATGCCCAAGACGATCGAGCGGCTGGCCGCCGATCTGCTGAGCGATCCCGTGCGTGTGGCCGTCGAACCGGTGGCGTCGGTGGTCGACACCATCGAGCAGCGGCTCTGCTATGTGGAGAAGCCCGAGAAGAAACAGGCGCTGATTTCGGCGCTGCAGGAGTACGGCGGCCGTTCGGTGCTGGTCTTTTCACGAACGAAACACGGCGCCGACCGTATCGCTCGTATCGTGTCGAAGGCCGGTATCGGCTGTGACGCGATCCATGGTGACAAGTCGCAGTCGGCACGTCAGCGTGCCCTGTCGAATTTCAAGGCGGGAAAGACGCGCGTGATCGTGGCGACCGATATCGCCGCACGCGGCATCGACATCGACCAGTTGGAGCTGGTCATCAACTACGATTTGCCGGATGTAGCCGAGACTTACGTACACCGCATCGGCCGTACGGGGCGTGCGGGACATTCGGGGATGGCACTGACCTTTTGCGCTTCGGACGAACGTCCCATGCTGGCCGATATCCAGAAGCTCACGGG
Source organism: uncultured Alistipes sp. (assembly GCA_900550375.1). GTDB lineage: Bacteria > Bacteroidota > Bacteroidia > Bacteroidales > Rikenellaceae > Alistipes. The sequence goes on along the minus strand of URRP01000011.1, from coordinate 5,733 downwards.
CAAAAAACTGCGCGTGATCGCAGGGTAAGGGCTGATTTCGCAAAAACGCGACGCCCCGCATCCATCACGGATGCGGGGCGTCGTTGCGTTCGCTCCGCGTCACGCTTCGCATTCGGCTTTCAGCGCCGCCACCTCGGTGCGGTATCGGGCTGCTTCGCCGAGGGTACCTCGCCGCTCGCAGAAGTCGGCCAGCAGCGCGAGGGTGCGGATCAGCGAATGGAGATGGTTGCACCGTTCGAAGGGATCTTCGCACAACTCGCGCAGCATGGCGGCCGACGCGAGGTAGGACTCTTCGGCACGGGCTTCGTCGTGCATATCTTCGTAGAGCCGGCCCAGCGACCGCCGGCACTGCGCCGTTGCGGGACGATAGCGGTGCGGGTCTTCCCCATCGAACTCGGCGTGTTTGTCCAGTGCACGCAGGTACATGCGTTCGGCCTCATCGAAACGTTGTTCGTCGGCATAGAGGTTCCCCAGCCGCCAAAGCATCTCTGCTACGTCTGTGTTGTGGATGAGCGGATCTGCGGCGGCCATCGCCTCGTAGATCGACAGCAGGTTGAGCAGTACCTGCTCGGCACTGCGGCCGTCGAGACGCACGCTCAACTTCGCCAGATCGTCCAGCAGATAGAGTCGTCCCAGCGTCAGATTACGCCGTCCCCGATACCGGTCGTAGTTTCGGAGTGCCAGCATGAAGAGTTTCAGCGCCATGCGGTAAGAGGCCGGCGTGTGCCGCCACCAGTAGAACTTTCCCAGTTCGTGCTGCGCCTCTGCGAGTTTGGGCAGGTAGGTGTTGGGGCGGCGTGCGACGGCCTTTTCGTAGAGGGCGACCTCCTTGCGGTAGCGGGCGATACATTCGCGTAACCATGCAAGAACTTGCTTCCGTTCGGCTCTTTGTTCGGCGTTCATGGTTCGGTTTTCGGTAGGAAGTTGAAAAAACCGCTGCCGCAGCGGTTTTTCGGGTTCGGCAGCGTAACTACCAGTTCAGAATTTTCTTGAGATCGAATGCCTCGGGATTTGCCACATATTCCTTGGCAGCCTCGTAATCGGCGGGCGTAATGTAGTTCATCAGGTTGTTGATCACCTGCTGGATTTTGTCCGAGTTGATGTTCACCAGACGGGGTGGAATCTTGCCCGTGGTGGGATCCTGCAGGTCCTTGAGGTAGAGCGGCGATACGAAGCCGTCCTGACTGATGTAGACCATGCAGCCCGTCTTGCCCTCCGAGAAGAGCTTGTAGACACCCATACCCAGCTCCGAGCAGTAAACCAGATCGTAAGCGATCGGGGTCTGGCAGCGAACCTCGTATCCGATTTCGACGGGACGCGACTTGACCTTGATGTCCAGTTCTTTGAGCTTATTCTCAAGCATCTCGTTGAAAATATGGGCCTTAGATACCTTCCCCAGCTCGGGATGTCCGTGCTCGTCATAGGAGAAGTGGATGCCCGACTTCTTGATCTCCTCGTTGCTCAGGGCGTGGAACACTCCCTCCGAGATCATGGCCGCACCGTAGTCGAGACCCATGATCTTGCGCTTGATGATCGACGAAACGACCATATTGACGATCTTCTCCACCGTGATCTCCGTTTTGTTGAACATTTCGGGGATGACGATCATCGGGTAGTGGCAAGCCGAGCCGATGCCGAAGGCGAGGTGACCCGCCGAACGGCCCATGGCGGCAACGACGAACCAGTTGGCCGACGTGCGTGCGTCGTTGTAAACGGCACGGCCGATGACCGTTCCGCCCTCCTTGGCCGACTGGTAGCCGAACGTCGGCGTTCCGTCGGGCAGCGGCAGGTCGTTGTCGATGGTCTTCGGTACGTGGATGTTCGCGATGGGGTAGTGCTTCTCCTCAAGGAACTTGGCAATGCGGTTTGCGGTCGATGCCGTATCGTCGCCGCCGACGGTCACGAGCAGCTTGACGTTGTTCTCGGTGAAGAAATTGAGGTTGAAATTCTCCTCGAAATCCTTGTCGGTCGGTTTAAAACGGCTCATCGTCAGGTAGGAACCACCCTGATTGAAGATGTAGTCGGCCATCGTGAAGGTCAGGTCTTCATGACGGGGAGCGGGGTTGAAAAGCCCCGAATAACCGTAGTGCAGACCGATCACGCGGTACCCTTTGGCAAGGAACGTTTTGGCGACGCTGCCCACCACCGTATTCATGCCCGGTGCGGGACCGCCACCTGTAAGAATTGCAATAGCCTCTTTCATAGTGTTTTAAAGTTATGATTGTTCAGATGTTCCGAATGTATCTTTTTCGCGCCCAAAATTACAAAATATTTTAATAAATACGAAACAATCCGTTGTAAAAATCCGATCTGATGCGTGAAACCTCTGCGCATCACCGGCGTTTTCGTCGTGCAAAACCTGAGACCGCTTGTGCGCACCCTTAAAAATAGAAAGACGGTCCGCACGATGCGGACCGTCCACCAATAGGTGAAAATATATGATTGTTACTCAACTACTTTCACATCGATCGCCTGAATACCCTTGCTGCCCTCGCCGAGTTCGTACTCAACCTCCTGCTTCTCGTTGAGAGCTCTGAAACCGTCTTTGGCGATACCCGAGTAGTGAACGAACACTTCTTTACCGTCTTCGCCAGTAATGAATCCGTAGCCTTTCTTGCCATCGAACCATTTAACTTTGCCTTTCATAGAAATAAAATAATAGATTTGTCCTGCAAAGTAAGAGAAAAACAATTGAATATCAAAACTTTTTGGCTTTTTTTTGAACCGATTCACGAAAAAAGGCGAAATTATGCGTATATTTGTCTGCAAAATCGACCGGAATCGAATCGACCAGAACTAAGGATATGAATGCCAGAATCATAACTGCCCTGCTCGCCCTGTTGGGTTTCGGAGCCGCTTGCTCGGGCGTGAAGGAAACTGCGAAGCGTGCGGACGAGGGTGCGGACAGCGTAAAAATCCAGCGTCCGATCCGTTTGATGTACGGCGTGCCGGTTCGCGAGTTTCAGGCGCGGCCGCTGACCGATTCGATCCGCAGCGGAGAACAGCCTCAATCCGATTCGGTGCGGCCTGCCGATAACCCGTTGCAGAAATAGCGACGATCTGAACTGTTATTACGGAAAACTCCGGCCCATCTGTTGGACCGGAGTTCGTGTTTATCGTATGCGGAGGTCTGACGATCCGCGGTGGAGGGGTCTTAAAAAAAGAAAGAGATCGCTCTTTCGTGATCTCTTTCCTAATTGATGTTCGACTTGTTCGATTCCAGAACCTTGAGGAACCAGTCGGAGGTCATCATGTCCAACAGCTTGTTGGTGAGGTTGCTCTTCAGCGTCCGCGAGGCAACCACGGTGTTTTTGATCATTCGTACCATACTTAACCTGATTTGCGATCCGCATCCGAGTCGCCTCTTCGGCGGATCTGTTTTCTAACCTTAACCGATGCAAAGATAGTGCAAAGTTTGCTAAGTTGGTAAAATATTTTAATAAATTTTTCAGAAATTTTATTAAAATATGCTATTGTGCCTGATAATCAATGATTTATGTATGTGGAAACGGTCGATGCAATGCGATTCGTATGTACCTATCTGATCGGATCGGGACGTAATACGCTTCTGTCGGCGGTTGACAGAAGGTTGAGAATCACGCTGAAAAAGCGTTATTCCCCCTTGTAGATCAATGCTACGGCCGAGACAGAGACACCCTCTTCGCGCCCTTCGAATCCGAGTCGTTCGGTCGTAGTAGCCTTCACCGAGACGCAGTCGACGCCGACTCCCATGATCTCGGCCAGCGTTTCTCGCATCCGATCGATGTGGGGGCGCAGTTTGGGACGCTGCATTCGGATCGTGCAGTCGACGTTACCGATACGGTAGCCCTTTTCGGCCAGCAGCTCCGTGACGCGGTGCAGCAGCCGTTTCGAGTCGATTCCCTTATATTCCGCCGAAGTATCGGGGAAATGCAGCCCGATGTCGCCCAGTGCGGCAGCGCCCAGCAGCGCGTCGCAGAGGGCGTGGATCGCCACGTCGCCGTCCGAGTGGGCGATGCAGCCTTTGGTGTGTTCGATCTCGACGCCGCCCAGCACGAGGGGAAGTCCTTCGGCAAGTGCATGTACGTCGTATCCGTGTCCGATTCTGAAAAGCATCTCCATAGTAGTGCAGGATTCCGACAAATGTAGAAAAAAATTCGGAATCGGGCGGTGTAATGCGGATAGTTTTGTATTTTTGTAAAGATTCAAAACGAAATAATAATGGCAGATTTGACAAAACTCGCGCCTCAGGAGGTGTGGAGCGAGTTCGAGGCGATTACGCGCGTGCCGCGTCCCTCGAAGAAGGAAGAGAAGATACGCGACTACTTGGTCGGCTGGGCGAAGGAGCATAACTTGGAGTACAAGTGCGATGCGACCGGCAACGTCGTGATCCGTAAGCCGGCGACGGCCGGTTACGAGGGGCATCCGACCGTGATTCTTCAGTCGCATATGGATATGGTATGCGAGAAGAATTCCGATGCGGCGTTCGATTTTGAGAACGACGCGATCCGTACCCGTATCGACGACGGGTGGGTGCGTGCCGAGGGGATGACGCTCGGTGCCGACGACGGAATCGGTATGGCTGCGGCCCTTGCCGTACTGGCCTCTGCGACCGTCGAACATCCGGCGCTCGAAGCGCTCTTTACGGTGGACGAGGAGACCGGTCTGACGGGAGCGTTCGGTCTGGGTGAGGGGATGCTGACGGGAAAGTACCTCATCAACCTCGATTCGGAGGACGAAGGAGAGCTTTTCATCGGCTGTGCCGGCGGCGTGGATACCGTGGCGACGTTCCGTCCGATGGTGACGCCGGCGCCCGACGAGTTCGAATATTTCCGCGTCGACGTGAAAAACCTGCTGGGCGGACATTCGGGCGACGATATCGATAAAGGACGGGCCAACTCCAATAAACTGGTAGCGCGGCTGCTTTACGAACTGCTGCCTTACGGGTTGGTGCTGAATCGCTTCGACGGCGGCAACCTGCGCAATGCCATTCCGCGCGAGGCGTTCGCCATCTTCGGTGTGCCCGCCGAGTCGGCCGGCGACGTGTGCGAACGCTGCCGGGTGTTTGCGGTGGAGATCGTCGAGGAGTTCAAGTATACCGAACCCAACTTGCAGATGACGCTGGGCAAGATAGAGGGCGTCGAGTGGGTGCTCGATCCCGTGACGATGCAGTCGCTCGTCGGAGCGCTCGTCGGTCTGCCGAACGGTGTGCTGGCGATGTCGCACGCGGTCGAGGGGCTGGTCGAAACCTCGTCGAATTTGGCGTCGGTGAAGTTCGGCACCGACGGAATCGTCGTCACCACCTCGCAGCGTTCGTCGGTGGAGAGCGCCAAGCGGTATGCGGCACAGACTGTCGAGGCGGTGCTGCGGCTGGCTGGCGCCGAAGTCGCTCATTCGGACGGCTATCCCGGCTGGACGCCCGATCCCGATTCGCATCTGCTGCGCGTTACCGAACAGTGCTACGAGAAGCTCTTCGCTGCGAAACCCAAGGTGCGGGCCATTCATGCCGGACTGGAGTGCGGACTGTTTCTGGAGAAATATCCCGAGTTGGACATGGTGTCGTTCGGTCCGACGCTGCGCGGCGTGCATTCGCCCGACGAGCGGTTGGAGATCGCTACCGTACAGAAGTTCTGGGACCTGCTCTGCGCCGTGGTGCGGAGTCTCTGAGAAGAGGAATAAAAAAAAGGGAGCGTCCGGTTGGCAAACTTTTTTTGTTTGATAATTGATTGATAACCAGTAGTTAGTTTCGCTTAA
>URRP01000010.1 GCA_900550375.1 uncultured Alistipes sp. | reverse complement strand
TGACAGGCATTACGAAGACATTTGTCCCTTTTTATTCGTCTTTTCCAGAGATTTTATTTAACTTTGAATACGAAACCAAATGAAAACAAACTAACCGAACTTTTCAATGACAACCTTTTCCGACAGAACCGGATTTCCCAAGTCGCTGGCATGGGGCTTTATCGGAGTGCTTATTTTTATGATGGGCGACGGCATCGAACAGACGTGGCTCAGCAAATACATTGCATCGCAGGGACTCGACCATGAAGTATTGTTCACCGTTTACGGGATTTCAGTCGCTCTGTCGGCATGGTTCTCGGGGGTGATCGCCGAAACCATCGGTGTGCGGCGAACGATGCTGCTCGGCTATGTCGTCTATCTTGTCGGCATGGCGGGGTTCGCAGGTATCGGTATGACGGGGCTGAATTATCCGGTACTGCTCATCACCTATGCGATCAAGGGACTGGGATATCCGCTGTTTGCCTATACCTTTATCGTGTGGATCGCCTATCGGGTCGATAAAAGTTCCCTGAGTTCGGCGCAGGGTTGGTTCTGGTTCGTCTTTACGGGCGGCCTGAACGTGTTGGGTGCCTATTACGGAGCCTATGCGATGGAACGCATCGGTGTGGTTCCGACGTTGTGGAGCTCGCTCGTGTTCGCATCGATCGGTGCGCTGCTGGCGTTGTGGATCAACAAATGCGACGACCGGAATCTTTTTGTCGGATCGAAGACGCAGGATGCCGGTACGTCGAAATTCAAGGAGCTGCTGAGCGGTTTGGCCATCATGAAACGCGAACCCAAGGTGCTTGTCGGAGGAATCGTGCGTGTCATCAACACCACGTCGCAATTCGCGTTTGTCGTCTTTATGCCCCTCTATCTGAAGGATTACGGGATCGGAGATACTCAGTGGGCGTCGATCTGGGGATCGATCTTCCTGTTCAACATCCTCTTCAATCTGGTGTTCGGTATCGTCGGTGACCACATCGGCTGGGGGCGGACGATCGTCTGGTTCGGCGGCGTAGGCTGCGCGGTGAGTGTGCTGTTATTCTTCTATGCACCGGTGATCTGCAATAATTTCTGGTTCATCCTCGCCTGCGGAGCTTTGTGGTGCATCATGCTGGCCGGTTACGTGCCGCTGAGCGCGTTGGTGCCTTCGTTGGTCGACAAGAATAAGGGAGCCGCCGTGTCGGTGCTGAATCTGGGTGCCGGACTGGCGGCTTTCGTCGGTCCGCTGCTCGTTACGCTGTTTCGCAATGCGATCGGCTACGCCGGTATCGTCTGGCTCATGGCAGGATTGTATATCCTAAGTGCCGTGATGACCTACTGCATCGCGCCGCGCTACAATAAATAGTCCGAATCGTCGGACGACAAGATTCTGTCGGTCGATTATGGCTTGACACAGGATCCCTTCCACCGATTCGGCGGAAGGGATCCTGTGTTTTACGGACGGATTCGAACGGGTCGTCGGGGCTGAGGCGGATAGAACTCAGAACGGATAGCCTACGCCGAAGTTGAGCGCCGTGTTGCGCCACTTGAAGTCGTGAATCCACCGTTTGCCGGCCGGATTGTTGGGATTGTGCAGTTGAATACCCCAGTCCAGACGCAGCACGGCGAACTTGATATCGAGCCGGATACCGAGACCCGTATTGAATCCCAGCTGCTTGTAGAAATCGCGGAAATGGAAAACTGCATCGGGAGAGTACTCCGATGTCTTGTTTCCCATGAACCAGATATTTCCCACGTCGAAGAAGGTGGCGCCGTGGAAGATTCCCCAGATCGGGAAGCGGAATTCGAGGTTTGCTTCGAGTTTCATATCGCCCAGCTGCACCGGATAGGTCACCTTGTCCGGGTCGACGGGCACCGATCCCGGGCCGAGCATACGGGGGATCCAGCCGCGCATACCGTTGCTACCGCCGCAATAGAAGAGGCGGTCGAAAGGGATCGAGGTCGAATTGCCGTAGGCAAGTCCGCAGCCGGCGTAGAGCCGCCCGGCGACGGCCGTTTTTTCGCCCAGCATGATTTTGCGGCTGGCGCTCAGATCGACGCGGAAATATTGGGAGTACTGGATGCCGAAAATTTCGTAGTAGCCCTTTTGGGACGGTGACGAAAAGAGGTGCTCCAGTCCACCGATCAGGTTGCCGGCCGTCTCCCAGTTGAACCGCAGGAGTGTGGCGTTGCGGCCCGGATTCTTCAGCTGGTTGTTGTAGGTGTAGCTTCCCGAGATTCCGGCCACGAGCTGCGAGGTGTAGCTGTTGCGCAGGTAGAGGTTCTGCAATTTATCGAAGAAGTCCTGATTGATGTAGCTCATATCGACCAGATTCAGATCGACGGGACGCACGGCGAACGACGAATATTTCTCGTTGCTCCACGAGTAGGTCCAGGTCATACTGGTCAGCGTGCGGCGGTAGTAGGGGCGATCCTGATAGTTGAACGACAGTTCAAGCCGCGTACGCGGCGTGACGAGCGACGGCCGGTATCGGCTCGAGAAGAAGGGCAGCAGGAAACGCGGGAATACCAGTCCCGTCGTGACGCCGAACTCTTTGGCGTTGCGTTTGCCGCTGTCGCGCGACTTCATGAACTCGTGACCGATGCTGAAGGCGATGTCGAACGACTCCATTCCCCGGAAGAAGTTCCGATTCTGATAGCCGACGGAGGCTTTCAATCCGTAGAAACTTGTGGTCGTCGTACCCTCCAGATCGATCTTGTAGCTCTGTTTGAGCTGCGGTGTGCCGAGAATGTTGCAGCGCAGATACCCCTCTTGCGTATATTGCGTGGCCAGCGAGTCGTCGGCATTGCCGATGTAGGAGACGAGATTCGTGCTGTCGGGCATCGGCAGTTCGTCGAAGGTGATGCGCGTGCTCTTGAAATAGCCCAGCGACATGATGTTGTTGTAGGTACGGTTGATCTGCTCCGCGTTGTAGAGGTAATTGGGGTAGAGCGGGATCGCCTGCCGCAGTACTTTGGGCCGGACGTTGTGTTTCCCGTCGTAGACGACGTTCAATCCGCGATAGGCGACCGTGTCGTAGCGAATCTCCCGATCCGTAAAGCTGACCGTCGGATCGTAGCCCGGCAGCATATTGATTTCGCGGATACGATAGACCTTGTTGTTCTCCATGACCGGTTCTCCGCGGTCGTTGTAGCCTGTGAGGTATTGCTTGACGATCATCGTCAGGTTGCCGATGCGGCTGCCGACCGTGTCGTAGGGATAGCGGTAGGAGATGTTGTTGACCGAGAAATTGTAATATCCCCGATCGCGCAGGTAACGGGTGATGCGTTCGCGCTCGGCGTCGAGCGTGGCGCTGCTGAAGATCTCGCCCGGCCGGATGAGCGTGCCGGCGGTATCCTGCAGAATGATCTTCTCGATGAATTTGTCGTTGAATTCATAGTCGATCTTCCCGTAGCGTGAGGGAGGTCCCTGCTCGGTGCGGTAGGTGATGACAGCCCGTTTGCGCCGCGAGGTGGTATCGACATGGAAAACGACGCGCGACGAGAAGAACCCGTGCGACTCCATGTAGGCTTTGAGGTTCTCGGCCGATTTGAGGGCGAGCGCCGGATCGTAGACGACCGGCTTTTCGCCGATCTTGCGTTTGAAACGGTTCCACCAGTTGTCTTTATCGGGGTTAGACTGGTTGTAGACCCAGACGTAGAAATTCGTCCCCAGAAAGTGTTTGTTGGGGGTTTGCCATACGTAACGGTCGAGTTCCGAAGCCGTGATACGCTCCTTTTTGGGAACGCTCCGGTCGTCCTCGATCGTGACCTTCTGTACCAGATAGCTTCCCTCGGGCAGCTTGCGCACAACACTGCACGCCGTGCAGAAGATGCACAGCACGACGGCGGCGATAGGATACAGACGGCGCATCGGGAGGTTACTGGTTGAAGAAACCCTGCTCCTTGAGCAGTTCGAAATAGGTGCGCGAGACGGCGACATTGTCCTCGCGGCGATAGCGGTTGCGTGTGAAAATCTGTGCCAGATTGGGCAGGCCGTTCTCCGCCAGCAGCGCTTCCGTCTCGGCCGAAGCCTCCTTTTCGGCCCACAACTCGTCGATTTCGGCGTCGGTGTAATCCTTGTAGCGGTCGTAGTGCACCACCGCGTCGAGCGGCAGCCGGTCGGTCAGGGGCGGCTGCTCGACGGGACAGCCGATGACCACCGTCGTCAGGGGAATCACCCCGTGGGGCAGTTGCAGGATGTGACAGATGTCGCGCGCCGTGTAGAGCGTCGTACCGAGAAAGCAGATGCCCAGTCCGTGCGCTTCGGCGGCCAGCGCCAGATTCTCGGCTGCCAGCAGCGCGTCGGTCGCGGCGTTGAGAAACCATTCGAAATTGTCGTACGCCGGCTCGGCGTCGCGCTGTTCGCACCACTTCGAGAAGCGGTGGATGTCGGCGCAGACAGTCACTACGCAAGGGGCTTCGGTCACCATCGGCTGGTTGAAATGGCACGGCGCCAGCTCGGCCCGCACGCGGGCGTCGCGCGTTACGACGAGACTGTACAGCTGCATATTGCCGCAGGTCGAAGCGCGGGCGGCCGAATGCAGGATGTCGGACAGTACCTCGTCATCGATCGGAGTGGATTTGTATTTACGGATCGAACGGTGGTTCGCAATCTCTTTAATCATGGGTATCAGCTATTGTTAAACCGTAATATTCATGTAGTTCCCGCAGGGTCTCTTCGGCCAGACGCTGCCGGTCGCGGGGCGAATCGAGCGGCGATGTTTCGTCTGCGGCGATGCGTCCCTTTTCATCGAGCCTGAGCGTTCCCGCCTTTTCGAAGGCGGCGTTTCCCGTCAGTCGGGTGACGAGTCCCTGCTGCGTTCGGCGCGGCAGGCAGCGCACGCGTCCGCCGCGGTTCCAGACCTCGACGGTCTTGTCGAAGCCGCATAGTCCGTGCAGCGCGGCGGCCGTGGCGCACGAGGTCATCGCCGTACCGCACGAGGAGGTGATGCCTACGCCCCGCTCGTAGGTGGCCACGAAGATGCGTCCTTCGTCCAGCCGGCAGAAGAGGCTGACGTTGATCCCCTTGGGGAATACCTCGCGCAGCCGATTCGCCCGCTCGCCCAATGCCGATAATCGTCCGGTGTCGAGTCGTCCGTCGCTGCCGAAGAGCCACTCGCTGCGCGCCGCGGCGGGGGCGACGATGTGGGGATTTCCCGGCGAGAGGAAGGTGAACGGCAATTCGCACTCCATGCGCGGAATCGTCCGTCCGACGAACCCCTCTGCCGCGAGCGACGGGGCGAAGTCGTCGCTGTGCAGTGACAGCGGAATCTCTACGCCGAAGGTGGGCAGCACGCCGAAGATCGGCTCCTCGCACGTGATGCGGTATTCGCGGCCTCCGGAGGTAACGACGAACCGTTCGCCCGTCGCTTCGGGGTAACGTTCCCGCGCCAGCCGTGCGACGCAGCGGATGCCGTTGCCGCACATCTCCGCCTCCGAGCCGTCGGTATTGAACATCCGCATTCCGAAACGGCCCTGCGCATCGCGCGTGAGCAGCAGCAGACCGTCGACACGGAACCTGTGCAATTCTCCTGCGGAGAAAGCGGCAATATTCAGGCCGGAAAGGTCCGACCGCAGTGTGTCGAACATCAGAAACCGGTTTCCCGACCCGGAACAGAGGATATAGTCGTAGATTTTCATAACCCTATTTACCCTTCAAAATTACGAATAAATCGCCGATCCGGCAAATTTCTTACGGGAACTGCACGCTATTTGAAAAAAATATCTTACTTTGCGAAAGCGAAAAACGAATTTACGTTTAACCATTTATTCGATTTACACCGGCAATGAAAGCTGTCAAGAACTTCCGCCGTAACGGCGCGGCCGACGCGGAAGAGGTTTTCAAGCGGGCGACGAAACTCGCTCCCAACCGAAAAAGCGGCAAGGAGCGGCATTCGCTCTATACGCAGTTCGACGACGAAGAGCAGGACGCTTCATACGGCTACAAGGCCGAGCAGGAGTCCGTGCTCGATTACTACGACGACGGGGAGGAGTAACCGTTCGCGTGTCGATGCAGATGCGTCGCCGACCGGTATGCGAAAGCAGGACGGTCAGCGAGGTAATGTTATTTTCTAAGTATCTATGATCGAAAAGTTTATCATGGCAGGGCAGACCGCCCTGCACATTTGCGATTCGCAGCAGGGCGAACGCTGTGTCGTATTGCTGCACGGCTATCTGGAGTCGATGTTCGTGTGGGACGATTTCGTCCCTTTGTTGTATAAGCGGGTGCGGGTCGTGACGCTCGACCTGCCGGGGCACGGCATTTCGGAGATCAAGGGCGATTGTCATACGATGGAGTATCTGGCCGACGTCGTTTACGATGCGTTGCAGCAGCTCGGCATCGCGCGTTGTACGCTCGTGGGCCATTCGATGGGCGGTTACGTGGCGCTGGCTTTCTGCGAACGCCATGCACAGATGCTCGACGGGCTGGTGCTTTTCTCGTCGACGCCGAATGCCGATACGGAGGAGAAGAAGGAGAATCGCCGCCGCGAGATCGTCCTCATTCGGGCCGGCAAGAAGGAGCAGCTCGCCCGCGTGGCGCCGGGTGCCGGATTCGCCGCCGACAACCGGCGGCGGATGGCCGATGCCATTGCCGATCTGACCGAACAGGTGTATCTTACGGAAGACGACGGCATCGTGGCCCTTCTCAACGGCATGATCGCACGTCCCGACCGCAACGAGATGCTGCGTCGTTCGTCGGTGCGGCAGCTCTTCGTCTTCGGCTGCAAGGATGAATACATTCCTGTCGCCGCCGCCGAGCAACTGGCCGCCGCCCATCCGCAGGCGCAGGTGGTGTGGCTCGCCGAGTCGGGCCATATGGGATTTCTGGAGGAGCCGGAGGTGTCGGCCGCGGCATTGCTGGCGTTCGTCGGAGCAGCGCCTGCCGAAGCGCCCGTCGAGAATGACGGCGGAAAAGAACCGACGGCCTGAAGATAACCGGAAACGATCTGCAACTAAAAAGTCCGCTCGATCGAGCGGACTTTTTATTCGATGTAGGGTCTCTTATTTTGCAGCCGGAGCAGCGGGAGCTGCCGCGGGTGCATCCTTGATACCCAGCTTCGCTTTCACGGCCGGCAGGATATCCGTAACCACAGCCTCGTCGAAATAAGCCACGGCATTGACCGAGGTGTCGTATACGACGGTATAGCCGCCCGCTTTCGATACCTCCTTCACGGCGTCCTGTGCCTTGATGACGATCGGCTCGAGCAGTTCGCCCTGCTTCTTCTGCATATCCTGCTGCGAAACCTGTACGAACTCGTCGTAGCGGTTCTTCAGGTCGTTCAGCTCTTTCTCTTTGAGCTGACGTACCGAGTCGGACATGGTCGACGTCTTGTCGCTGACCTGCTTGGTGTATTCGTTGAGTTTATTGTTGAATTCCACGCCGATGGTTTCGAGTTGATCCTGCAGCTCCTTCTGGTAGGCTTCGAGGTTTTTCTGCATTTCGGTGGTCTCCGGCATTGCGAAAACCAGCTCCTGCATGTTGATCCGGCCGAGTTTCTGAGCAAAGACCGAGGTCGAACCCGCAACGACGGCGACCATCAGAACGATTTTAAAGATTTTTTTCATGAGAGTTAATGTGATTGATTTTTTGATGTTATTTCAGACTCTTGATCACCCCTTCCGTCTGATCGAGCTTCGGGGCGTTGTACAGCAGCGTGGGATTCGAAGCCGAGTCGAGCACCAGATCGTAGCCGTGCCCCGCGGCGTAGGCGTTGATGGCGTCGAATACCTTCTTTTGAATCGGCTGGATCAGCTCCAGACGTTTCTTCATCAGCGTCCCGTCCTTGCCGAAAAGCGACTCCTGCAATGCCGTGGCGTCCTTCTCTTTGCTCAGGATCGTATCCTCGAGCACCTGCCGCGTAGCGGCCGACAGCGAGGCTTTCTGCTGCTGATAGTTGTTGTAGAGCGTTTCGATCTCGGCAAATTTGTCGTCCACCTGTTTCTGATACTCCTCGGCCATCTTGTCGAGATCCTTGAGGGCGGTATTGTAGGCTTCGATCGATTTGAAGATCTTCTCGCTGTTGACGATCATGTAATTCTGTGCGTAGGCGCACCATCCGGCTGCAACCAGTACGACGGTTAAAAACAGACGCTTCATTCTTTTCACGTTTTAAGCATTGTTATACAAATATAACAAAATTCTTTCAAATTTATTGCCACACCGCTTAGAATTGTTGTCCCATCATGAAGTGGATCTGGCTGCCGCTCTTGCCGGTCTGGTTGGCGGGTGCGTCGAAGCCGTATCCCCAGTCGATACCCAGCATACCCACTACCGGCAGATAGAGGCGAACGCCGAAACCGGCTGCGCGCTTGATCTTGAAGGGCGAGAACTGCTTCCACGAGTCGAATGCGTTACCGCCTTCGAGGAAGCCCAGCACGTAGATCTGCGACGAAGGTTTCAGAATCACGGGGTAACGCAGCTCCATCGTGTATTTGTTGTAGGCCACCGAGTAGTTGCTCGACGGGTCGAGCGCACCATCCTCGTAACCGCGCATGGCGATGATGTCGATACCGTACATATTATATCCCGACATACCGTCGCCGCCGACCTCGAACCGCTCGAAAGGCGATACCTTGTTTTTATTGTAATGACCCAGATAGCCCATCTCAGCGGCGGCCATCAGCACGAGGTTCTGGTTGTTGGTGAGCGGGAAGTACCACTTGCTCTTCAACTGCCATTTGTGGTACTCGATCCAGTGGTAACGCTCCTCGTCGGGCAGGTTTGCGTCGGCGTAATCCTTACCGTCCCACAGCGAGTAGGGCGGAGTGAGCTGTACGGAGACGGTAAACTCCGAACCGCTGCGCGGATAGATCGGCTGGCTGACCGTGCTGCGCGAAAGGACCAATTTCAGTGCCAGTGTATTGGCCGCGCCGTTCTTCATCACGAAGTAGTTCCAGTTTTTCAGCGCGTAGCGCTCGTAGGAGGCTTCGGCGTAGAACGAGAAGTTGGGATCGGGCCACCGCAGACGTTTGCCCAGACCGGCGGCGACGCCCGTCGTGCGGAAGTGCTGCGTGGAGGTCTGCCAGAAATAGTAGGCGTTGTTCTGCTCCGAGAGGTGCACCGACAGCGTGAACGAGTTGGGCTTGCGGCCGCCCAGCCACGGATCGGTGAAACTCATGGCCAGCGCCTTGTAATAAGTTCCGTTGGTCTGTGCCGAGATCGAGAACTTCTGGTTCTGTCCCATCGGATAGGGACGCCACGATCCCTTCTTGAAGAAGTTACGGATCGAGAGGTTGTTGAGCGTGATGCCGACCGAACCGACGAAGGTTCCAGAGCCCCAGCCGCCGGCGACGTTGAACTGGTCGCTGGCCTGCTCTTCGAGCGGCCAGTTGATGTCCACCAGCTCGTTCGATACGGGTTTGATGTCGGGCATGATCTTTTCCTGATCGAAGTGCCCCATGCCTGCCAGCTGACGGATGGTCTGCATCAGCAGCGCACGGTTGTACAATTCGCCCGGCAGGGTGTAAAGCTCGCGGCGGATCACCTCGTCGTTGACGCGCAGGTTGCCCGAAATACCCACATTGTTGATCGAGAACTGCTTGCCCTCGAAAATTTTCATCTCCATATCGATCGAGTCGGCGCCGATGATGATTTCGGCCGGTTCGATCTGCGACATCAGGTAGCCGTTGTTCTGGTAGAGCGACTTGATCGACATATCCTCGGGGTTGTCCTCCTTGCCGTAGCCCAGCCGCTTGTTGATGGTTTTCTTATCGTAAGTGTCGCCCGCTTTGACGCCGAACATGCGTTGCAGCTGGTCGGTCGGGTAGACCGAGTTTCCGATCCATTTGATGCCGCGGATATAGTATTTGTTGCCTTCCGATACCGAGAGGTCGATGCCCAGACGGTGGTCGTTGATCGGGTAGATCGAGTCGCTCAGAATCGTGAAGTTACGGTAACCCTTCGAGTTGTAGAAGTCGATCAGGTTCTCCTTGTCGGTATCGTAGTCGCCCTCTTTGAGTTTCGACGACTTGAAGAAGTTGATGCTCTTCTGATGGGTCTTCTTGAAGGTACGGCGCAGACGCTTGTCCTTGAACTGTTCGTTGCCGTGGAAATTGATCTTGCCGATCTTGACCTTGCGTTTGCGGTCGATCACGAAGGTGACGTTCACGGCGTTCTGGATGACCGGATCGTTCTCGATGCGCACGTTCACCTCCGCATTGCGGAAGGCTTTTTCGGCGAAATATTTCTTGATGAGCTTCGTGTTCTTGTCGATCACGTAGTCCGACAACTCTCCGCCCGTCTTGAGTTGCAGCTTCTCGATAATATCCTTCTGACGCCCCTTGCCGACCCCTTCGCCCTCGAAGAGCCAGCGGTAGACGCGCGGCCGTTCGCGCACCGAGATCTCCATATCCACGCTGTCGCCGTCGATCGTGGCGCCGACCTTGACATCGGCGAACAGTCGCTGGTTCCACAGCTTGGCGATCACGTCCGAGATGTTGTTGCTCGGCAGATAGATGGAATCGCCCGGCACAAGTCCCGTAGAGGCCTGTACGACGGTTTTGTTGAGGAATTCGATGCCGCGCAGATTGATCTTGCGGATGAAATAACGTTTGGGCGTCCCCTTCATAATGGGAGCGTTCTCGTCGAAGGGCGGCAGCGTCTGCTCTGCGTCATCGGCCGCAGCGCTTTGCGGGGCGGTCGTCACATTGACGGCAGTGGTATCCGCCGGGGTCTTCTCCACTTGTGCGAATATGCCGTTGACACAAAACAGCGAAGCTGCGATTGTCAGGCATATCTTCCGTAAACGATTCATCTATTTTTGTAACTCTTTTGTTCCTAATTCTCTTGGACTAATCCGAAACGCCGGTCGCGTTGAGCGAAAAGCTCCGTCGCGCGGTCGAAGTCGGCCTCCGTGAAGTCGGGCCACAACACTTCGGGGAAATAAAGTTCTGCATAGGAGGACTGCCACAGCAGAAAATTGCTGAGCCGCATCTCTCCGCTGGTGCGGATTACCAGATCGGGATCGGGATAAGGGGCCGTATAGAGTGCGCCGCTGATGGTTTGTTCGTCGATCGCCTCGGCCGGCAGTTCTCCTGCTGCGACCCGTTCGGCCAGCAGACGCACGGCGCGTGTCAGTTCGCTGCGCGACGAGTAGTTGAGTGCCAGTATGAGCGTCAGCCGCTCTCCGCCGGCGGTTTCCCGTTCGGCCTGAGCGAGATACTCCTGCACCTTTGCTGGAAATCGGCTGCGGTCGCCGATCATGGCGATGCGTACCCCCTGTTTACGCAATTCGGGCGTTTCGCTGACGACGCTCCGGCAGAAAAGTTCCATCAGCGCGTCGATCTCTTCGGCGGGACGCCCCCAGTTCTCGGTCGAAAAAGCATAGAGCGTCAGGTAACGCACCCCGTTGCGGATGGCGGCCCGTACGGTGGCGCGCACCGGTTCAACGCCCTGCATGTGACCGTAATAACGCTCTTTGCCGCGCAGTTGCGCCCAGCGGCCGTTGCCATCCATGATGATCGCGACGTGTCGGGGTGTGAGTTTTGGTTCGCTCATATAAGCCACAAATATAGGGAATTTAATCCGAAATAAAGCAATCCTGATTTTAATTTTGCTTTGAGCGGGCGTATCAGTCCCGAATATCGACTCCCCACATCATCTTGTCTCTTAACGTGTCGTAAAACGAGATATTGTGTGCCTGTCCCA
The DNA here is from genome assembly GCA_900550375.1 of uncultured Alistipes sp. Classification (GTDB taxonomy): domain Bacteria; phylum Bacteroidota; class Bacteroidia; order Bacteroidales; family Rikenellaceae; genus Alistipes. The sequence continues at coordinate 44,235 of URRP01000010.1, read as the reverse complement.
GAAAGATTCGTTTTTCGGAGAGCGAGACCCGAATTTCGGTTTCGTCGGCCACGTCGTAGGCGGTATTGTCGAGCGAAAGGGTCACGGCCGAACGCCGCGTGCGCACGCGCAGCATTACGCAGCTCGTGTCGGGAACCACGACGGGACGCATCGTGAGGTTGTGCGGGGCCAGCGGCGAGATCACCAGACACCGGCATCCCGGCGCTACGACCGGCCCGCCGGCGCTGAGCGAGTAGGCTGTCGATCCCGTAGGTGTGGAGACGATCACGCCGTCGCCGTAGTAGGTGGCTACCTGCTGGTCGTCGACGTAGCACTCCACCGAGATCATCCCTGCGCCGCTGCGCTGTACGGCCGCTTCGTTGACGGCAAGCGCCCCCTGCGGCATCCCTTCGACGCAGCCCTCGATGTGCAGCATCGTCCGTTGCTCGATGCGCAGACTGCCGCGTGCGATCTCGCCGAAAAGTTCCTCGATGGCCTCCTTGCGGCCGCCGGTGAGGAATCCCATGTGGCCGGCGTTGATCCCCACCACCGGCACGGGCGCGCCGCCCAGCATCCGAATCCCTTCGAGCAGCGTGCCGTCGCCGCCGTAGCAGACCATCACCGCGTCGTCGCCGTCGGCGACCGGACATGCGGCGGAGTCGTACTCCTTTTCGGCGGGAATTTGCGCTGCCCCCAGCGCGCGGATCGTTTCGGCAAACTCTTTGTTTACAACGAAGTCGAAGCCGTAGCGGGCGATAGCGGCGAACGTGCGCCGTAATTCGTCGACCGCGTGGACGACGCCCCGGCGGGAAAAAAGCAGTAGTTTCATCTCTGAAGTCCCGAAAAATTAGTAACTTTACCGCGCAAAGATAAGTGAGCCGGACATAGAATCAAGCACCGCTTGTTCTGTCGCGACGCAGCCTATCCGAGCTGGCATTTATTGAGGCAAATATAGCGAAAAATATGACAAAGTTGAGTGTGAACATCAATAAGATTGCCGTGGTGCGTAATTCGCGCGGCGGCAACCGGCCCGACGTCGTGCGTGCTGCGCTCGACATCGAACGTTTCGGTGCCGACGGTATCACGGTGCATCCTCGCCCCGATGCCCGGCATATCCGTTACGACGACGTGCGGGAGCTGAAGCGCGTGCTTACCACCGAGTTCAACATCGAAGGAAATCCGATCGACAGCTTTGTCGCGCTGGTGGAGGAGGTGCGTCCCACGCAGGTGACGCTCGTGCCCGACGCCGTGGATGCCGTCACCTCCAATGCCGGCTGGAACACGGTGGCGCACCGCGATTTTCTGCAGGCGACGTGCGAACGGTTCAAACGGCTCGGCATCCGCGTCTCGATCTTCGTCGATCCCGTGGCCGAGATGGTACGGGGCGCCGCCGCGTGCGGTGCCGACCGGGTGGAGCTTTACACCGAGTCCTACGCGCACGAATACGCTGCCGATCCGGTACGGGCGATCGCTCCCTACGCCGCTGCCGCCGAGGAGGCGCGCCGCTGCGGGTTGGGGCTGAACGCCGGCCACGACCTCGATCTGGAAAATCTGCGCTATTTCGTCGAATGCATTCCGTGGACCGACGAGGTGTCGATCGGTCATGCGCTTATCAGCGATGCCCTCTATCTGGGGCTGGAAAATACAGTCGGACTCTATAAACGCTGCCTGAATTGATGGACGACAGCCTTCTGCCGCTCTCCGATCCGCTCTTCCGTCGCATTTCGCGTCTGGTCGATGCGATGGGCGTGCGCGCCTACGTGGTAGGCGGTTACGTGCGCGATTTTTATCTGGGACGTCCCTGCACGGACATCGACGTGGTGGTCGTGGGAAGCGGAATCGCCGTGGCCGAAGCGCTGGCCGCCGAGCTGCATACGCGCCTGTCGGTCTTCAAGACCTTCGGGACGGCGATGCTGCGCGCCGGAGGCATGGAGGTGGAGTTCGTCGGGGCGCGCAAGGAGTCCTATTCGGCCGATTCGCGCAAGCCCGCCGTCGAGGAGGGGACGCTCGCCGACGATCAGCGGCGCCGTGATTTCACGATCAATGCGCTGGCGTGGTCTTTGAACGGGGATACGTTCGGAGAGCTGGTCGATTCGTTCGACGGTATGCGCGACCTGCGCGAGCGGATCATCCGCACGCCGTGCGACGCAGACGTCACCTTTTCGGACGATCCGCTGCGTATGATGCGGGCCGTGCGTTTCGCCGCCCAGCTGCGCTTCGATATTCTGCCCGAGACTTTTGACGCAATCCGGCGCAACCGCGACCGTATCCGCATCGTCTCGCGCGAACGAATCGCCGCCGAACTGAACAAGATCGTCGCGTCGCCCGTGCCCTCCTACGGCTTCGACCTGCTCGAACGATCGGGGCTGCTGGCGCTGATCTTCCCCGAGATGCAGGCACTCAAGGGGGTCGAACGAGTCGGGAAACATGCGCATAAGGACAATTTCTACCATACGCTCAAGGTCCTCGACAACGTGGCCGAGAAGAGCGACGACCTGTGGCTGCGCTGGGCGGCCGTGCTGCACGACATCGCCAAGCCGCTCACCAAGGCCTACGATCCGCAGACGGGGTGGACGTTCCATTCGCACGAGACGCTGGGGTCGAAGATGGTACCGCAGATCTTCCGGCGCATGAAGCTGCCGATGAACGAGCACATGAAGTTCGTGCAGAAGATGGTCTTCCTCCACCTGCGGCCGATCATCCTTTCGGAGGATCAGGTGACCGATTCGGCCGTGCGGCGGCTGCTGTTCGAGGCGGGCGATGACGTCGAGAAGCTGATGACGCTGTGCGAAGCCGACATAACCTCGGGCATCGACGCGAAGGTGAAGCGGTATATGGCCAACTTCCGGTTGGTGCGCGAGAAGATGACCGATCTGGAGGAGCGCGACCGCATCCGCAACTTCCAGCCGCCCGTGACGGGCGAGATCATCATGCAGACCTATGGCCTGTCGCCCTGCCGCGCTATCGGGGAGATCAAGGAGCGGATCAAGAACGCCATCCTCGACGGTGAAATCCGCAACGACTACGACGAGGCCTACGCCCTGATGGAGCGGCTGGCCGCCGAACGGGGACTGACGAAGGTGCAGGCCGGATAAGCCGTTCCTCGTGCTGCCGGAGGTTCATCCGTGTTCCGGTTCTCTTCGGCGCGGGCAGGGCGCTGCTTTTCGCTGTGGCGGCGATTTTGGTTTGATAATTGCCCGCACGGATAGGCGATGGGGAAATTGCGCGATAATCTCAATCTGATCTTTTCGAACCTGCTGTTCGGTGCGAACTTTTCGATCTATGTCTCGCTCGTCCGGCACTATTTCGATTTCCGGCAGCTCTTTCTGCTGCAGGTCGGAACCGCTGCGCTCTTTTTCATCCCTTTTGCACTGCTCTCGCCCCGCACGGCCCGTCTGAGGTGGAGCGATCTGAAAAACATACTGATCGTAACGGTACTGATCATTTACGGCTGGATGTATATGATGCTGTGGGGGGCGACCTACACCAATCCGATCGATGCGTCGATTCTGGCGACGTTGGGACCTGTCTTTACGCTGATGATCGCCGTCGGAATGCACCGCGAGCCTTTTTCGTGGGTGCGCACGCTGGGCGTCGTGGCGTCGCTCTGCGGCGCCGGCGTTTTTCTCTTCACGCGGGGGTTTCATCTGGTCGAGGGCAGCGAAGGGTGGGGTAATGCGCTGGTAATGATCGCCGTGCTTTCGATCGCTGCCAATACGGTGATTATCAAACCGCAACTCCAGCGTTACGGAACGCTGTGGGTCATGGGCTGGTATTATCTCATCGGCGTGGCGATCACCTTCCCCTTCTTCAAGGAGTATATCGATCTCGATCTGCTCTATACGCTGCCGCCCGGGGCATTGGCCGAGACGGGCATCCTGCTGATTTTCGGCACGGTGCTGCCGATGTATCTGCTCTATCGCGGCACCGAAAAACTCACTTCGGTGCATACCGCGCTCTACCGTTACATCCAGCCGCTGGTGGCTACCACGCTCGCCTTGGCGCGGCATCAGGAGCGCATCGATCAGATTCATCTGCTGGCCGGCGGTGCGATTTTCGGCGGCGTGCTGCTCATGGTGCTCGGAACCGTGCTGGCGCACCGGAAACAGCGCGCCAAGATGTTGAAACAGCCGTAGTCTTTATTCAGCATTGGAAGTTGTGGGATTTTTACGTGATTTACAGCCTGTTTCGTGATAAAGTGCCGTTTTTTTCTATCTTTGCTTGTGAGTTTCGCCGTCAGCGGCGAAGAAATCTGCTCGGCAATGAAAGAAAAATTCGGCTTCGGCGCGTTTTGGGGAGTGTTTCTGTCCCTGTTGTTTCTTTCCACCGCTTCTTTTGCCCAAATGGGCGATATCGATTATTATGTCAACCAGTGGGGCGAATTGCGTACGGCTGCGTTCAACGGGCGCGGCGCGATCGTTTTTCGGGACGGCATGAAATTCAGCTCCAGCAATATTCCTTCCGTCTGTCTGGAGGCTCTCAAAAAGAAGATCGGATAGGGGTATAAGATCAAAGATATCGTCGTGACTCCCGCCGGACGCTGGGGTTTCATTTACGTCAATGATCGGGGCGGTATGGAAGGGGTGTACTTGGGCGGAAACATGTTCGTTTCGTTGAGCAAGAAGATCGACGAATTCATCGACGACGGCGAGGAGATCGAGTGCATTGCCGTCAACGATAACGAAGACTGGTTTGTCCTTTCGTCGAACGATCGGTGGAGTCTGTACTGCACCGACGGACCGGAGCGGGTCGATATGTTGAAGTCTCGGAAAGAGAAATATGGGCAACTGCTTTATGTACATTTCAGCGAGTCGGCGCTCCTGTTTCGTTTTGCAACCGGTTACACTTGGTTCGGCGACCTCCCGACAAACGTGGACGAGGCGATCGACAACTGTACCTTTCCCATCCGGAAAATTAAGTTCCTCGATAACGGACGTTTCTTTTTTGCGGACGGGAACGGGAAATTCATGTCCAATTTCATCGGACAGACATCATCCGCTCCGTCTTCTTCATCATCTTCTTCGGGTTCCGTTGTCGGACGGCGGATCTGCCCGCATTGCGGCGGGGCGGGTTTCACGATCTGTCCGGGATGCAACGGCGGCGGGAAGGTCACGCGCTATTATCCGGGCGGCAGTACGATGATCACCTGCCCTTCATGCGGCGGACAACCGCGTATTCCCTGCGCCACATGCGGCGGAACGGGAACTATTCTGCAATAAAGTTCAACGGAAAACGGCCCTGTAATAAAGGGCCGTTTTCGTATTTACTCCGCTTCGAGCGCTCGGCGCCATGCGTCGGGAACCGCGACGCTCTGCTGCGCCTCGAAGTCGAAGGCGACCATCACCGAACGGCTTTCGCTGCGCACCGAACCGTCGGCGGCGACGAGCTGCTGCAAGAGCGTCAGACTCTTCGTGCCGATGCGTTCGACTTCGGTGGTCACCTCGATACGGTCTTCGAGCCGGATCTGTCCCATGTAGGAGGTATTCGTTGCGGCGGTGATGATCCGTGTCGGCGCGAAGAGGATTTCGCGGCCCAGCAGCCGGTCGAAGAAGTCGCTTTTCCCCACGTCGAAATACATCTGCTGCGCCACGTTGTTCACATGGCGGAAGGAGTCGATGTCGGAGAACCTTTTCTGGATTTCGGTACGGATGACGCGCGGCATGACTCTCAGCGGATGACTTTCACGCCGCCGTCCTCGGTGAAGGCGATGATCGAGCTGGGTTTGCCGGTCGGCCGCCCCTCGAAACGGGGGTTGACGACATAGTCCACTCCGTCGACGATCTCGCGGGCGATTTCCGGCAGCCGTTTCGGCGTCGGTTCGCCCGAGATATTGGCCGAGGTCGAGACGACCGGTTTGCCGAAGCGGCGCAGCATTCCCTGACAGAATTCGTGGTCGGGAATACGGATGCCGAGCGTCCCCTCTTCGGGGATGAGATTTGCGGCGACACCCGTAGCGCCGGGCAGGATCAGCGTCAGCGGCGAGGTGGCCATCTCCTGTACTTCGAACGCGATGCCGGGGGCGCGGTTGACGTACCGCACGGTCATGTCGGGCGAGCCGCACAGCACGAGCATCGATTTCTTGTTCTCGCTCTGTTTGAGCGCGTAGATGCGCGCCACGGCCTCTTCGTTCGTGGCGTCGCAGCCGATGCCCCACACGGTGTCGGTCGGGTAGAGGATCAACCCGCCCTTGCGGAGTACCTCGACCGTGGTGTCAATCTCCTGCTGGAGACTACTCTTCTGGTTTTGCATATGCGTCGTTATTTCAGGGGGAGCACCTCGATCCAGTAGTCGTCGGGATCGTTGATGAAGTAGAGCCCCATATCGTGATTTTCGTAGCACACCCACCCGCGCGAGCGGTGGTATTCGCGGATCGTGTCGTAATCGCCCGCCACGCGCACGCAGAGGTGACTTTCGTTCTCGCCCAGTTCGTAGGGCCCTTTGTGGTCGCGCAGCCACGTCAGTTCGAGGCGGAATCCTGTCTCGCCGTCACCCAGATAGGCCAGCACGAAACTGCCGTCGGCGGCCTCCTTGCGTTTGATCTCCGTGAGCCCCAGCGCTTCGCGGTAGAAGGCCAGACTGCGGTCGAGATCGGTGACGTTGATGTTGAAGTGGTCGAATCGTCCTTTGATTTCCATGAGATAAGACTTTTTAGATCGTTGCAAATGTAACCAAAAAACGGCAAATTCCACGCCGTCGTTCCATAAAAGGCGGCTCCGCAGCAGCCGGCCTGCCGCAAAAAGAAAAGTCGCCACAGAAGTGGCGACTTTTCTTTCGTGCGGCGACCTTTATTTGGTCATGCGCTTCTCCTTGATACGAGCCTTCTTGCCGGTCAGGTTGCGCAGGTAGTAGATACGTGCACGGCGTACGACGCCCACCTTGTTGACCTCGATATGCTCAATGTGAGGCGAATAGAGGGGGAAGATACGCTCGACGCCTACACCGTTCGAAATCTTACGGATGGTAAACATCTTGGTCTTGCCCGAACCCTTGATCTGGATAACCACGCCGCGGAAACTCTGCACGCGCTCCTTGTTACCCTCGACGATCTTGTACGATACGGTGATCGTATCGCCGGCCTTGAACTGGGGCACGTCGGCCTCGCCCTTCGTCCACATCTGCTCGTTCACGAGCTTCATGATTGCATCCTTGTTCATAGCTGCAACTTTCGTTTAATGATTTCAATGCTCAACATTGCCGCTGTGCCGGGGCTACCATATCGTCTCATTGTCCGATAATCCTGCGTCCGAACTCCCTGCTTCCGCCCGAAATTCTCCGCTGTCGCACCGCGCACCCTATGCAAGAGGTTGTTACATTCCCAATGGGAGGGCAAAGGTAAACAAAAAATTCCGATTCCCACCAAATCTTTCCGATGAAAAATTGCGGAGGGCGGGGAAATCGACCCCGGACGGCGTGCCGCAGCCGCAGGAGGGAAAAACGAATCCGGCCCCGCAGGACCGGATTCGCAAGACTATTCGTAGTCGGAGGGCGTTAGGTCGAAATCGGTGATTTGCCGTCCGTTACGGTCTATGTAATGGTAATGGAAGACGACCCTGCGTGTTTTGAGCGGCTTCATTTCGGCGCTGCTGCGGACGTTTTGACGCACCTGCTCGAAGAGCAGGTCGCGGAACGTGCCGGTATCGAGCGAATCGCAGTCTACCGCCACTTCGTAACGGTAATGAAGCGTTTGCGGCGCTTCCGCCTCGACCGCCACCAGACGTGTCATGGCGTCGATCTGCAAGGGCACTTTCGCATTCAGCTCCGCCGAAACCTCGTTCAGCATCTGTTGTACCGAAGGCGCGGCGGGCGTGAGAAACGACGGGACGAGCCAGATGCCGGCCATCAGCCCCAAAGCGATGCCGACGACCGTGCCGAGCGTTTTCCCGAGCTGCGTTTTGCTCTTTTCGTCCATCGCCTTATACGAAGGGATATTTCACGACTTCGGCTTTCAGCAGGCGGCCGCGTACCTCGACGGCGATCATCATCCCCTGTGCAGCGTACTCCGCCGCGACGTAACCCATGCCGATGCCGACTTTCAGGCAGGGCGACATCGTACCCGAGGTGACGTGGCCGATCGCTGCGCCTTCGAGGCTCTTGAGCGGATACTCATGGCGCGGAATGCCGCGGTCGATCAGCTTGAATCCGACCAGTTTGCGCTTCACTCCTTCGGCCTTGAGCCGTTCCATGTAGGCGCGGTCGATGAACTCCTTGCCTTCGGCGAACTTGGTGATCCAGCCCAGTCCCGCTTCGAGTGGCGAGGTCGTGTCGTCGATATCGTTGCCGTAGAGACAGAAGCCCTTTTCCAGCCGCAGCGTGTCGCGTGCACCCAGCCCGATGTTCTTCAGTCCGTACTCCTCGCCGGCCTTCCACAGTGCTTCCCACAGGGTGTCGGCATCGTCGTTGAAGGCGTAGATCTCGCAGCCCCCCGAACCGGTATAACCCGTAATCGAGAGGATGGCTTCGCAGCCCGCCACCTTCGTCTGCTCGAAGGTGTAGTAGCCCATTTGCTCGACGGGATGGTCGACCAGCTTCTGAACGATCTTCATCGCCAGCGGTCCCTGAACGGCCAGCTGGCAGATGTCGTCCGAGGCGTTCTCCAGCTCGACGCCCGGCCGCATACCGAAGGCTTCGCCCTCACGGCAGATGTGCGCCCAGTCCTTGTCGATGTTGGCCGCATTGACGCAGAGCATGTATTTCTCGTCCGTGAACTTGTAGATCAGAATGTCGTCCACAATCCCTCCATGGCCGTTGGGCATACAGGAGTACTGCACCTTGCCCGGGAAGAGCTTCGTCACGTCGTTGGTGGAGATGCGTTGCAGCAGATCGAGCGCCTTGGGACCCTTGACCCAGATTTCGCCCATATGGCTCACGTCGAAGACGCCTGCGCCTTGGCGTACGGTGAGGTGTTCGTCGTTGATGCCCGTGAATTCGATGGGCATGTCGTATCCCGCGAACTCGGCCATCTTCGCGCCGGCGGCGATATGATACTTGTGAAAAGCGGTGGTTTTCATAACTGTTATGTTGATTTTCCGTGTTTATTCTCTGCGTTTCACACCGAGCCGCGGACAGCGGTGGAACTCCTTTTCGCGGTCGAACAGGTAACGGTAGGTGGTGTGCACCTTGTGCAGCGATGCGCAGACGTAGGTCTGGATCATGCGGTTCATCACGGGGTTGAAGTCGCCGATCCACGCCAGCTCCATCGTCTTGTAACGACTCTGGTTCTCTTCGAGGAAGTGCCAGTATTTGCTCATGATGCCCGACTCTACCCCCTTGCCGTGGAATTCGGGCGTGATGCCGAAGATGATGGCGAAAATACGGTCGCACGACTTGCGTACTTTGATATCCCACATCAGGCGCAGTTTCTGCCACCAGCCGAATTTACCGTTGAATTTTCCGATCAGCCGATTTAAGTCGGGGACGGTGATGAAGAATCCGATCGGTTCGTCGTTGAAGTAGGCGAAGATGATGATGTTGGGGTCGATGATGGGTTTCATCGATTGCATGATCTGCTGCGCCTGCGCCTTGTCCATCGGCTTGACGCCCGAGAAGAGCGACCACGCCTTGTTGTAGATGATGCGGAAATTTTCGGCCGCCTCGCCGAGGTTGCGCATATCGATATTTTCGAAGCGGTAGCCCGGCGTGGCCATGAGTCGTTCGGTGCGAGTGAAGATCTGTTTGTTGGCTTCCGTGTCGTTCACCCGCCAGATGTAGGTGTTCTGATTGAAGTAGTTGCGGAATCCGTACTGTTCGAACAACTCTTTGTAGTAAGGCGGGTTGTAGGGATTGGCGTAGAGCGGCTGGAATTCATAGCCTTCGACCAGCAGCCCCCACCACGTGTCGCGCGGCCCGAAATTGACGGGACCGTCCATCGCCTCCATCCCGCGGCTGGCGAGCCACATACGTGCTGCGTCGAACAGCAGGTCGGCGACCTCCTGCTCGTTGATGGCTTCGAAGAAACCGCAGCCGCCGGTCGGCTGCTCCTCGATGGCCGCCTGTTCACGGTTGTAGAAGGCGGCGATGCGTCCCACTACTTCGTTTTTGCGGTTGCGCACCAGCCAGCGGATCGCCTCGCCGTCGCTGAAGAGCGGGTTGCGGGCGGGATCGAAGACCTTTTCGATATCTTCGTCGAGCGGGCAGACCCAGTTACGGTTGCCTTTGTAGATGCGTTTGGGCAGGTCCAGAAATTCGCGCGCCAGCTGGGGCGAGGTTACCTCCTGCAAGGTGTATTTCGATTTATTCGCCATCGGGAATGATGTTTATATCGTACAAAGATACGAAAAAGCCGAGCGCAAAAGCAAATTTATTTGGATTTTGCCGAGGCGCAGTATCTACGGCGCAGCCAAAGTACGAAAAAGCCGAGCGCAAAAGCAAATTCAGTTGGATTTTGCCGAGGCGGAGTATCTACGGCGCAGCCAAAGTATGAAAAAGCCGAGCGCAAAAGCAAATTCAGTTGGATTTTGCCGAGGCGTAGTATCTACGGCGCAGCCAAAGATAACAAAATTTCACCAAACCTCGCTCTGAGGAGGGGTTTTCTTGGAGAATGGGAAACAAAACGCTATATTTGTTGAGGTTTACCTATTTGTAAAATCCGAGCGATGAAATATCATTTGAATGTATTGTGGGGCGTTGCGCTGTGTGTGCTGTTGGCTGCCGGCTGCGGCGGGCGGAAGAACCGGCCCATCGGCGGCGAACGCGACGATCACGGCTGTCTCTCGGCGGCCGGATATACATGGAGCGAGGTGCGGCACGACTGTATCCGTATCTTCGAAACGGGGGTGCAGCTTGTCGACAGCCGGAATCCCGACGCGACGCTGGCCGCCTATGCCGTCTTCTCCGCCGACGGTGCGAAGACCGAGTTGTTCCTGCCTGCAGGGGAGAAGCGCCCCATTCTGACGCGGCGCGACGGTGATTGCTGGCGCGACGGCCGGTACGAATTGTCCCGTGAGGCGGGTAAACTCTGCCTTTCGGAGAAGGGAGAACGGATTTTTCACGAAAAATAGCGAACGAATGGAGCGCAGAGAGATACGGCCCGCAGGCGCCGAGCCGACGCAGGGTTACAGTTTCATGAAGCACCGCATCCACAAGATTCTGCTGGTATGTTGTAGTTATGACGGGTATATTCTGGAGGAGGACGGCCATATCGAGCAGCAGATCAATCAGGAGTACATCGATCTGAATATGTCCAACCCGCCGTCGTTGCTGCGCGTCAGTTCGACGGCCGAGGCGCTCGACGTGCTCAGCGAAGACGACAGCTTCGATTTTATCCTCTCGATGTACAATGTGGGCGAACCCGACGTATTCGATTTCGCCAAGATCGTCAAGGAGCGCCATCGGCATATTCCGGTCGTGCTGCTGACCAGTTTCTCGAAGGATATCTACCGCCGTATCGACGAGCGTGACGCGTCGGGCATCGACTATATCTTCTCGTGGAGCGGCAATACCGATCTTGTGATCGGCATCATCAAACTCATCGAGGATGCGATGAACGCCGAGGAGGATATTCTCACGGGCGGCGTGCAGGCCATTCTGCTGGTCGAGGACTCGGTACGTTTCTATTCGACCTATCTGCCGGCGCTCTATAAACTGATTCTCGAACAGAATACGGAGTTTCTGAAGGACGCCTTCAACGAACAGCAGCAGATTCTGCGCAAACGCGCGCGTCCCAAGATCCTGTTGGCGACCAATTACGCCGATGCCGTGGCGCTCTACGAGAAATACAAGAAAAACCTACTGGGCATCATCTCCGACGTCGGGTTCGTCCTGCATAAGGGCGACGCCCCTTCGACCGAAAAACTCGATGCGGGCATCGATCTGTGTCGGCTGGTCAAGGCCGACAACCCGCTGATGCCGGTGCTGCTGCAATCGTCGCAGACGGCGTTTGCGGCGCAGGCGCGCGAATTGAACGCCGGTTTCATCGCCAAGAACTCGAAGACGCTGCTGCAGGAGTTGTCGGACTTCATCGACGCCAAGTTCGCCTTCGGCGACTTCCTCTTCAAGGACCTCTCGACGGGGCGGGTGATCGGCAGGGCGAAGGATCTCCGTGAGATGCAGCAGCTCATCGCCTCGGTTCCCGACGATGTCTTCGAGTACAACACGTCGCAGAACAACCTCTCGAAATGGCTCTATTCGCGGGGTTTGTTTCCGCTGGCCGCGTCGATCCGCCAGCTCAACAAGAGCCATTTTCAGACCACCGAGGAACATCGCGCGGCGCTCGTGACGCTCATTCGCGACTACCGCACGCTGCTGGGGCAGGGCGTGGTCGCGAAATTCGATCCGGGGGCCTATTCCGACGCCATCGCCTTCGCCCGTATCGGCGAGGGATCGCTCGGCGGCAAGGCGCGCGGGCTGGCTTTTATGAACAGTATGCTGCTCAAACACAGTCAGTACGCTAAATATGAAAATGTCCGCGTGATGATTCCCCGTACCGTGGTGATCGCGACCGACTATTTCGACGCCTTCATCAAGAACAACGGGCTGGAGTATGTCCTCACCACCGAAATGACCGACGAGGAGATTCTCTCGGAGTTCGTCAGCTCGACGCTCCCCTACAAGCTGCGCGAGGCGCTGAAGGTTTATGTGCGCACGGTCGGCGGGCCGTTGGCGGTGCGTTCGTCGTCGAAGCTGGAGGATTCGCACTATCAACCCTTCGCCGGCATCTATTCGACCTATATGATTCCCTATACGGAGGGAAACGAAGACCGGCAGCTGCGGCTGTTGCAGAAGGCGATTAAGAGCGTCTATGCATCGACCTATTTCGCAGCGTCGAAAGCCTACGTGCAGTCTTCGCAGAATCTGATTGCCGAGGAGAAGATGGCCGTCGTGATACAGGAGGTGTGCGGTACGGAGCAGGACGGCTTCTTCTTCCCGACCCTGTCGGGCGTCGCACGGTCGATCAACTACTATCCGCTGGGCGACGAGACGCCCGAAGAGGGCGTTTGCAATATCGCCCTCGGACTGGGCAAGCTGGTGGTCGACGGCGGCCGCACGCTGCGCTTCTCGCCCCGCTATCCGCAGCGGGTACTGCAAACCTCGACGCCCGAACTGGCGCTGCGCGATACGCAGAACGAGGTGCTGGCGCTCGATCTGCGCCCCGAGGCGTTCCGAACCTCGACCGACGATGCGGTCAATATCCGGCGGCTGACGCTGTCGGAGGTGGCGCCGATGCGCCAGACGCGGTTCGTGGCTTCGGTGTGGGACCGCGAGAACGACCGGATCTCCGACTCGCCGATGGATGAGGGGCGTAAGGTGCTTACCTTCAACGCTATTCTCAAGTATGATACCTTCCCGTTGGCGGACATCGTGCGCGATATTCTGCAATTGGGCGTCGAGGAGATGCGCTGTCCGGTCGAGGTGGAGTTCGCCGTAAATATGGACGTTCCTTACGGGCAGCAGCGGATCTTCAATCTGTTGCAGATCCGCCCGATCATCGACAACAACGACAACCGTGCGCTCGACTGGAGCCGCGTGTCGACCGACGACGCACTCATCTATTCCCAGAGTGCGCTGGGGGTGGGAAATATGAACGATATCCGGGACATCGTCTACGTGAAGCCCGAGCGTTTCGACTCGCTCTCTACCGGAGCGATCGTCGCCGAGCTGGATGCGCTCAACACGCGGATGCGCGAGGCGGGGCGGGGATACATCCTCGTTGGACCGGGGCGGTGGGGATCGAGCGACCCCTTTCTGGGGATTCCGGTCAAGTGGCAGCAGATCACCGAGGCGCGTGTGATCGTGGAATGCGGATTGGAGCGGTTCCGCGTCGAGCCGAGTCAGGGGACGCACTTCTTCCAGAACGTCACCTCGCTGGGCGTGGGCTATCTCACGATCAATCCGTTCATGGGCGATGGCCGTTTCGACACGGAGCGGCTCGGTGCGATGGAGGCTGCTGACGAGGGCGAACACCTGCGCCGCGTGAGCTTCCCCGAACCGCTGTGGGTCTATATCGACGGACGTTCCAACAAAGGTATCGTGCGCATCGAGCCGCCCGCCGAAGAGTAATCCTCCCTGCGCGGGTGGCGTAAAACAATCGATACCGAATCATCGAAACACCGACAAATAGGAAGGATCATGGCGGACAACTATCTGGAACGAAGAATGGAGGCCTATCGGGCGCAGCCGGCAGAACCGGTGCGGCGGCCGGCAGCGGCCTTGGAACGGCTGTTGACGAGAAATCGCAGCGTGCGCGGTTACGATGCCCGCTTCGTCGTGCGGGCGGATCAGCTCCGCCGCATCGTCGCGGTCTGTACGAAAATTCCGTCGGCGCGCAACCAGCAGGTGCTGCGCTTTCGTCTCGTCCTGAAGGAGGAGGCCGCCGGAGTATTGGCACATGTCCGTATGGGCGGTGCGCTGCCCGAACTGCATCTGCCGCTGCCCGGCACGGAGCCGAACGCCTTTATCATCGTCTGTTCGACGGTCCCCGAAGATCGCTGGGTCGATATCGATCTGGGCATTGCGGCGCAGAGTATGCTGCTTCAGGCCGTCGAAATCGGACTTAACGGGCTATGTATCGGCGCGTTCGACAAGGAGGCGATTCGGGAGGCGTTCCAGCTGCCGTACGAACCGCTGCTGATTCTGGCCGTGGGAAAGGGGGCGGAACGGATCGAACGGGTCGAGATCGGCGCCGACGGCGATCGCCGCTACTATCGCTCCGACGGCGTCCATTATGTCCCCAAGCTTCGGGTGGAGGAGTTGATCCTCGGATAGGAATTTTCCTCTTTTTCCTGAAAAACGGTAATAAATCATAAAAAAAACAGCCGGAGAGGTTATATTCTATCGGAAAATATCTTATATTTGTAATAATCGAAAACGATTGTTGTAAATTATCCTAAAAACGATGATAGTATGGATGTAAACAAACTTATGGCTGAACTCGAGCGCAAGCACCCGGGTGAAAGCGAGTATTTGCAGGCTGTTCGCGAAGTGTTGACAACGGTCGAAGCGACTTACAACCAGCATCCCGAATTCGAAGCGAACAAGATCGCCGAGCGGATCGTCGAACCCGACCGCAGTTTCACCTTCAAGGTGGTGTGGGTCGATGACCGAGGTGGTGTGCAGGTCAATACCGGCTACCGCTTCCAGTTCAATAACGCCATCGGGCCCTATAAGGGAGGGTTACGGTTCCACCCCTCGGTGAATCCGTCGATCCTGAAGTTCCTCGGCTTCGAGCAGATCTTCAAGAACGCTCTGACGACGCTTCCGATGGGCGGTGCGAAGGGAGGTTCGGACTTCAATCCCAAGGGCAAATCCAACGGCGAGGTGATGCGTTTCTGCCAAGCCTTCATGGTCGAGCTGTGGCGCCATATCGGTCCCGAGACCGACGTTCCGGCCGGTGATATCGGCGTGGGCGGCCGCGAAATCGGCTATCTCTACGGCATGTACCGCAAGCTGGCGCGCGAGAATACGGGCGTGCTCACCGGCAAGGGCATGACCTACGGCGGCTCGCTCATCCGTCCCGAGGCGACGGGCTTCGGTGCGGTCTATTTCCTGCGGCAGATGCTCGAAACCGCAGGCATGGATATCAAAGGACAGGTGATTGCTATCTCCGGCTTCGGCAATGTGGCGTGGGGTGTGGCGACCAAGGCGACCGAACTGGGCGCGAAGGTCGTGACGATCTCGGGTCCCGACGGGTATATCTACGATCCGGCGGGGTTGGACAAGGAGAAGATCGCCTACATGCTCGAACTGCGTGCGTCGAACAACGACGTGGTAGCTCCTTATGCCGAAAAGTTTGCCGGTTCGACCTTCTTCGCGGGCCGCAAGCCGTGGGAGCAGAAGGTGAATATCGCCATGCCGTGCGCGACGCAGAACGAGCTGGACGGCGAAGATGCCAAGCAGCTCATCGCTAACGGTGTGAAAGTCGTCGCCGAGGTTTCGAATATGGGCTGCCGCCCCGAGGCGATCGATGCCTTTATCGCGGCGAAGATTCCCTACGGACCGGGCAAGGCGGTCAACGCCGGCGGCGTCGCCACGTCGGGACTGGAGATGAGTCAGAACTCGATGAAGTACAACTGGACGGCCGAAGAGGTCGATGCCAAACTGCACCAGATCATGTCGTCGATCCACCATGCCTGTTTGGAGTACGGCACCGAGGGGGGCTATATCAACTATATGAAGGGCGCCAACATTGCCGGTTTCATGAAGGTCGCCAAGTCGATGGTCGAGCAGGGCGTGCTCTGATCCTCGATCGCGATTTATTGCGTGAGCCTCCGTATGGTATCGATGCCGTGCGGAGGCTCTCTTTCGTCGGCGGAGGCTCAGTGCTTTTCGGAGATACCTTGCCGCTTTTGTATGATCGTCCCCGTTTTCATGACGCCTTCGACGGCGATGTCGCCGTCGGCCGGTCGTCGGGGCGGTGTCATACGTTTGAGCCGTCCGTAGACGTAGATGAAGGCGGGGATCAGGAAGAGATCGGCGGCGATCCACGCCGAAGGGTCGCCGAAGCAGACGGCGATGTAGCCCAGCGCCGGTACGGCCCACAGGCTGACCGCCGTGCGGGCGATCATCTCCGAAACGCCCGACAGCATCGCCAGATTGGTGTAGCCTGCGCCCTGAATCGTGTAGCGCAGGATGCAGAGCAGTCCCAGCACCGGTAGGAAGTAGCTCGCCACGTGAAGGAACAGGCGGATGTCGGCGAGGATTTCGCTTTGCGACGGGTCGATGAAGAGCCGCGCCAGTAGATCGGAACCGGCCATCAGTACGACGAAGGCGAAGAGCGCATAACCGAGCATCAACCCCGCGGCGACCTTGATTCCCTGCCAGATGCGTTCGGGTTTCACGGCGCCGTAGTTGTGTCCTGTGTAGGTAGCCATCGCTATGCCGAGGCTCTCGAAGGGCGAGATGACGAACATCTTGATGCGCACGCCGGCCGTAAAGGCCGCTACGCAGGCCGAGCCGAGCGCGTTGTTGGCACTTTGAAGCATAATGCTGCCGATGGCCGTGATCGAGAACTGAAGTCCCATCGGCAAGCCGATGGCGAGCAGCGTGCGGGCGTGCCGTGAACGGAAACGCCGTTCGTCGCGGGTGCTGCGCAGGATTTCGAAGTGACGATGCATATAGGAGTAGCAGAGCACTGCCGAAATCCCCTGCGAGATGACCGTCGCCACGGCTGCTCCCGTTACGCCCCAGCCCAGCGTGAGGATGCAGAAGAGGTCGAGCGCGATGTTCAGTACCGTCGAGAAGAGCAGGAACCAGAAGGGCGTACGGCTGTCGCCCAGTGCGCGGATGATGTTCGAGAGCAGGTTGTAGAAGAAGGTGCAGGGGATCCCGATGAAGGTGACCAGCAGGTAGAGGTAGGCGTCGCGGAAGATGTTGTCAGGGGTGCGCATGGCGCGCAGGATGTCGGCGCAGAAGATGCTGGTGACGATCGCCACGACGGCCGAGATTCCGACGGCCAGTCGCAGGGCGTTGGCCACGTAGCGGCGCATATCGGCGTAGTCGCGCGCGCCGAAGCGCTGCGCCACCGGAATGCCGAATCCGCAGCAGCAGCCGTTGCAGAAGCCCAGAATGAGGAAGATTACCGAACTGCTGGCGCCCACTCCCGCCAGCGCGTCGATGCCCAGAAACTGCCCCACGATGGCCGCATCGACCAGCGAATAGGTCTGTTGCAGCAGGTTGCCCAGCAGCAGGGGAAGTGTGAAATTGAGAATCAGGGGCAACGCCGGCCCCGTCGTCATCTCCTTGGATGTTGTCATATGGAACGACCTCGCCTAAACCGCTGCAAAGATAGGCAAACGGCCGTGAAAGTGGTGCGTTCGGTCGGCGATTTGCGTGTAAAAAATAACGAATGGTCCCGAAGGGCCGTTCGAAGAGGTTTATTGCGCTTTGCGGCACGAACACTCTTGCCGTCGCCGCAGGGTGCGGACTGTTTCGCCGCCCAGTGCGATGAGTGAGGTGAGTCCCACGATCCATGCCCACTCCTGCCACGTAAGGGGAACGGTGCGGAAGACCTCGCCGCCCAGTTCGACGATAAGCCATTGTCCCAGTGCAATGAGCGCCAGTACGGTGAGGAACGTCCGGCTGTGCGAGATGCCGTGACATGCCGCGCATCCCGCTTCGAATCCTTTGGCGTTGAACAGGTTCCAGAATTGCAGGAAGACGAAGGTCGTGAAGAAGACCGTGAGCTGGCGCACGTCGGGTTCGCCCGTCGTGTAGAGCCACCAGCCGAGCATACTCAGCAGTACCGCTACGAAGATCGAGCCGCAAGTGACGATGGTGCGAACCATTGCCCGCGAGACGATGCTTGCGTCGCGCCGGCGGGGACGTTCGCGCATCACCTCGTGCTGCGGCGGCAGCGACGCCATGGCCATCGCCGCCAGCGTGTCCATGATGATGTTGACCCACAGGATCTGCGTCACCGTGAGCGGCATTTCGGTCTCCATGACCGATCCGGCGAGGAAGACGACGATCGCCGCGAAGTTGATCGTCAGCTGGAAGAGGATGAACCGCTGGATGTTGCGGTAGAGCGAGCGGCCCCACATGACGGCCGTGGCGATCGAGCGGAACGAGTCGTCGAGCAGCGTGATGTCGCTGGCGTCTTTGGCCACCGACGTGCCCGAACCCATCGAAAGGCCCACGTTGGCGAAGTTGAGCGCCGGTGCGTCGTTCGTGCCGTCGCCCGTCACGGCGACCACCTCGCCCTGCTGCTGCAACAGCCGTACGAGCCGCTGCTTGTCGAGCGGCCGCGCCCGCGAGAGAATCTTCAGCGTGCCGATGCGGGCGAGCAGCTCCTCGTCGCTCGCGGCTTCGAACTCGACGCCTGTCATACGGCTGCTTTCCGAATCTTCGGCGTCGTTCCACAATCCGATCTGGCGGGCGATCTCGGTGGCTGTCGCAGCCGTGTCGCCCGTCACGATCTTGACGGCGATGCCGGCCGCCATGCACTCTGCAACGGCGGCGGGCACCTCTTCGCGTATAGGATCGGCGATGGCCGCGATGGCCGTCAGCCGGCATTGTTCTTCGATATCGGCGATTCGGGAGGCTGTCGTCGGGGTGTAGGCCAGTGCCAGCGTGCGCATGGCTCGGTGCTGCATACCTAAGAGCTGCTCCTGAATTTCATCGGGAACCGTAGCGGTGTCGCAGAGGGCGAGCACTACCTCGGGAGCGCCTTTTACGAGCAGAAGCCGCTCGCGCGTGTCGTGCCGCTCGACGAGCGTCGCCATGTATTTGCGCTCGGTCGAGAAGGTCAGCCGGTCGAGAATCCGCACCCCTTCGCGCAGCGCGGTGTAGTCGCCGCCTTCGCTTTGCAACCATTCGAGCAGCGCGCCTTCGGTGGGATTGCCCAGCGGACGGCCGTCGGCGTCGAGAAAAGCGGTCGAGTTGGCCGCCACCCCTTCGTTCAGCAGCCGGTCGTCGGCGACACCGTAGCGGATCACCTCCTGCACGCGCATCCGGTTCTGGGTGAGCGTCCCCGTCTTGTCGGTGCAGATGACCGTCACGGCACCCATCGTCTCGCAGGCGTGCATCTTGCGCACGAGGTTGTTGGTCTTGAGCATCCGCCGCATCGAAAGCGCCAGCGAAAGGGTGATGCTCATCGGCAGCCCTTCGGGAACGGCCATGACGATCATCGCCACCGAGACCATGAAGCAGTTGAGCAGGATACGCACCACGTGGGGCCACTGTGCATCGGCCAGCCCTTCGAGCAGAAATGCCTTGCCGACCAGAATGACGAAGATCAGTACCGACAGCGCGATGCCCACCTTGCCGATCTGCCGCGAAAGGCGCGTCAGCTGACGGTGCAGCGGCGTCTGTTCGCCGCTCTGAACGGTCGCCTGTTCGGTGACGCGGCCCGCTTCGGTCGCATCGCCTACGGCCGTGACGACCATGCGGCCGTATCCGTCGCGCACGGTCGTGCCGCGCAGCAGGCGGTTCGAGGGATAGGTCGCTTCGGGGTCGAACAGCTCCTCGTCGACGTATTTTGCCGTTTCGGGTTCGCCGGTGAGCGTCGATTCGTCCATTTGCAGCGACACCGCCTCGATCAGTTCGCCGTCGGCCGGTATCGTTTCGCCCGCTTCGAGGCTTACCAGATCGCCCACGACGACTTCGCGGCGCGGAATCTCGCGCATTGCGCCCTCGCGCCGCACCTTGACGGGCTGCTCGTCGTTCACGCGGTTGAGCCGGCGGAAACGCCGCATGGCGTCCCATTCGAAGACGAATCCCACGCAGGTGGCCAGCAGAATGGCGCAGAGGATACCGATGGTTTCGGTAAAGTTGCCTTCCAGAAAAGCCATGGCCAGCGACAGCGCTGCGGCGATAAGCAGCACGATGATGATCGGGTCGCAGAACTTCTCTGCGAGCAGCCGCCATGCCGAGTCGTCGCGCTGCGGCGTGATGATGTTTTCGCCGTGGGCAGCGCGGCTTGCTGCCACCTCTTCGGGATTGAGACCTTGCGGATTATAGGAGATCATGTCCGATTGTTTTCTGAATTGCAAAAATAGTCTATCCGGCGCGGATTTGCACAGCCTCGGACGAGATTTAATGTTTCGTTAACATCTTCCGTACGTTAACCTAACGTTAAGTCGACGGAAATTGCCGCGTCGAAGCGTCGAGACGGATGGCGATGAAGAGCAGGATGGTGAAGGCCAGCAGCGATGAGCCGCCGTAGCTCATGAAGGGGAGCGGAATACCCATCACGGGCATCAGTCCGATGGTCATGCCGACGTTGACCAGCACGTGGAAGAGCAGGATCGCTGCCACGCTGTAACAGTAGACGCGGCCGAAGGGTTCCTCCTGCCGTTCGCCCATTTTGATGAGTCGTAACAGCAGCAGGCACAGGATGCCGAGCACCACCACGGCACCCAGAAATCCCCACTCTTCGCCGACGGTGCAGAAGATGAAGTCGGTATGCTTTTCGGGCACGAAGTTGTATTTGATCTGTGTCCCCTGAAGGAATCCTTTACCTGCGAATCCGCCCGAGCCGATGGCGATTTTCGATTGGTTGACATTGTAGTCGATCCCCTGCGGTTTGTCGACGATACCCAGATAACTCAGGATGCGCTCCTGCTGATGCGGTTTGAGAACCGATTCGAAGATGTAGTCGGTAGCGGGGACGAAGGCCATCGAAATGACGAA
Source organism: uncultured Alistipes sp. (assembly GCA_900550375.1). GTDB lineage: Bacteria > Bacteroidota > Bacteroidia > Bacteroidales > Rikenellaceae > Alistipes. The sequence goes on along the minus strand of URRP01000010.1, from coordinate 23,193 downwards.
AAGCCCCGCCATCAGGAGGATGTTCATCAGCCGCGTGCGGTAGGCGTAGATCGCCACGATCAGCAGCGAGGCGAGCGTCACGGTCAGCAGACTGCGGTAGATGTCCATCGCGCCCGGGGCGATGAAGCCCATCAGCGAACAGAGGACGATCGCCGAGAGCGCCAGCACCGCGAGATAGACGATGCGCGAGCGCCACCGGCCGTTCATCATCGCCTCCGAGAGCGTGCAGATCAGAATCAGCAGGATCAGCAGCGTCATGGGTGTCAGCAGAAACGAGACGATAAAGAGCGCCGCGATAAGCAGAATCGGGATGCAGAGCCACTTGTTGAGTCCTTCGCGGTAGAGGACGAAGAGGAACGCGCCCAGCACGATGCCCGATCCCGTGTCGTTCTGCAGGATGGTGAGCAGCATCGGAATACCGATAATCACCCCCACGCGCATCAGGTCGCCGAAGCGGTTGATCGAGAAGGAGTAGTTGCTCATCACGCGCGCCAGCGCCAGCGCCGTGGCGATCTTGACGAATTCGACGGGCTGGATTCGGAACGATCCCAGCTCGATCCACGACTTGGCGCCGTTGACCTCTTTGCCGGCGATCAATACTCCGATCATCACCACGATACCTATTATATATAACGGATAGGCCCACATATGATAGTAGCGCACGTCGAGCAGCAGAATGACGAGCGCCACGACGAGCACGGCCGTCACCCAGAGATACTGCTTGATGTAGAAATGCGAGAAGGCGAAGAAATCGGCCGTCTCCTCGTCGAACGAGGCGGCGGTGATACAGATGCAACCCGCCGCTACCAGCAGTAGGTAGTAGAGGACGGCACAGAAATCCACCCCTTGGAACAGTCCGCTTTTGATTCTACTTTGCATAGGAGGGGTAGTAGATTTGCGTGTTCTTCACCCGTTCGACGAGCCATGGACGGGTGATCGTATCGGTAAGGTAGTACTCCTCCACGAGCGAGGCGATCGGCAGGGCGATCGTAGCCCCGAATCCGCCGTTCTCGACATAGACCGAGATCGCGATGCGGGGATTGTCCTTCGGCGCGAAGGTGAGGAAGGTCGAGTGGTCGCGTCCCTGTGGGTTCTGGGCCGTTCCCGTCTTCCCGCAGACGTCCCAGCCGTCGAGCCGCGCCAAGGTCGAGGTGCCGCCGACGTTTACGCCGCGCCACATTCCGTCGACGATCGGTTCGAAGTGCTTGGGGTCGATCATCGTATACTGCTTTTCATAGAAGCGGCGGTCGATCGAATCGCGCCCTTCGATGCGTTTGACGATGTGGGGGATGTAGTAGTAGCCCCGATTGGCCAGAATGGCCGCGAAGTTGGCCATCTGGAGCGGTGTGCAACCCAGCTCGCCCTGCCCGATCGAGAGCGAGATGACCGTCAGCGCATTCCACGAACCGTGGTAGACGCGGTCGTAGTATTCACTCGACGGGACGCTTCCCGTCCCTTCGTCCAAGAAGTCGGATTCGAGCTTGCGCCCGAAGCCGAGGCTGTTGACGTAGGTTTTCCACGTATCGAAACCGTGTTCGATATCTTCGTAACGGCGGTTTTCGAGAATGTTGCGCAGCACGTAGCAGAAGTAGGCATTGCACGAGTTGGCCACCGCATCGCGCAGGTTGAGCGGCGAGGCGTGGGCGTGGCACTTCATCACGCGCCGGCCGTAGTGAAATCCGCCGTTGCAGGAGTAGCGGTTCTCGGGCGTGAGCACGCCCTCCTGCAAACCGATGAGTCCCTGTACCATTTTGAAGGTCGAACCCGGAGGGTATTTGGCCTTCACAGCGCGGTTGAACATCGGCTGCCGCTTGTTGCGGAGCATTTTCATATAGTTGTTGCCGCGGTCGCGTCCGACCATTTCGTCGGGATCGAACGTAGGCGAAGAGACCATCATCAGAATTTCGCCCGTCGAAGGTTCGATGGCCACTGCCGCGCCCACCTTGCCGCGCATCAGCTCTTCGGCGAAGGCTTGCAGGCGGCCGTCGATCGTGCAGACGATATAATCACCCGGTTCGGGCAGCGAATCGAACATTCCGTCCATATAGGAGCCTTTGACCACGCCGTGCGTGTCGATCTCGTTGATCTTTATGCCGTTCTTGCCGCGCAGCACCTCTTCGTAAGCTTTCTCGATGCCGCTCTGGCCGATGTAGTCGCCGGCGCGGTAGTGGGGGTTGCGTTTGAGCTGCGCGGCGTTGATCTCGCCCACGTCGCCCAGCAGGTTGCCGCCGATCTCGCGCGGATAACGGCGGATGGTGCGGTAGACGGTGTAGAAGCCGGGGAAGTGGTTCTCGTCGAAGCGCAGCTTCACCTCGCCGGGCAGGAAATTCGTCACCATGTAGGGTACGCGCGGACTCATGCGGGCGTTTCGCAGCGCGCGTTCGAGTTTGGCGCGAGAGATACCCAGCATATCGAGCATCCGCAGCGTGTCGAACCCTTCGCGGGGCAGTTCGCGGTAGATGACCATCAGATCGTAGCAGGCGCGGTTCTGTGCCAGATATTCGCCGTTGCGGTCGAAGACCTCGCCGCGCGGCGGATACTGGACGACATGACGCAGCGCATTGCCGCGCGCCAGCTTTTCGTATTTGGGGTCGATGAGCTGGATATAGGCCAGCCGCAGGACGATGACGCCGAAGATCAGCAGCACCACCGCTTGCAGCGTGCGCATCCGCGCATATCCTTCACGAGAGTCGATCATATCCGCGGCGAGAGTCGGGAGGTGAATACTTGTGCGATCAGCCAGCAGAAGAAGATGCTGACCGCGGCGCTCACCCCGAGCCGCAGCAGCGTCAGCAGTGCGTGCGACCAAGAGAGCGCCTCCATATAGAAAAAGATCGCATTGTGGAGAATGACCGTCAGGGCGAGATAGGCCACGAAGGATTTCTCTCCCAGCCGCCGCGCCGAGGGCACGCCGCCGTCGTGGACGTTCTCCTTGCCGCAGATGAAATTGAGCAGGTGGATACGCACGAAGGCGATGAAGACCGTAGCGATGGTGTTCACGCCGGCGGCGCCCATCGTCCAGTCCATCGCGAGTCCCATCGCCAGCCCCGCCAAGAGCATCTTGAGCGGTGTCGTCTCCATCGGCAGCAGCGCGATGAAGACCACGTAGACCAGCGGGTTGAGATAGACGCTCAGCGACAGGTTGTTGAACAGAAAAATCTGCAACAGCGCCGCCACCAGAAACAGAAGTGCGTATTGTAGGGTTCGGTACATATCTCGGTCGAAAAGTCGGGGTGCAGCCCTTCGTTCGTTTGTTTTAAATTCCCTCTTCCAACTGCCGCTGCTCGTTGGAGTCCTGATTTTTGACGAGCACCACGTCGTGCAGCGCCGTCATATCGGCCGCCAGCCGGATGCGCACGTCGTAGGCCGTGCGGGTCTGGTTCAGCTCGAACTCCTCGACCGTGCCGATCAGGATGCCGGCCGGAAAGTAGCGTGAGAAGCTCGTCGAGACGATCGTGTCGCCCTGCTCGACGGCGGCATATTTCGACAGGTCGCGCATACGGACATGCTCCGCGTCGAAGCCGTCCCAATAGATCGAGCCGAAGTGGCCGTCGCCCGCCACCTCGCCGCTGGCGCGGAACGCGGTGTTGAGGATCGATACGGCGACCGAATAGCGTTCCGAGCAGCTGACGACATACCCCACCATTGCGCCCGAGGGGGTAACCACGGCTGTCTCGGGTGAAACCTCGAAGTCGAGTCCCTTGTTGAGCGTGAGCAGGTTCTCCTGCTTGTTGATCGAGTTCGCCACGACGCGGGCGGTCGTATAACGGTACGGACCGGTCAGGGGCGATCCGATCGTGTCGAGAGCGGCGTAAAGCTCCTGTTCGCGGTAGAGCGACAATTCATTCTCCAGTGCTGCGACCCGTTCGAGCAGGCGTTCGTTCTCGGCGGGCAGGGCGAAGAAGCGTTTCACGCCGTGAATTGCCCCGTGGATTCCGCCCGCCAGCCGGTTGGACTGGGTGAGGATGCGCGCCTGCGTAAAGTGGGAGGAGTGGGCATAATAACTGATCGCCATCGCTTCGATGATGACGAACAGGAGCGCTACGTAGATGCTCCGCAGAAATTCGAGTAACTTGTACACCTCTCCGGTCTGGGTTTTTCGACTCTCGCCGGCCAGCGGGCTGTCCGGTAGACGAATCGTCCCGTTTCCGGCGGCGGGCAACGGCCGCCGCCTGCAAACGGGAACTCTTCCGAGGTCGTCGTGAACCGCTTATTTCATCAGGAACGAGAAGCGGTCGATGTTTTTCAGTGCGATACCCGTGCCGCGTGCGATGGCGCGCAACGGATCTTCGGCGACGTGGAACGGGAGTCCCGTCTTCTCGGTCAGACGCCGGTCGAGTCCCTTGATGAGCGCGCCGCCGCCGGCCAGATAAATGCCGTTCTTGACGATGTCGGCATACAACTCGGGCGGCATCGTTTCGAGTACCTTCATCAGCGCGGCGTCGAGTTTCACGAGCGATTTCTCGAGTGCATAGGCGATCTCGTTGTAGTTGAGCGTCACGCTCTGCGGCAGTGCCGTCAGCATATTGGGACCCGTGACGGTGAAATCCTCCGGTTCCTCGTCCAGTTTGGGCACGGCGGCTCCGATAGCGCATTTGATCGCTTCCGCCGTCCGCTCGCCGATACGGATGTTGTGCTGCTGGCGGACGTAATTTTGGATGTCGGTGGTGAAGACGTCGCCCGCCACGGCGATCGATTCCGAGCAGACGATGCCGCCCAGCGAGATGCAGGCGATCTCCGACGTACCGCCGCCGATGTCGATGACCATATTTCCCTCGGGTGCCTCGACATCGAGTCCCGCACCCAGCGCGGCGGCCATCGGTTCGTAGATCATGTAGACCTCGCGGCCTCCGGCATGTTCGGCCGAATCGCGCACGGCGCGGATTTCGACGTTTGTCGAACCCGACGGAATGCAGATCACCATCTTGATCGAGGGAGAAAAGAGGTGGCCCGAAGTCTTGACCTTCTTGATCATACCGCGCAGCATCAGTTCGGTGGCCGTGAAATCGGCGATCACGCCGTCTTTGAGCGGACGGATCGTCTTGATGTTGGGGTTGGTCTTCTCATGCATGGCGCGCGCCCGTTCGCCGATGGCGACCAGCTTGCCCGAGTGGGAGTCGATGGCGACGATCGAAGGCTCGTCCACCACCACGCGGCCGTTGTAGATAATCAGGGTATTGGCCGTACCGAGGTCGATGGCCAACTCCTGTGTCAACGAAAAAAGTCCCATATTGTTTTCTATTTATTATTCAGTATTTTAAGCGGGTTCCGCGCCGGTTGTCCGCAAGTGCGGCCGGCGGGCATCTCCTTTGCAAAGACGGTGCAAGTCGGGAGCAGAACCGAGCGCAGCTCGTTTTGCCGGAGTGCAGCCTATCTGAGCCGAAATTTGTCTTTGGCAAAGATAGGAAAAAGAACGGAATATAGTTGCAACAATTTTTAAGAATTTTAACTACTTTTGTCGTGTTATTGCTAACTGACGAATTTAAATCCTATTTCGTATGAAAACGCTGAAACTTGATATTTCGAAAGCCGGTGTGGAGGTCACTCCCCAGATGGAGGAGTGCGCCCGCAAAGCGCTCTCGCTGCTCTATTCGAAGCAGGGAGCCGGCAACGATTTTCTGGGCTGGGTAACCCTTCCGTCGTCGATTACGTCGCAGGAGCTGTCGCGCATCGAGGCCGAGGCCAAGAAACTGCGCGAGCGGGCCGACGTGATTATCTGCATCGGTATCGGCGGCTCCTATCTGGGTGCCAAAGCCGTGGCCGAGGCGATGAACGATTCGTTCGCCGCCCTGCGTCCGCATAAAGAACCGGTCGTCGTATTCGCCGGTCAGAATCTCTCGGAAGATTATACGTATGAGCTGCTCGACGCCGTCAAGGGCCATTCGATCGCGGCGATCGTCATCTCCAAGTCGGGAACGACGACCGAACCGGCCGTGGCGTTTCGCATCATCAAGGCCGAGATCGAGCGGCGTTACGGCAAGGCGGAGGCTGCCGAGCGGATCGTGGCCATCACCGACCGTGCGCGCGGCGCCCTGAAGACGCTGGCCAGCGACGAGGGCTATGCCACGTTCGTCATCCCCGACGATGTGGGCGGCCGTTTCTCGGTGCTCACGCCGGTGGGACTGCTGCCGCTTGCTGCCGCCGGCGTCGATATCGCCGCGCTGGTACGCGGCGCCGAGGAGATGGAGCGCGCCACGGGCGAACAGGTCGCCTTCGCGGAGAATCCCGCGGCGGTTTATGCAGCGGTGCGTCATGCGCTTTATCAGACGGGCAAGAAGATCGAGATTCTGGGTTCCTATGAGCCGAAACTCCAGTATGTCAACGAGTGGTGGAAACAGCTCTACGGCGAGTCGGAGGGCAAGGACGGTAAGGGACTTTTCCCCGCGAGCGTGACCCTCACGGCCGATCTCCACTCGATGGGACAGTATATTCAGGAGGGCGAGCGGACGATGTTCGAGACGATTCTCTCGGTAGCCGAATCGAAGCACGAGGTGCGCATCGAATCCGATGCCGAGAACCTCGACGGATTGAACTACCTCGCAGGCAAACGTCTTTCGGAGGTGAACCGCATGGCTGAACTGGGCGTGCAGCTGGCGCATGTCGACGGCGGCGTGCCCAATGTCCGTATCGAGATTCCCGAGATCACGGCGCACACGCTGGGCGCATTGCTCTATTTCTTCGAGAAGGCGTGCGGCATCAGCGGTTATCTGCTGGGTGTGAACCCCTTCAACCAGCCGGGTGTCGAGGCTTATAAGAAGAATATGTTCGCCCTGCTGGAGAAGCCCGGCTACGAAGCCGAGTCGAAAGCGATCAAGGAGCGGTTGAAGTAGTGCCGGCTCGATCGGTAAGGCCGATCGGGCGCTTCCTTCGGGAACCGTCGAAAACAATCGGGGGCGGAACGCAAGGTCCGGCCCCGTATCTTTAACCCCGTGCGATCGTTTACCAGATACCGCCCAGCGCCGGTGCGATTGCGGAGCGCACTTCGGTCGAAGCGTCGATCACCTCCTGCGGTACGACATTCACGCGGACGAACTGTTGTACGTCGCCTGCGGCGTGGCTGGCCGTCCAAGTCATCGCGCTGCCCGAAAGATTGCCGATCTCGTAGGAGTCCGACCACGCTTTCGATCCGCTGCCCGTACTGTAAAAGCCGTGAATGGTCGAGGCGTTGAGCGAGTAGCTGCCCGAGAATTTCACGGCGCCGACGGCGCTGACATTCTGGTAGAGCGTATAGGAATTGTCCTCGTTCAGCGCGACATAGACGTAGATCACGTCGGAGAAGGTATAGCTCGTGCCGTCGGGGTTCTGCGCCTCGCCGGTCCAGCTCTTCAGTTTCCAGATTCCCGCCACCTCTTTGGTACTCAGATCGGGTGCCGGCGTATCGTCGTCACCGCCGCACGAGCCGCAGATGCAGCAAAGCGCCAGCAGTGCCGTCCATCGAAAAATAGTCATTTTGTTTCTCTTTTTTTACGCTTGTTTTCGACGGCCGGCTGCAACCGGATTGCTGCGCATATCGTCGAAAACGGTCTATTATGTCTGCAAATATATAAATAATTCCGACATCCCGCTGCTGCGGAACGTTAAATCTCCACCAGTTCCCGTTTGATGGCGTATACGACCAGATTGGCCGTATTCTTACAACCTGTCTTCTCGAGGATGTTGGCGCGGTGCTTGTCGACCGTACGTTTCGAGATGAATAGCTCGTCGGCGATCTCCTGATTCGACAATCCCCGGCAGACCATCACCAGTATCTCCTGTTCGCGCGACGACAACTCTTCGCCGCCGTCGAGCCGCGGCAGCGTGCGCTGCGGCGTGTGCAGCCGGCCGGTGAGCTGCACGAGCAGCTCGCGGCAGATATAGCTGCCGCCTGCCGAGACGGCCTCGATCGCTTCGATCACCTCGCTGAAATCGCTGTCTTTCAGTAGAAAACCTTTGGCTCCGGCGGTCATCATCCGCGTATAGTAAACCTCCTCGCCGAACATCGACAGGGTGATGATCTTCAGATCGGGCAGCAAAGCCAGCGCCTGCTCGGTCGCCTCGTCGCCCGCCATTCCGGGCATGGCGATATCCATGAAGACGACATCGGCCGCGCGCGTGGGCAGCATTGCCAGAAACTCCTCTCCCGAGGCGGCCTCGCCGACCACTTCATATCCTTCATGCGCAGCGAGCAGCCCGCGCAGTCCGTTGCGGAAGAGCGAATGGTCGTCGACCAGTATGATTTTACACAAGGTCTCCATTTTTATCGTCTTTTTCTGCGGCGTGCGGCGGCACGGCGTTTCGCGCCGGCGGCGTGCGGGGCCTCGCCCCGGACGTTGACGCGGATCGCGGCGTGCATCCCCTTGCCTTTGGCTCCCTCCACGTTGCACTCCCCGTTGATGGAGTGGACGCGTGAGACGATGTTCGAAAGGCCCATGCCGCAATCCATCACCGCTGCGGGGTTGAAGCCGCAGCCGTTGTCCGAGTAGTCGAGCGACAGCGTGTCTGCGTTCAGAGAGAGCGACAGGTTGATCTCGCTGCATCCCGAGTGTTTGAGCGAATTGTTTATCAGTTCGCACACCACGCGGTAGAGGATCACCTCGATATCGGTGTCGAACCGCTCCGAGCGCAAGTTGGTCGTGAAGCGGATCTTGACGTTGTGCAGCGCTGCGCTGCGCGATATGAAATTCTGAACACCGCGTCCCAGTCCGAAGTCGTTGAGCACCTGCGGCGAGAGGTTGTTCGAAATTTCGCGCAGCGAACGAACCGCCTCGTCGATGACGTAGGTCGTGTTGTCGATAATCTCGCGCTGCGCCGGTGAGTGCTCTTCGCGCGCGAGCGCCGTGAGCGACATCTTGGCCGACGAAAGCAGCGGTCCCAGTCCGTCGTGCAGCTCCTTGGAGAATTGCGAACGCGACTTCTCCTCGGTACGCAGCACGGCCGTGAGGATGCGTTTCTGCATCAGTTGTCGCTGGCGGTTAAGACGGTCGATATAACGGATCAGCTTGTGGGCGTACATCACGCCGATCGACATGCAGATCGAGATCACCACGCCCAGCCACGAGAAGGTGTCGTGCGGGATGCCCACGCCGCCGCTGACCGCTATGACCTGTACGATGCGTTCGACCGAGAGCAGCGAGAAGCCGATGATGAAGAGGATCCACACGGCGTTGTACTTCGTCGCGCGCACCAGTCGTACAGCGTAGACCGTGGCGACGGTCTGGATGATGACGGCGATGATCAGAAAGACTTTTATCATAATTCCGTGAGTTTCATGGGTTGTATTCAACCGTTATGTTCCGTGCTCGGCCATTTTGCGGGCGGGGCTGGCCTTTGCCGGTCAGTCCGGCTGCATTTCACGCTTCGTTTTCTGCGCTCGGCGTCTGCCCTTGTCGGTCGAATCCGGCTGCATTCCGTGTTCGATGCCGTAAGGGGGCGACAGGGGTTCGTCGGTCGAAACCGGCTCTTTTATCGGGCGCATTCTTCCTGCCGACGGGCCGTTTCTCGAAAAAAGTTCTCCTTTATCGGTCGAGAAGCTGCCGCATCTCCTCCATGCGCCGGTAGTCCGTCTGGTCGGCTTGTACGGGCTGCACCGAAACATAGCCGTGTGCGAGCGCCCATTCGTCGGTATCCTCGGCTTCGGTCTCGCCGTTGATGAATTCGCCCGTCAGCCACAGGTAGTCGCGCCCGTGCGGATCCTGTCGGCAGACGAACTGCTCACGCCACAGCCCCTGCGCCTGACGGCAGATGCGGATGCCCTTGATCGTTTCGGGCGCTCCAGAAGGAATGTTCACGTTCAAACAGAGCGGCAGCGCGACGGGGTGTTCCAACACGTCGCGGACGATGCGTTCGCCCCAGATTTTGGCTCCTGAGAAATCGGCGTCCGGCCGGTGGTCGGTGAGCGACAGTCCGATGGCCGGACAGTCGTAGAAACTGCCTTCGATCGCGGCGCCCATCGTGCCCGAGTAGAGCAGCGCCACGGCCGAGTTCGAACCGTGGTTGATGCCCGAAAGCACCAGATCGACCTTGCGGTCGCAGAGCAGATAGTCGAAAGCGGCCTTTACGCAGTCGACCGGCGTACCGCTGAGTGTATAGACCTCCAGCCCCTCTTCTTCGCGCACTTTGCGGATAAACAGAGGCGAAAGCATCGTGAAGGCATGGCTCATGCCGCTTTGCGGTCTCTCGGGAGCGACGACCACCACCCGTCCGAAGCGGCGGGCCACCTCGATGAGGGCCTCCATGCCGCGCGAATCGAATCCGTCGTCGTTGGTCAGAAAAATCAGTCGTTCATTCATAGCAACAAATATACGTAAAATCCCGGAAAAAGCATCATTTTTCAATCCGCTTGTCTCCGTATGTTTTCGTCTTCGGCCTGCCGGAAGACGTTACCTGCATTTCCTGTGCCCTGATCGTCAGCGGATAGGACGGATTTATGCCGCTTATTTGCCGGAAATATTGCGGGGTGCATCCGATGCGGGGCGGGGCTGTCTGCTGTTTTCCGTCGGCAACAGGGTGAAATAATGGGAGGAGACCGTTATATTTTTAATGCTTAATTTTCCTTTTTCGACGAAATATCGTAATTTTGCATCACTATTGAAAATACTAACGAAACGATAACCATCATGGGACGAGCATTTGAGTACCGCAAGGCGCGTAAACTGAAACGGTGGGGTAACATGGCCCGCACCTTTACCAAAATCGGCAAGGAGATCGAAATCGCCGTCAAGTCCGGCGGTCCCGATCCGACGGCCAACGTCCGCCTGCGTATTCTGATTCAGAATGCCAAGGCCGAGAACATGCCCAAGGAGAATGTCGAACGGGCGATCAAACGCGCCGTGTCGAAGGACACGTCCGATTACAAGGAGGTGGTTTACGAAGGATACGGCTCCCACGGTATCGCTTTTCTGGTGGAGACTGCGACCGACAACACCAACCGCACGGTGGCCAGTATGCGTATGTACTTCAACAAATGCGGCGGCGCGCTGGGCACGTCGGGCAGCGTGGCCTTCATGTTCGAGCACAAGTGTTCGTTCAAGTTCCACGTTCCGGCCGGCACCGATTTCGAGGAGCTGGAATTGAACATGATCGACACGGGAGTGGACGATTTCTGCCCCGAGGACGAAACGACGGTCACCGTCGAGGCTCCTTACGAGCAGTTCGGCGTGATTCAGAAATGGATCGAGGAGAATAATTTCGAAATCGTATCGGGCGAGTCGCTGCGAGTGCCCACCGATACCAAGGAGCTGGACGCCGAAGGCCGCGAGTCGATCGAGAAACTGGTCGAGAAACTCGAAGAGGACGACGACGTGGTGAACGTCTACCACAACATGAAGGAGGTCGACGAAGCGTAACGGCCGCTCTCCGCTAATTTTACAGGCCGTCTTCCCGAACCGGAGGACGGCCTTTTCGAACTTAAACCTGACGAACGACATGAAAAAACTTTTCCGTTTTGCGCTTTGCGCATCCGCTTTATTGGTGGTGCTGACGCTGCGTGCGCAGCCCGAAGCACCCAACTTTCCGCTGCCCGTTCAGCCCGACACGCTCCGTATTCTGGGCGTGGGCAACAGCTTTACCGACGACGGCATGATGTACCTTCCCGAGCTGTTCGAGGCGGCCGGCATCCGCAACGTCGTGCTGGGACGTCTCTATTATGGCGGTTGTTCGCTGCGTCAGCACTGTGAATTCGATGCCGCCGACGCGCCGAACTATACGTACTATAAATCGGAGCACAACCGCTGGACGACGGTCTCCGAGGCAGCCACATTGCGCGAGGTGGTCGGCGACGAGCGGTGGGACGTGCTGGTGTTGCAGCAGTCTTCGCCCTATTCCGGCATCTATGCCTCCTACCATCCGTGGCTCGAACGGCTCATCGAACGGGTACGTTTCTACTGTCCCAATGCCGGCGCCTGCGTGGCGTGGCAGATGACATGGGCCTACGGGTCGGGATCCGATCACGGTGCGTTCCCGAAGTACGACAACGATCCGCAGCAGATGTACGCCGCAATCGTCGATGTCGTGCGGCGCGTGATGGACGAGAACGGGATCGAGACGGTGATTCCCACCGGTACCGCGATCCAGAATCTTCGTGCCGGCGCATTCAACAATCCGCCGCTGGAGTTCACGCGCGACGGCTACCATCTCGATACGGGCTGCGGCCGCTATACGGCGGCCTGTACGTGGTTTCAGGCGCTCGTGGCGCCGTGTCTGCGTACCGATGTTGCGGGTAATTCGTTCCGTCCTGCGTCGCAGAAGCATACCGTCGTAACCGCCGAAAGCGCTGCGGCCTGTCAGCAGGCGGCGCGCGAGGCTTGCGTACGACGTTTTTCGGTGTGGAAATAGGGTAGATTCGCCGGCGAATGACAAGGGAGACGTGCCATACGCACGTCTCCCTTTCTCATGGGGTCGCCGCGACGGTTCTCAGAACCGGATTTTCGCACCGACGAACCAGCTGCGTGGCAGCGACGGCCCGTAGACATAGCCCGAGTCGCGCTCCCAGCCCTGATCGAAATCCGACTGATAGGCGTCGAAGAGGTTCTGCACGCCTGCATTGAGTTGCAGGGTGATCGTCCGCAGGATCGGGAATTCGTAGGCCAGCTTGACGTTCAGTGCGAAGAAGTCGGGAGTGGTGACCGCCACGTCGACCGGCGTGCCGGATCCCGCAGCGTGCTGAACGAGCATCTCGCCGGTGTAGGTACCCGACAGCGAGATGTCGAACCGTTTGACGGGCACGAAGGTCGCCGTCAGATAGCCGTACCAGTCGGGCGACCGGAACATACGGCGTTCGTCGGGTGCGTCGTCGCTCCAGTGCAGCGCGTGTTCGTGGCGGCTGCGCTGCCACGTAATGCCGGCCTGCAGGTCGAACCAGCGGGCGAAGGCCGCCTTCGCCTCGACGTTGACGCCCGCCACGGTCGCCCCGCCGCCGTTGTAGCGTTCGAGCACCGTTTCGCCCTTTTCATTGGGTTCGGGCAGATAACGCGTGGCGAAGATATGGCTGAGCGAGGTGTAGAACCCCTCGACGAGCAGGTTGGTCTCCACGCTGCCGAAGGTTCGGTAGAGGTCTACCGAGGCGCTGAGGCTGTTCGAACGCTCCTCGCGCAAGTTCGGGTCGAGCTGCGTCACCACGCGTTCGCCGCCCACGAGCGCGATGTGCAGGTCTTCGTCGAAGGTCTGCGGCGCGCGGAAGCCGCCGGCGTAGCTCAGACGCAGATTGATTCGTTCGTTCGGGTTGTAGCGCAGGTTGACGCGCGGCGAGAAGATCACGTGGTCGACCCTATTGTGATGGTCGAAACGTCCGCCGAGGAGGAAGCTCCACTTCTCGGCCTTCCACTCGTTTTGGAGTACGCCGCTGAGGATATGCACCTTCTGGTCGGTGCGCATGTCGTAGCCGATGGTCACGTCGTCGATGTGGTCGTAGCTGTGTTCCACGCCGAGCGTCAGCTCCGAGGGCAGGAACAGCAGCCGTTTGAACCGCTGCAGGAACTGTGCGCCGCTGATGACCGTCAAACCGTCGGTGTGACCGTAAGCCTTGCGGGCGTTTTCCATCTGCTCGTCGGTCGCCCCTTCGCCCGTACCTCCGTAGTAACTTTTGCGCGCGGTCTGCTGCACGGCCGAGTAGATGCTCAGGTGCCGCGTGCGATCGTCGCGCGAGAAGAGGTCGAGGGCTACCGACGCACCGTTGATGACGTGGTCGGTCTGCTCGGTGATGTTGGCTTCGTGCGCCGGCAGGTCGAGCCGGTTGCCGCCGCGGCGGAACTCGTTGATGCCGTGATATTCGAGCGTCAGCTTCGAATGATCGCTCGTGCGCAGGAACGAGCGCATCCCGAACATCTGGTTGTGCAGCTCGGGCAGCTCGGTGTAGCTGTCGCCGTCGTGGTCGTAGCCCGAACGGAAGCGGTTTTGTCCGTAGACGTAGATGCCCGCCTTGTGGTTCTTGCTCACCAGCGACGCGTTGATCGTCGAGTTGTTGTCGTAGGCGCCGCTGCAACCCACCGACATAATCGTATGCCCGATCTCGGCCCAGTTGCGCAACGGCTCTTTGGTGATGATATTGATCGTGCCGCCGATGGCCGATGCGCCGAAGAGCGCTGATCCGCCGCCGCGGATTACCTCCACGCGTTCGATCATGTTGGCGGGGATCTGTTCGAGTCCGTAGACGCCGTTGAGGGCCGAGAAGAGCGGCCGCGAGTCGAGCAGAATCTGCGAATAGTGGCCGTCCAAGCCGTTGATGCGTACCTGCGTGAAGCCGCAGTTCTGGCATCCGTCCTCGACGCGTACGCCCGGCTGAAAGCTCAGCCCGTCGGCCAGACAGACGGCGTTGGTGCGTTCGAAGAGCTTGCTGTTTAGGATATTCACCAGCGAAGGGGTCTCCTTGCGGATGACCGAGTTGCGGTCGACTTCGACCACGACCTTATCGACATCGACGGCTTGTTCTTCCAGTTCGAAATTCAGCTCCGTCGTAGAGTTGCCGCTGAGCGTGACGATCTGTTCGGCAGGCTTGTATCCGATCGACTGCGCCACGATCGTGAGCGGCCGTCCCACCGGCAGATTTCCCAGCAGGTAGTGGCCCGAGGCGTCGGTCGTGGTGCCGAGTGTCGTTCCTTTGATGGTGATGGTGATGAAGGGCAGGTGTTCGCCGCTGCGGCTGTCGATGACGTGCCCGATCAGAATAGCTTCGGTCTCCTTTTTGGCAGTGGAGTCTGCATATACCGTAAGGCTGCCGAACAAGAGGCTCAGCAGCAGAAAATATGATTTCATGGAGTTGATTTATAGATGAAAATGCGCGGTTCCGATCCCGTGATCGGTTGTTCGGCGCCGGATGTCCATATCCGGCGGCAGAGACGTCAGGCCGCGACGGGAGGGGCCCGCAGTCCGTATCCGTAGAGAACGGGCGAGGAGCCTCCCGAGAGATAACACCGATAGAGACATTCCTCGAAGACGGTGACGAGTGTCAGCAGAAAGGATTCCGCTTCGGTAAAGGCCGCCAGATGGAAATGGCAGATCAGACAGTACTCTTCAAGGACGGAGTCGCTGCCCGAAGCGGTACATTCGGCCTGTGAGAGCGGAAGGTTCGGGTGAACGTCGAGCGCTTTGCCTACATAGACATTGACGATGGCCAGCGCCATCATCGCGGCAAGTACGATCTTGTAAACCTTGTTTCGTTTCATCGGTTGTCTGAATCGACGGCAAAGGTAAGAAAAAACGGCGATTAAAGAACAAAGTCGGGATTTTTTTTGGTGGAAATCTCTTCTGAATCTGTTCTGTTCGGACTTATTTAGACGTGTCGTGCGGGTTCTTTCTTTTTGCCGTTACACGGGCAAACCACGTGCAGCAGGCCGGGCAGACAGCGGACGTCGAGGGGAAAACGGGCACCCTGCTGGCCGTCCACGTCGGTAGGCTCGTCGACCGGCGAGGTGATTTGCAGTGTCGCGGCGCGCAGATGCCTTACGCTGCGGGGATGGCCGCCGCAGAGGTAACGCACCATAGCCAGACACGAAACGAAGAAGTTGCGTTTCTCGAGCAGGATGCAGTCGAACATTCCGTCGCGCACGCTCGAAGTGTTGGCCAGCCGGAACCCGCCGGCGGTCTCGCCGTTGAAGACGAGCGCCATCAGCGCCCGGAAATCGAACTCCTCGCTCTCGGTGCGCACGTGCAGCGGGACGGCGTGCATACGGCGCAGCTCTTTGATGCCCTCCAGAATGTAGGCCAGCTTTCCCAGACGATGCTTGCGCTCGTCGGGCGTACGTTGCGAGGTGGTGGTGAAGATGCCGAACGAGAAGATATTGACGAAATGCAGTCCGTTGACCACGCCGCAGTCGAGTGCCTCGACTTCGCCGGTGACGATCTGACGGGCCGCTTCGAGCGGCTCCTTGGCCATTCCCACGATGCCGGCGAAATCGTTGGCCGTGCCGGCGGGAATGATGCCCAGCCGCAGAGACAACCCCCGTTCGCGCATTCGGTTGACGACATAGTTGACCGTGCCGTCCCCGCCGGCGACGACGACCATCTGAATATCGGGATGTGCATCGAACGGGTTGCGTTTGAAATCGATGGTTTCGGGTGTCAGCTCCCACCCGTTGTCGGAGAAGATCCGAACGATGCCTTCGACGTTGCGGGCGATGCGGCCGCGACCGGCTGCGGGATTGTAGAGAAAGAGCGCTTTTTGCATGGATCGTCAACGTTTCAGCAGTTTTTCGAGGGCGGGCGACGCCCATGTTTCATAATCGCCGGGGGATTCGTCGGGGTGACGTCCGTCGGCCTTCTCTGTGGCGAAGATGAAGTAAGCCATTACCCCCTCGTTCTCCAGTTCGCGGGCTTTCGCTACGGCGTGTTCGGGGCCGAGCGACATGAACATCGTCCCCAGCGCGTCGGCCCGCGCGGCATTGTCGCAGAGGACCGTCGCAGAGAGCAGCCGCGTGACGGCGCTCTGTCCTGTGATCGGGTTGATGGTGTGGGCGATTTTGCGGCCGTCGGAGGTGTAGTAGAAGCGGCGGTAGTTGCCCGAGGTGGTGTAACTGAGGTCGGTCACCTCCACGATGCGTTGCAGGTCTTGGTCCGAGAAGTTGTTGTCGTAGGGGGTTTCGATGCCGATGCGCCATTTCCCGCCTCGGTCGTTCATACCTCGGCAGCGGCCGCTGCCGGCGATGGTCACCAAGTAATTCTTCACGCCGTGCTGTTCGAGCATCCGAGCGATCAGATCGACCATATAGCCTTTTCCGATCGAGTTGAAATCGAGCTGGATGCGGGGATCCTCCTTGATAATCCGGTTCCCTTCGATGCGGATTTTGCGATAGCCGACCAGCGGCAGAATCGAATCGATGTTCGGGGTCTTCGTCCCCTCTTTTCCGGCGAATCCCCACGCTTCGACCAGCGGTTTGACGGTGATGTCGTACATGCCGTCGCTCAGACGGCTTACGGAATCGGCGGCAAGAATATTGTAAATCAGGTGGCCGTCGAGTGAGTCGCTTTCGCCGCGGTTGATGCGGCTCAGCAGCGACTCTTCGTCGAAGATCGACATCGAGTGTTTCATCTCGGCGTCGAGCGCCATGACTTTGGCGTAAATCTCGTTGGCCGGCAGGTGCGTTTGCGCTTTGATGCGGAAGGTCGTGCCGAGCACGGAACCTTCGACCGTGACATAGGGCGTCGACGGACGGCAGCCGGCCATGCAGAGCAACGTTCCGAGGAGCAGCCTGCGGCAGTGTACGGAGAATTTCATCGTGTGAAAAAAGTTGAATACGCGGCAAATATAGCGAATTTCGTATGAATCGCTGCAAAAAGCAGGCGATACGTGATCTTTTTTTATTCAAACAATTGGTTACTAAATAAATTTAGTGTACCTTTGCGCCACGCTCTGGCGTGATTCCATAGTAAGGGGAATGCGTCGTAGAGTGGAACGAATAAATCTATTTTAATGGCTTATTTAACAGCAGAAAAAAAGCAGGAGCTTTTCGGTCAGTACGGAAAGTCAAACAGCGACACGGGTTCGCCTGAGAGCCAGATCGCGTTGTTCTCTTACCGTATCAGCCACCTTACGGAGCACATGAAGAGCAATCGTCACGACTTCGGTACGCAGCGCGCGCTGCTGCGTCTGGTCGGCAAACGCCGTCAGTTGCTCGAGTACCTCAAGGAGATCGACATCGAGCGCTACCGCGCCATCATCAAGACGCTCAATCTCCGTAAATAGTACGGGTGCCGGAAAATGGGGCAGTCACTGCGAGTGGCCGCTCCATTTTGCATGAAAATTCAAGATTCGAAGAATATTATTTGACGTTATGGAAGAAAAGAAGCTGTACAACGCCGTTCGGAAGTTCATCACCCTCGCCGACGGACGCGAGATCATGATCGAGACCGGCAAACTGGCCAAGCAGGCCGACGGCTCGGTAGTCGTAAAACAGGGCGATACGATGCTCCTTGCGACGGTCGTAGCCGCCAAAGATGCAAAACCCGATACGGATTTCATGCCGTTGCAGGTAGAATACAAGGAGAAATACGCCTCGTGCGGCCGCTATCCGGGCGGTTTCATGAAGCGTGAAGGCAAGGCCAACGACAGCGAGGTGCTCGTAGCGCGTCTGATCGACCGTGCGCTGCGCCCGCTCTTCCCGTCTGACTACCACGCCGAGGTCTACGTGACGGTCAATCTTATCTCGGCCGACAAGGACATCCAGCCCGACGCACTGGCGGGTCTGGCCGCATCGGCCGCACTGGCCGTGTCGGACATCCCCTTCGGCGGCCCGATTTCGGAGGTGCGCGTAGCACGCATCGGCGGCGAGTACTGCATCAACCCTACCTTCTCGCAGATGAGCGAGGTCGATCTGGATATCATGGTTGGCGGTACGATCGACAATATCCTGATGGTCGAGGGCGAGATGAAAGAGGTCTCCGAGGAGGTGATGCTCGGCGCCATCAAGTTTGCGCACGAGGAGATCAAGAAGCACTGCGCCGTGCAGATCGAGCTTTCGAAGGAGCTGGGCAAGGACGTGAAGCGCACCTACTGCCATGAGGTCAACGACGAGGAGCTGAAGCAGACGATCATCAAGGAACTCTACGATAAGGCTTACGCCATCGCCACGAGCGGTACGATGAAGCACGAGCGCGAAGATATGTTCAACGCGCTGGAGGCCGAATTCGCCGCTCGTTACACGGAGGAGGAGCTGGTGGAGAAGGCTCCGCTCATCCACCGCTACTTCCACGACTACGTGCAGAAGAAGGCGATGCGCAACATGATTCTCGACGAGGGCAAGCGTCTCGACGGCCGTCGTACGGACGAGATTCGTCCGATCTGGTGCGAGACCGACTACCTGCCCGCTGCCCACGGTTCGGGCCTCTTTACCCGCGGCGAGACGCAGGCGCTGGCCACCGTTACGCTCGGCACGAAGATGGACGAGAAGGTCAAGGACGAGGTGCTCGTTCAGGGCACCGAGCAGTTCGTGCTCCACTACAATTTCCCGCCCTTCTCGACGGGCGAGGCGAAGGCCGCCCGCGGTCTGAGCCGTCGTGAAATCGGCCACGGCCATCTGGCGTGGCGCGCCCTCAAGCCGATGATTCCGCTGGGCGAGGAGAATCCCTATGCCGTGCGTATCGTTTCGGATATTCTGGAGTCGAACGGTTCGTCGTCGATGGCCACCGTCTGCGCGGGTACGCTGGCGCTGATGGATGCCGGCGTGAAGCTGCGCAAACCCGTATCGGGTATCGCCATGGGTCTGATCTCGGACTCTGAGAGCGGCAAATGGGCCGTGCTGTCGGATATTCTGGGCGACGAGGACCATCTGGGCGACATGGACTTCAAGGTGACGGGTACCGAGGACGGTATCACCGCCACGCAGATGGATATCAAGGTCGACGGTCTCTCCTACGAGGTGCTTGCCGCCGCATTGGAGCAGGCCCGCAAGGGACGTATGCATATCCTGAACATCCTGACCGACTGCATCGCCGCGCCGCGTGCCGACTACAAGCCGTTCGTGCCGCGTCTGGTACAGGTTCACATCCCCAAGGATTCGATCGGCGCCGTGATCGGCCCGGGCGGAAAGGTGATTCAGGAGATTCAGAAGCAGACCGGTACCACCATTACCATCACGGAGGACGATCAGAAGGGTATCGTCGATGTCTTCGGTGTGGATAAGTCCGCGATCGACGCCGCCTTGCAGCGCATCAAGGAGATCGTTGCCGTGCCCGAGATCGGCGAGACCTATCACGGTAAGATCAAGTCGATCGTGCCCTTCGGTGCGTTCGTCGAGATCATGCCGGGCAAGGAGGCGCTGCTCCATATTTCGGAGATCGACTGGAAACGTTTCGAGACGATGGAGGAGAGCGGCCTGAAGGAGGGCGAGATGATCGACGTGAAACTCATCGGCGTCGACGAGAAGACCGGCAAGCTGAAGCTCTCGCACCGTGTGCTGCTTCCCAAACCCGAAGGATATGTCGAACGCGAACGCCGTCCGCGGGGTGACCGCGATCGCCGCCGCGACTAACCGTCGCAGCGGAACTCCGTTCGGGAGTTTCGCTGCGAAATAGACGGCGCTTTCGGGCGCCGGTACCCGAAAACCGCTTCGAACAAAAGTTCGAGGTGGTTTTTTTGTGAAAAAAAGTTGCATAATCTGCGTGGGTTTTATATATTTGCACGTATTCCGGTTCGGAAGGTCTTGAAAGAGAGGCCCGATGCACGGAGGCGAACAGAAAGAGACGAAATCAACGCATAACAATTTTTAACAACTAATTAATTATGAAGAACTTAGTAAAATTTAGCTTGGTTCTTGCCGCAGCTGCCCTGACCTTTTCGGGTTGCAACTGTTTCAAGAAGATGGGTAAGAAACAGGATGAAGTTACTTACTCCTGCATGCCGAAGGTGCTGACGCTTAACAACGGCGTTGTAGGTGCCGATGTTACGGTGAACTTTCCCGCGGCTTACTTCAACAAGAAAGCCACGCTGCGCCTGACGCCGGTGATCGTATTCGAGGGCGGCGAAGTAGCCGGTACTCCGAAATATGTACAGGGCGAGAAGGTGAACGACAACTATACCGTTATCTCGGCCGAGAACGGCGGAACCTATACGCAGCACGTCGAGTTTCCTTACGACAACCGGATGGAGCAGAGTGAACTGCGCGTCCTGATCGAGAGCAAGTGCAACGGCGCCAGCGAGTTCGTGATGTATAACGCGGCGACGGGCAAGCCCGTATCGAAGGAGGAGGCAGCCGTGCTGGCCAATCCGAAATCGGCCGAAGCTATGGCGCTGCGCGCTCAGTGCGGCGTGTTCATCGCTGAGGGCGTCAACACGATGCAGAAGGATTTCAACTACGGCGACGCTGCGGCGACTGCTGCCAACAACTACAAGCGTACGACCAACAAGGTCGACAAGGCCGACATTCTTTACAAGATCAACAGCTCGGTGGTAAACCAGAAGGCACTCAAGAAGAACGAGCAGATCTCCGAGTTCGAGAAGACCGCCGTTGCCAATAAGGAGAACGACCGTATCGCACAGAGCCTCTATGTGAACGGCTACGCTTCGCCCGACGGTCCCGTGAAGTTCAACGACAAACTGGCCAGCGCACGTAGCAACACCGGTCGCAAGGCTGTCGAGAAGATCTTGGCCGAGTACGGTTTCAATATCGACGCTGCCGGTTACGGTGAGGACTGGGAAGGTTTCAAGGAGATGGTTGAGAAGTCGAACATTCAGGATAAGGATCTGATTCTTCAGGTGCTGAGCATGTACGATTCGTCGGCCGAGCGCGAGAATCAGATCAAGAACATGTCGTCGGTTTACGGCGAGCTGAAGGAGGACGTGCTGCCGAAACTGCGTCGTGCACAGCTGGTCAACAACATGGAGATCACTGGTAAGAGCGACGCCGAGATGCTGGCGCTGGTCAACAGCGGCAAGCTCGACGAGCTGAACAACGAGGAGCTGCTCCACGTTGCCACGCTGGTGAAAGACGACGCCGTGAAGGCGAAGGTGCTGGAGTACGCTGCCAAGAAGTACGACGATGCCCGCGCATACACGAACCTCGGTGCTGCTTATCTCCAGATGGGCGATGCCGACAAGGCGTTGGCTGCACTGAAGCAGGCTGTGAAGCTCGGCGGTAATACGCAGGAGCTGAACTCGAACTTGGCGCTGGCCAATCTGGCTGCCGGCAATGTCGACGAGGCGAAGAAATACGCCGCTGCCGCAGACGCTCAGACCAAGAGCCTGATCGCTGCCGCTCAGGGTCAGTACGGCGACGCTGCTGCCAAGCTCAACGGCTACAACGCTGCTGTGGCTGCCGTGATGAACAACGATCTGTCGGCTGCCAAGAAGGCGCTGGCCGGCGAGAACTCGGCCGATGCGGATTACCTGCGTGCCGTGATCGCTGCCAAAGAGGGCGATATGCAGGCTGCCGGCGCTCAGCTGAAGGCTGCCGTTGCCAAGGATTCCGCCCTGCTGAAGAAGGCTTCGAAGGACGTCAATCTCAAGCCTCTGTTCAAGAGCGGTTTCAAGTTCTAAGAGAGAGCGGTCTCAAACCGTCGTTCTCTGCATCCGGCATATGCCGGAGGGGCAGTCTGAACGAAAAAATTGATAAAAATTCCGGGTTCGGTTCGAGCCCGGAATTTTTTTGACATTTTGGCCGGAAATCTGCTTGTATAGCGGAAAATTGGTTATATTTGTATACGGAGAAAACTGTCTTGTTATGGAGTACGCAAATCATCTATCGGAATATGCTCCCGCCGCGAGCGAAGCTCAGGTGGCGGAGGAGGTCGCACGCATTCGGGATGCGGCGAAAAAGAATGAGACGACAGAGGTTTACAGGCTTTGCTACTCGGCCATCGACCTGACGACCCTTTCGTGCAGCGATTCGGTGGAGTCGGTGACGGCCTTTGCAAAGCGGGCCGTGGCGTTTTATACGGACTATCCCGCTATTTCCAATGTCGCATCCATCTGCATCTATCCGCCGTTCGTCGAGACGGTGGGTCTGGTCGTGGACGATACGCCGATGCGTATTACGAGCGTTGCGGGCGGTTTCCCGTCGTCGCAGACCTTCTTGGAGGTGAAGATGCTCGAAACGGCGATGGCCGTCGAGAACGGCGCGGATGAGATCGATATCGTCATCAATGTCGGCAAGATGCTCGAAGGGCATTACGACGAAGTGGCCAACGAGGTCGAGGTGTTGCGCGGCGAGGCCGGCGAGGATGTGGTGCTCAAAGTGATTCTGGAGACGGGGGCGCTCAAGACGCCCGAGTTGATTCGCCGCGCAGCGCTGCTCGCGATGTTCGCCGGTGCTGATTTCGTCAAGACGTCGACGGGTAAGATCGACGTGGCGGCAACTCCCGAAGCAGCGGTGGTGATGTGCCGTGCCATTCGGGATTATTACGACAAAACGGGCCGCATGGTCGGCTTCAAGCCGGCGGGCGGCGTGCGTTCTGCTGCCGACGCAGCACTTTACTATACGATCGTGCGGGAGATTCTGGGCGAGCGGTGGCTTACGCCGCAGTTCTTCCGTATCGGCGCTTCGTCGGTCGCCAACGCACTGCTGTCGGCCATCGAAGGCAAGTCTGTGGCCTATTTTTAGCCGTATTGCAGAATCTGTGCGGCGACGGAAGAGATTCGTCGCCGCTTCTTTTTGTCGCAATGAACCCGTCAGCGATGGCGGGAATCGATTCTTGACACATTTTTCTAACCTAAATAACAAATGCTATGAAGAAAATTTTCTTATGGAGTCTGACGCTCGCGGTGTGTGTTCTGAGCGGTTGTTCGGACGA
>URRP01000009.1 GCA_900550375.1 uncultured Alistipes sp. | reverse complement strand
CGACCTTCGGAACCACAATCCGACGCTCTAACCGACTGAGCTACATCCACCGTGTGATACGTGTTCGTCGTATCGGGATGCAAATGTAATACGATTTTTCGGTCCGTGCAAAAAAAACGGCTGAAAAATCGTCCGGAAATGGCGGAAATGACAAAATGGCAGTCGCCTCTGCTCGTTTGTCACGCAAAATCTGCCAAAAAACGGTTGGCACATCTATTGATGGGATAGAGGTTGCGAAAGCGAATGAAACATATTATATCAAACAAATTTAAAACACAAAGCTATGAACGTAAAACCATTATCGGACCGCGTGCTGATTCTCCCGAATCCCGCGGAGGAGAAGACGGCCGGCGGATTGATCATCCCCGACACGGCCAAGGAGAAACCGCTGGCAGGCAAAGTCGTTGCAGTAGGCCCCGGAACCTCGGAGGTCAAGATGGAGGTCAAGGAGGGCGACCAGGTGCTCTACGGCAAGTATGCCGGTCAGGAAATCCAGGTCGACGGCGTGGACTACCTCATTATGAAACAGAACGATATTTTGGCAATCATCTAAATTCGATAAACAGTCATGGCAAAGGATATTAAATATAACGTAGAGGCGCGCGAACTGCTCAAGGAGGGTGTCGACGCGCTGTCGAACGCCGTTAAGGTAACGCTCGGTCCCAAAGGCCGCAACGTGATCATCGACAAGAAATTCGGCGCTCCGCAGATCACCAAGGACGGTGTGACGGTGGCCAAGGAGGTGGAACTGGAGGACGCTTTCGCCAACATGGGCGCCCAGATGGTCCGCGAGGTCGCTTCGAAGACCAACGACGATGCGGGCGACGGTACGACCACCGCAACCGTGCTGGCGCAGTCGATCATCGGCGTCGGCCTGAAGAACGTGACGGCCGGAGCCAACCCGATGGACCTGAAACGCGGTATCGACAAGGCCGTTGCGACGGTCGTGGAGTCGCTGCGGAAGCAGAGCCAGGAGGTCGGCTCGGATTTCGCCAAGATCGAGCAGGTGGCCACCATTTCGGCCAACAACGACGAGACGATCGGTAAGCTGATCGCCGAGGCGATGGCCAAGGTCAACAACGAGGGTGTCATCACCGTCGAGGAGGCCAAGGGAACCGAGACCCATGTCGAGGTGGTCGAGGGCATGCAGTTCGACCGCGGTTACATTTCGGCTTACTTCATCACCGACACGGAAAAGATGGAGGCGCAGCTCGAAAAGCCCTATATCCTGATCACGGACAAGAAGGTTTCGACGATGAAGGAGCTGATGGGCGTGCTGGAGCCGGTGGCCCAGAGCGGCCGTGCGCTGCTGATCATCGCCGAGGATGTCGACGGCGAGGCCCTTTCGGCGCTGGTTGTCAACAAACTCCGCGGCACGCTGAAGATCGCCGCCTGCAAGGCTCCGGGCTTCGGTGACCGCCGCAAGGAGATGCTCGAAGACATCGCCGTCCTGACGGGTGCGACCGTGATCTCGGCCGACAAGGGCATGAAGATCGAGGATACGACGCTGGAGATGCTGGGTTCGGCCGACAAGGTGACGCTCAACAAGGAGAACACCACCATCGTCGACGGCGCCGGCAAGAAGGAGGAGATCGCAGCCCGTGTGGCCCAGATCCGCTCGTCGATCGACAAGGCTACGTCGGACTATGACAAGGAGAAGTTGCAGGAGCGTCTGGCCAAGCTGGCCGGCGGTGTCGCCGTGCTCTACGTCGGAGCCGCCACGGAGGTCGAGATGAAGGAGAAGAAGGACCGTGTCGACGACGCGCTGGCCGCAACGCGCGCAGCTGTCGAGGAAGGTATCGTTCCGGGCGGCGGCGTGGCTTACATCCGTGCCACGGCGGCTCTCGAAGGCCTGAAGGGCCAGAACGAGGACCAGACGACGGGTATCCAGATCGTGAAACGCGCCATCGAGGAGCCGCTCCGCCAGATCGTCGAGAACGCCGGCGGCGAAGGCTCGGTGGTCGTCAACAAGGTGAAGGAGGGCAAGGACGCCTTCGGTTACAACGCCCGCGACGACAAGTACGAGGACCTGCTGAAGGCCGGTATCATCGACCCGACGAAGGTGTCGCGCGTAGCGCTGGAGAACGCCGCGTCGATCGCCTCGATGTTCCTCACCACGGAGTGCGTGCTCGCGGAGAAGAAGTCGGAGCAGCCCGCCATGCCTGCGATGCCCGCAGGCGGCATGGGCGGCATGATGTAGCCGATCCGCCGATCGATAGTGACACAGCCGCCGGAGCAATTCCGGCGGCTGTGCTGCGTTTAGGGCATTGCGTGAGGATACGGACAACCCGAGATATCGGGATCGATCCAAAATTTCGAATCGGGAATTCAGCGAACAGTAGTCGATCCCTACGTCGGGTGCCTACGCCCCCTACTCAGGACAACAACCTGATCGTCATTCCGAGCACAGTGAAGCAAAGCGCGGGAATCGTCTGCTCTACACCACTGCGAGGGGCCGACTGCGGCGACGCGGCAATCCACCGCTGTCGGATGGCCCATCCAATCGCCCGATCCTCACGTCGGGTGTCTACGACACCCTCCTCAGGATGACAGACTCTTGTCATTCCGAGCGAGTGGCAGCGAGCGCGGGAATCTACCGCTTTTTATTTCTTGCCTGCTGCTGTTGTTCTTTACCGACCGCTATTTCCAAGCAGTCGATCCCCACGTCAAGTACCTGCGACACCTCCTCAGGATGACAGAAGAAAGCGGCACCCTGCTCAGGATGACAATGCGACTGATTCTCGCGTCGGGCACGACGGACAAAACGAAGCGGGAGGCGATTGTATCGCCTCCCGCTTTATCGTATCGTCGGAATCCCTTATTTCAGACTCGACTTGAACTCATAACGGCCCGAACCGAGACGCACGAGCGTGTAGCCGTCGTTCCAACCCGCAGACTCCATGTCGCTGCGGCCGTCGAGCGCACGGCCCGACTCGGTCACCTTGTCGGCAGCGGCCGACGGAACATAGACCTCGGCGGTGGTATTGGCCGGAATCTCGACCGTAAGCGTCAGCGCATCGCCCTCCTTCGTCCAGCCGCTCGACGCCAGACCGTAGGGGGTCTGCAACTCGGCCTTCATCTCGGTGAAATGGTCGTTCAGATAGGGCTTGATCCGAATTTTACGGAAGCCCGGCGCAGCCTCCTGCAAACCGGCGGCCGAACGGTAGAGCCAGTCGCCGATCGCGCCGTAGGCATAGTGGTTGAACGACACCATGCTGTTCGAGTTGACCATGCCGTTGGGCAGCATACTGTTCCAACGCTCCCAGATGGTCGTCGCACCCATCGAAATGGGATAGAGCCACGAAGGAATCTTCTTGTTCAGCAGCAGCTTGTAGGCGACATCGTCATAACCGAAACGGGTCAGCACCTCGCAGATATAGGGCGTGCCGAGGAAACCGGTGGTGATATGACCGTAACGCTTCACGTTCTCCGAGAGACGCTGTGCCGCGCCGGCACGCTGCGCTTCGGGCAGCAGGTCGAACATCAGCGCCAGCGTGTAGGCCGTCTGCGTATCCGATACGAGCATTCCGTTGGGCGTTACGTATTCGTTGCGGAAGGCTTCGACCGCACGGTCGTGCAGCTGTCCGTATTTCGCGGCATCCTCCGTTTTTCCCAGCAGGCGCGCCGTGCGAACCACCAGATCGAGCGAATGCGCATAGAAGCACTGCTGGATAAGCGGACGGATCGTCACCGCCGAACGGCCGTCGACATCGTCGGGATAGCTGAAGAAGACCCAGTCGCCGTAGCTGTGGCCCTTGCTCCACAGGTCGTTTTCGGTCTGCGAGGTGATGTAGTCCACCCACTTCGTCATGCTGGGATACTGACGTTCGAGCATCCGCTGATCGCCGTAGGCCATGTAGTGCTGCCACGGGATGATCGTCGCCACGTCGCCCCAGCCGGCCGAAATACGGCTGCGGTGCGTCACGGGATAGACGCCGTTGACCGCACCGTCGGCATACTGCTCGGCAGCCACGTCGGCCATCCATTTCGTGAAGAAGGTCTGCACATCGCGATTGAACGTCGCCGTGCGGAAGAAGACCTGCGCATCGCCCGTCCAGCCCAGACGCTCGTCGCGCTGCGGACAGTCGGTCGGAATGTCGACGAAGTTGTCGAGCATACCCCACCTGATATTCGACTGCAAGCGGTTGATAAGCGAGTCGGAGGTGCTGAAGCTGCCGCTCTGAGGCGTTGCGGAGCTGATCGCTTCGGCAACGAAGTCATCGGGATTCAGCTCGCCGTCGATCCCTTCGACCTTGATGTAACGGAACCCGTAGAAAGCGAAATGGGGCGCGAGCCACTCCTCGCCGTCGCCCGAAAGGATATAGGTGCTCAGTGCCTTGGCCTTACGCAGGTTGCGGGTGAAGAATTCGCCCTTTTCGAGAATTTCGGAGTGATAGATTCGCACCGTATCGCCGCGCTGGCCGCGCAGACGCACGCGCTCGCGACCCGAAATATTCTGCCCGAAGTCGATCACCCGATCGCCCGAAGGGGTCGTGAATATTTTGACGGGTTTGAAGGTCTCGATCACCCGCACGGCCGGGCTGACGCTAGCCGTCAGATTGTCGAGCGGCGTGTCGGCCACACGGACCGACGCCCATGCCGCATCGTCGAACGCGGGACGGTCCCACCCCTTCTGACGCCGGTTCAGGTCGATCGTCTCGCCGTCGTAGAGGTTGCCGTAGCTTATTTCACCCGTCGAGACGCGCCATGCGTCGTCGGTGGCGATCACCTCCGTCGTGCCGTCCTTGTAGCGAACGACGATCTGCGCCAGCAGACCGTAATCGTCGCCGTAGTTGAACTCGCGGCTCCACGGCAGTTTCGACAGCCACCATCCCTTGGCCACAGTGACGCCGATCGCGTTGTCGCCCTTGCTCACCAGCGGCGTAATGTCGTAGGCTTGGTATTGCAGCCGCTTCTTGTAGGCCGTCCAGCCGGGGGTCAGCAGGTCGTCGCTCACACGCTGTCCGTTGACGCTCGCCTCGTAGATGCCGTGAGCGGTCAGGTAAACGGTCGCCTCGGCGACGGGTTTCGTCAGACGGAACTCGCGGCGGAACATCGCGGCGAGGTCGTCGCTCGCTGCGGGTTCGATCCATCGGGCCTGCCACTGCGCGGTGTCGAACAGCCCTGTGCGCCAGAAGGCCGCACGGCTCCATGCCGACGCCTTGCCTCGGTCGTCCCATACGCGCACCTGCCACGTATAGCGGGTGTCCGACGCCAGCGGCGTGCCGTCGTAAAGAACGC
The DNA here is from genome assembly GCA_900550375.1 of uncultured Alistipes sp. GTDB lineage: Bacteria > Bacteroidota > Bacteroidia > Bacteroidales > Rikenellaceae > Alistipes. The sequence continues at coordinate 51,203 of URRP01000009.1, read as the reverse complement.
CGGCGGACTCCGCCGAAGCTACCTTGCCCGTCTGCCAGACGGTACGCCCGCCGGTCTTGACGCGAATCTCGTAGGCGCTCTGCATCACGCCGCGGCGCGACGGGTCGCTCACCACCCAGCTCAACAGCGGCTGGCGTTCCCCGATCCCCACGGGATTGGTCAAATGTTCGGTGCGAAGCTGCGATACGGAGAGCTGCGCCGAAGCGCTCCACGCCGTCGCGACCGTCGCAAGAAACAGCAGAAGAAATCTTTTCATGGTCGATAGTTTTAGAGATTGAAGTGCACGTTTCATTTATAGTGCAAGTTAGCCATTTTCCGACACACACGAAATATACATTTTGACATTTCGATAACGAAATTTGACACTCGCCCGCCGGTTCGAATCACCGCTCCTTGCCGCGAAACATGGGAGGCTTCCGCCGGCCGTATCCCGCATGTTCCGCTTCCGCAATGCAGATTCGTGTGTTGCACGCAACGATGATCTTTCCGAACGGTCAGATTCCCACTCCGCTCGGCATGACCATTTCAAGCGGTCGATTCCCGCACTCCACTTCGTTCCGCTCGGAATGACAGGGTTCGTCATCCTGAGGAGGAATCCGCAAAGGATTCCGACGTGAGGATCCGCCACTTTGTTTTCGACCACCGTCTGGCACCAAACTTCGATACTACGAACAATGAGTCCCTGCAATCCCGTTCGAGCGGCGGCACCGCGACCGAGACATAAAAAAACTGCGTCGGAGGTCCTTTCCATCCCATCTCACAAAAAAAGGAACGCTCCTGACCGATTGTCAGGAGCGTTCCTTTACAGCGGGAAGGGACTATTTCTCCTCTTCCTCCTTGGCGGCCATCTGCGCTTTGAGTTCGGCCAGACCGGCGATATCGCCCAGCGTGGTCTTCTCGACCGAAGCGTTGATCTTCTTCACCACCGACTTGTTGGCATCGGCAGCAGCCTTCTTCTCGGCCTTCTCAACCGCATACTCGGCACGCTTGGCATCCTCGAAGGTACGGCTGTGCGACAACGTGATGCGCTTGGTCGCCTTCGAGAACTCGAGCACCTTGAAGGGCAGCTTCTCGCCGACCTTGGCCGTCGTGCCGTCCTCTTTGACCAGATGCTTCATCGGGCAGAAGCCCTCGATCGAATCGGTGAGCGATACGATAGCGCCCTTGTCGACCATCTCGGTGATGGTTCCCTCGTGGATCGAGTCGATGGGGAACTGACCCTCGAACTCGTTCCAAGGATTCTCCTCGAGCTGCTTGTGGCCCAGCGACAGACGACGGTTCTCCTTGTCGATCTCGAGCACTACGACCTCCAGATCGGCGCCGATCTGGGTGAACTCGCCCGGATGCTTGATCTTCTTGGTCCACGACAGGTCGGAGATATGTACCAGACCGTCGATGCCCTCTTCGATCTCGACGAAGACGCCGAAATTGGTGAAATTACGCACCTTGGCTACGCAGCGCGTGCCGACGGGATATTTCTGCTCGATATTCGCCCACGGATCGGCCGAAAGCTGCTTGATGCCCAGCGACATCTTGCGTTCTGCACGGTCGAGCGTCAGGATGACGGCCTCGACCTCGTCGCCGACCTTCATGAACTCCTGAGCCGAACGCAGGTGCTGGCTCCACGACATCTCCGATACGTGGATCAGGCCCTCTACGCCCTGTGCGATCTCGACGAAGGCACCGTAATCGGCCATAACGACCACGCGGCCCTTGACCTTGTCGCCGACTTTGAGATCGGGATCGAGCGCCTCCCACGGATGCGGGGTGAGCTGCTTGAGACCCAGCGCGATGCGCTTCTTGGCCTCGTCGAAATCGAGAATCACGACGTTCAGCTTCTGATCGAGCTGTACGATCTCCTCGGGATGGTTTACACGGCCCCACGACATGTCGGTGATGTGGATCAGACCGTCCACACCGCCCAAGTCGATGAATACGCCGTAAGAGGTGATGTTCTTGACCGTACCTTCGAGGATCTGACCCTTCTCGAGCTTCGACATGATGATCTGCTTCTGAGCCTCCAGCTCGGCCTCGATGAGCGCCTTGTGCGAAACCACCACATTGCGGAACTCCTGGTTGATCTTCACCACCTTGAACTCCATGGTCTTGTCCACGTATACGTCGTAGTCGCGGATGGGCTTCACGTCGATCTGCGAACCGGGCAGGAAGGCCTCGATGCCGAACACGTCGACGATCATACCGCCCTTCGTGCGGCACTTGATGTAACCCTTGATGATCTCGTCGTTGGCCAGCGCCTCGTTGACGCGATCCCACGATTTGAGCTGACGCGCCTTCTTGTGCGAAAGCGACAGCTGGCCGTTCTTGTCCTCGGCCGACTCCACGTAGACCTCGACCTTCTCGCCTACGGCCAGTTCGGGGTTGTAGCGGAATTCGGAAACGGGGATGACGCCCTCGCTCTTGTAGCCGATGTTGACGACGACTTCGCGCTTGCCGATGCTCATGACCGTGCCCTCGACCACCTCGCCGACGGCGACGTTCGACAGGGTTTTGTCATAAGCGGCGGCAATCTCCTCCTTAGGCTGGGAATAGACGCCCAGATCGTTTTCGAACGCATTCCAGTCGAAGTTCTCGTTCGTGACTACAGTTTTGTTTTCTTCCATAACGGAAACAGTGTTTGCGATACAATCGCTCGTTAAATGGTTAATACTTGTACGTTACCCGCACAATACGGGGCAGCAAAGTTAGGAATTAATTTGCAGATTTCATAACTTCCCGCGCGATTATTTTCACCGATCCGCGATTTATGAGGGAAGGGCTTCTCCGTCACCGTAAAAAAGGCCGCCCCGCAAACGGGAACGGCCTTCTCACGAAAAAAATGTTGGAAGAAGAGTCGGTAGAAACTATCGCGCTATCGTTCGTCGGGACGCACGAAGGTACGGCTCGCCAGCTTCACGTCGTCGATCGGGTTGTTCGACGCCGTCATCGCATAGACCAGCACCCTCTTGTCCTTGGGCAGCGTCACCGTGGTCGCACCTTCGGGAATGTCGAACGTCAGCAGATACATGTAGGAGAAACCGTAGGGTACGTTGCCCAGATCGGTCTGGTGGCGGTGCGTACCCAGATAGCCGATCTTGGCGCGCTGCATGAAGCCCTCGCTGTTGCCGTACCAGCCCCACTGGCCGTAGAAGCCCTTCCACAGCGGCACTTCGGCCGTATAGATCCGGTCGCCTACGCGGAACTCGGCTTCGCGCGCCTCTTCGACGGCCGACGCCAGCACATAGAGTTTCGTATAGGCCCGGTCGGCGGGCAAGGCGACGGTCTGGCCGTTGCAGAGCACGGCGTCGTCGGTGTTGGCTTCGCCCATGGCGAAGGTCACGCCGTCGCACTCGACCGTCTCGGGAACCAGCTCGGCGGCGAACGAGCCCAGCGCCTTATCGATGGTATAGTAGGTGAAGAACTCGTCGGTGGAGTAGGCCGTGATGTCGTAGTCGAGCTTCACGGGCGCGTTGTCGACCGCAAGCGTCGACCGCACGGCCGGTGCGGCCAGCCGTACGCGGTAGGTCTTGGGCGCAAACTTACCGGCCGAAACCACGAGCGAACGTCCCTCGAATGCTGCATCGCCGATGCGCTCCTCGATGCCGTTGCACTCCTCGGCCGAGACGATCGCCGTCGGGAAGGTGATGCGCGCCCCCTCGACGGGATTGCCCGTCATCTCATAGCAGCGCACGATGTATCCGTCGCCGTCCTCGGCCGCCTTGAGCGCGCGCACGCCGATCTGCGGGGTCGACACGGCGAGCATCGAGAAGCTGCGACCCAAACGCCCCGCATGTTTCGGCGCGATGAAAGCCACCAGCGGCTGATTGACCGCTTCGGCCGCCGCGAGCGTTCGCGCCCCGCGGGCACCCTCGTGCCCCAGAATCGAATAGGTATAGTGGTGTACGCCGTGGTCGAGCGTCCGCTGATGCGCATAACGCTTCTCGGTCGACGGGGTATGGAGCAGCGTCAGGCGCAACGTATTGTCCGCCGGCTTGTCCCAGCCGTATTTGCTGTCGTTGAGAATCGTCACGCCGTAGCTGCCGTCGGCATCCGTCAGGTCGGCCCACTTGTGCGCTGGCACTTCATAGGCCGTCTCGGTGTTGTTCCCGCGCTCGATGAAGCCCAGACCGAGGTCGTAAGCCGCCTTCGCATTGGCCACGGCACAGGGAAACTCGGCCTTCAGAAGCACGTCGCGGCCCGACCAGTCGACCGTGTTGCGCACGTCGATGCGGTCGTCGGCGGCGCCGTCGGTCAGCGAGAGATATTGTACGAATTTCGAAGAGCCGTAACTGCGCTCCACCTTCAGCGTAGCACGCACGGGACCCTGCTCGACCACCGAGACGCGCACGTCGCCGTCGATCGGACGCGCCGGCTTGTCCATCGTCTCCTTCATGATCTCCCACGCCGGATAGCGGTTCGAAGGGTTGCCTTCGAACGCCGCCAGCCGGAACGCCTTACCCTCGGCCACCAGCTCGCGGCCGGCACGCTTGTCGCGGATCGAGCTGATATCGCCGTTGGCGTCCAGCTCGACGCGGTAGATCCGGTTCTCGAGTGTCCGCGCCGACGCTTTCAGCGCCGACGACTTCAACACGCCCGAAGCGGAGCGCACGTCGTAGACGGCGTATCCCACCGCCTTGACGTCGGCGGCGAAGAGGATGCGGGCCTTGTCGCCCTCACGCGACAGGATCTGCGCCGCCACCCGTTTGCCCGAAGGGGCGTAAACGGCCACGCCCTTCACTTGAGCGGCGAGCGGGACTTCGGCTTCGACCAGATCGTGCATGTCATAGGTCAGAGGATTGTAAACCACCACAGGCGTACCCTTCACCCGCGTGTCGAGCGAATGGCTCAGCGCACCGACGGCGGCCGTCATGACCTCGGTGGCCTGTTGCAGCGAGATCAGTTCGTCGTTCCACGAATAACGGTAGGCGTCGGCGATGCTCGTCCCCGTCAGGTCGTCGTGGAACTGATGCCACAACACCCGCTGCCAGACGTCGTTGAGCTTCGTGCGGTCGTAGGGTTTCGCACCCAGCCAGTCGGCCGCCACGGCAGCACGCTCGGCGGCGCCCAGCAGCTCCTCGTTGCGGCGATTGTAGTACTTCATCGCACCCTGCGAAGTATAGCAGCCTCCGGCGTGTACATCCATCAGCAGCTCACCGTCGTAGGTCGGCAGCTCGTCGCGGCGGTTCATATAATCGAGGAAGAGCTGGTCGCTCGTAGCGCTGATAAGCTCCACCGGCGCATTGGGATCGGCCATCGCCGCAGCCATGCGGCGCGCAGTGGTCACCGTGCCGCTGTTGCCCTTGTCGCCGCAGTTGGTCGTGCCGTGCAGATGACCGCCGCTGTAATAGCGCATGGCCGTATTGTCGAAGCCGTTGGCCGCACGGCGGATGAAATCGGCGTTGTAACCCGCATCGGCCGGCAGTTCGGCGGTATACCCGCCCGTATCGAAGGCCGCCATGAGCGACTGCCCGTCGATACCGTACCACACGCCCCACGAGAAGGGATTCTTCTTGTGATAGGGCGCGTCGGGGAAGAAGTCGTGCTTGCGCCAGCTCAGCTTCTGCGTCGAAAAGCCGATCAGGCCGCAGTGGGCGGCCAGCGAAGGAAGCGTATACCCGAACCCGAAGCAGTCGGGCAGAAAGATGTCAGTGGAATGAACGCCGAACTCCCGTTTGTAAAGCTCCTGCCCCTGAAGGATGTTGCGGATGAACGACTCGGCCGAAGGCATGTTGGGATCGTTGGCGTTCCACGACGCGCCGCTGATATGCCAGCGCCCCTCGTCGATATATTTTTGCAGACGGGCGTAGTGCAGCGGATAGTACTCCTTCATCCAGTGGTAGATGATACCCCCTTCGAAGTTGAACTTATAGTCGGGATAGCGCTCCAGCATCCAGAGGTTCTGAAAGAGGATGCGGGGAATATATTCCCGGATGGTGTGGGTCAGATCCCAGTTCCACTGGGTGTCGAGATGTGCGTCGCACACCGCATAAATCTTATAGGTTTTGGGGGCGGGCACGTCCTGCTCCTGCGCTGCGGCGCGTCCGACGCAAAGCATCAGGAGGCACGCGACGACAAACAGTCGAAAAAGTTTCATCGTTCGAAAAAATTTTGATTGATAGCTTCGTTGTTACCTACAAAAGTAGAGAATAAAACCGCACAGCACAAGCGCCCTGCCCGAAAATATAAACGATATATCAATTTGTGAAATAAAAAGATTGCAGGGAGTTCTCCTCCCTGCAATCCGGTTCTTCGCTCTGCGTCAGCGGATTTCTACTCGATCCGCTGGCGGGGTTCGTTGTCGGGCGCCAGCGGCGAATGGGCACGCAAATATGAATCCAATACATCGGTCACCAGTGTCTCGGTCGGCACACCGTCGGTATAATCGAGATCGGAATAGGTCTTGAAAATGTAGTCGCCCATCGCCACGCGGTAGCGGCGGCCGGGCTTCAGATCGGGAAACACGACCGACTGCGCCTCGAACCGGTCGTCGGTGCGGATCACATACGGCGTCGTCATATAGAGGTCGATGCGATGCGACTCGTCGAGATTGACCGTATCGTTGAACTTGTTCTTCACCAGCCGTGCCAATTCGTCGGCCGTCATCTCGGCCGTCACCAGCTTCGACTCGAAAGGATCGAGATTATAAATATCGGCCGCCACGACCTCGTTCGAAAGTGAGTCGAGCCGCACGCCGCCGATATGGTAGATGCCGATATCGGCCTTGCCCGCCGCGCGCACCGCCTCCGTGAAGACGTTGGCCAGCCCCGTCTTGTTCAGCCGGCCCCGCAGATCGGCCACCTTCGACCTGAGTGCAGGATCGCTGTAATACCCTTCGACCATCCGCTGGTAGGCAGGTGCAGGTTTGTAGTTCGAGAGCGGCACCAGCCGGAAACTCTTCTCCACCAGCTCGTCGCCGCGGAACTTGAGTACCGTGACGCCGATATTATCGAGGTATTTGCCCGTCTGGGTCACCAACACGCCGTTGACCGTTTCGTTCGTCTCGTCGTGGCTGTGACCGCCCACGATCACGTCGTAGCGCGGCGCCTTCTCGGCCAGCACGCGATCCTTCTTCGTTCCGATATGGGTCAGCCCCACCAGCGCGTCGCACCCGTCGCGCAGCGGCTGATAATCGGCTACGGCATCCACGGCGTCCGTAAAGGAGAGGCCCACGAAATTCTCGTCATGCCCCGCAGGATGGTTGTTGTGGTCGTAGTTGGTCACGGCGGCCACGAAGCAGATCTTGCGTCCGCCGCGCTCGACGACGGCATAGGGCGCCGGCTGGGGGAAAGTCGCCGTATCGCTGAGGATGTTGGCGCAAATCACCGGAAAATTGCACTGCGCGGTACGCATCCCCAGAAAAGCCTGCCCGGCATCGAACTCGTGATTGCCGTAGGTCGCCACATCGTAGCGCAGCTTGTTCATCAGGTCGATGATCGGTTTGCGCGGCTCGGCAGCCCGATCGGAGTAGACGTTGCCCGTCCAGCGGTCGCCCGCATCGACCAGAATCACGTTGCGCGCCGTGTCGCGGCACTCCTTGACGGCCTCGGCCAGCTGCGGAAACTTCTCGATATGAGAGTGAATGTCGTTGGTCGAAAGGATCACCACCGTCTCCGTACGCGGCGAACAGGCCGCCAGCGCGAAGAGCAGCAATGCGCCAAAAAATGATTTTTTCATCATACCGTATCTCTTTTTCGAATGTATTCAGACCTATATTATATTAAGAGAGACAAAGATAGAAACTCCCCGCCGATCCTCCAAATTTTCCGACGCTTTCTTTCGCCTGCCACCCTCGCACGAAACAGCTCCTCCCCGCTATCGCGGCAACGCACAAATCCTGCCGCAGCGACACGTCCGCAAAAAACGGAGGCAAATAGGAAATACGTCGGAAAATACGTAACTTTGTAAAGAACCCAAATTCGAACCCATGAAAAGATATCGGATGTTCCTGCCGCTGCTCGGCTTCGCATTTTGCACGGCCGGTTGCAGCAACGCCCCGTCGAAGAAGACGGGCGGCGAAACCCCACCGACGAAGGATACGATCCATCTGGTGACCTACAACGTCGGCGTCTTCAACAAATACATCGCCGACGACTACCCGCTCGTCGCCGAAATGATGCGGGAAGTCGGCGCCGACGCCGTCTGCCTCAACGAACTGGACAGCTGTACGACCCGCACGGGCGCCGTATTCCAGCTCGAACGCATCGCACGGCTCATGGGCGACTGGGACTATCGTTTCGGCAGCGCCATGCCCTATCGGGGCGGAAGCTACGGCGAAGGCATCATGACCCGCGAACGTATCCTCGACCATTTCGCCGTCGCTCTGCCGCGGGGAGAAGGTGCGGAGCCGCGCGTGCTGACGGTCGCCGAACTGCCGCGGTATGTGATCGCCACCACGCACCTCGACCACACATCGGCCGCGGCGCAGCGCGAACAGATCGCCGTAATCAACCGCGTGATGCGCGAACGCTACGGCAAGGCGAAGAAGCCCGTCTTTCTGGGCGGCGATCTGAACGCCTCCCCCGATTCGAAGACGATTCTGGAGTTACAGAAGGAGTGGACGATCCGAACGCCCGTCGATGCAGGGACCTATCCCTCCGACGTTCCGACGAAGTGCATCGACTACATCCTGCAATTCAACAACGGCGTCGCGTGCCAAGTGATCGAAGCGCGTGTTCTGAACCATTTCGAGGCAGGCGATGTCGCACGCGCTTCGGATCACCGGCCGGTGCTGCTCAAAATCCGACTGCCGGCCGGAAAATAACCGCACCCGTACACCGGAACACGTCGCCGCCGACAGGGAGGGCGTGTCCGCCGCTGCAAAAAAATATCGCTGCCTTTGGTAAAAATGATCCGTATTCGTATCTTTATGCAATTTTTGTCCCGCATACCATGAGAGACCCTATCCAAGTCATCTGCGACAACCTCGACTGCACGATCGAGGTCGAAATGGGAACGTCGCTGCTCGAAATCGAACGGCAATACCTCCCCAAAGGACCGCACCCCTATCTGGCGGCCTACGTCAACAACCGAATCAAGGAGCTGAACTATAAAGTATACACCCCGATCACGGTACGCTACATCGATGCCACCCACTTCGAAGGCATTCGCGTCTACGAACGTACGGCATCGTTTCTGCTCCAGCGGGCCGTGTGCGACATCTGGCCGGGCCGGAAGCTCTTCATCCGCCACTCGATGCTGCGCGGTTTCTACTGCGAAATCGAAGGGCACGACAGCATCTCCGCCCAAGAGGCCGAAGCCCTCCGACAGCGCATGAAGGAGTTGGTCGACGAGGCGATCCCGATCACCCGCAGCCGCGTGCTGTCGATCGACGCCGCGATGGAGTTCGCACGGCTGGGATTCGACGACAAGACCGAGCTGCTGAACACCCGTCCCCGCCTTTACAGCAGCCTCTACACGCTGGGCGACATGAAAGGGTATTTCTACGGTGCGCTCGCCCCCTCGACGGCCTACATCCATCTGTTCGACATCCGCCCCTACTACAACGGCTTCTACGTCGTACTGCCCGGACGCAGCCATCCCGATGCGCTCAAACCGCTCGTGGCGCAGGACAAGCTCTTCGACATCTTCCACCAATACAAGGAGTGGGTGGCCATCATGGGCGTACCCACCGTCGGACGGCTCAACGCCAAGGTACTGGCCGGCGACGCTTCGGAGCTGGTCAAGATCGCCGAAGCCTTCCATGAGAAGCAGCTGGCCCGCATCGCCGATACGATCGCGGCAGCCAACCGCTCGCAGGGGACACGCATGGTGCTCATCTCGGGGCCTTCGTCGAGCGGCAAGACCACCTCGGCCAAGCGTCTGGGCATCCAGCTGCGCATTCTGGGGCTGAACCCCGTACTCATCTCGCTCGACGACTACTTCGTCGACCGCGACAAAACCCCGCGCGACGCCGACGGAGAGTACGACTACGAAGCGCTTGAAGCCATCGACCTGAAGCTCTTCAACAACCATCTGCAACGGCTCTTCGCGGGAGAAAGCCTGCCTGTGCCGCGCTACGACTTCATCACGGGCAAACGTCAGTGGCACGACAATCCGCTGCAGCTGGACGACCGTTCGGTACTGATCGTCGAGGGCATTCACGGTCTGAACCCTCGCCTTACGCCGAGCATCCCCGATCCCATGAAGTTCAAGATCTACATCTCGTGCTTCACGTCGGTCTCGATGGACAACCTCTCGCGCATCGCCACCACCGACAACCGCCTGCTGCGCCGCATGGTGCGCGACAACGCCACGCGCGGCCACAACGCACAGGCGACGCTCGCGCGCTGGGAGAGCGTGCGCCGCGGCGAGGAGAAGCACATCTTCCCCTATCAGGAGAACGCCGACGTAATGTTCAACTCGTCGCTCTTCTACGAAATCTCGGTGCTGCGTCCCTACGCCGAACGCATCCTGCGCGAGGTGCCCGACACCGTACCCGAATACGGCGAAGCCAAACGCCTGCTGAAGTTCCTCGACAACTTCATCCCGATCGATCCGACGGAGATACCGCCCACGTCGCTGCTGCGCGAATTCATCGGCGGCAGCAGTTTCAAATACTGAAACGAATGCAGACAGGAACTACAGGCCGCAGCGCAAGATGACGCAGCGAAGGGGAAGAGAAGTACCCGCGACAGCGGCTACGACCCGCCCGAGCCCCGCAACAACCGAAACATGTACAACAATCTCAAACATAACAACAATGTCTTTTGATACCTTCGCTGAACGTCACATCGGTGTCAGCAATCCCGACGAACTGAAAGCCATGCTCGACACGATCGGCGTCGAGAGCGTCGACCAACTGATCGCACAGGTGATCCCGCAGTCGATCCGCCTCAAAAAACCGCTCGACCTGCCCGAGGGCATGAGCGAATACGAATTCGCCGCACACGTCCGCGCGCTGGCCGACAAGAATCACCCGCTGCGGTCGTTCATCGGCATGGGCTACTACCCCTGCGCCGTACCGGCCGCCGTGGCGCGCAACGTCTTCGAGAATCCCGCGTGGTACACCTCCTACACCCCCTATCAGGCCGAGATTTCGCAGGGGCGTCTGGAGGCGCTGCTCAACTTCCAGACCGCCGTGCTGTCGCTCACGGGCATGGAGATCGCCAACTGCTCGCTCTTGGACGAGGGAACGGCAGCGGCCGAGGCGATGCTCATGATGTTCGCCCTGCGCAGCCGCGACGCGGTGAAGGAGGGACACACGCAGCTCTTCGTCGACCGCAACCTCTTTCCGCAGACGCTCGACCTGCTCCTTACGCGCAGCGAGCCGTTCGGCATCGAGTTGATTATCGACGACTACGATCAATACGAATTCTCGGGCAGGGAGTTCGGCGCCATCGTACAGTATCCGGCCGCCGACGGCGCCGTGCGCGACTATGCGGCCTTCGTCGAAGCGGCGCACGCGCACGACGCGAAGGTGACGGCCGTAGCCGACCTGCTCTCTCTGGCACTGCTGAAAGCCCCCGGCGAATGGGGCGCCGACATCTGCGTCGGCTCGGCGCAGCGGCTGGGTACGCCGATGGGCTTCGGAGGCCCGCACGCAGGGTATATGGCCACACGCGAAGCCTACAAACGCCAGATGCCGGGCCGCATCATCGGCGTCTCGGTCGACCGGCTGGGCAACCGCGCCCTGCGCATGGCGCTCCAGATGCGCGAGCAGCACATCAAACGCGAGCGCGCCACCTCGAACATCTGCACCGCCTCGGCGCTGATGGCCTCGATGGTCGGCTTCTACTGCGTCTACAACGGCGCCGAGGGGCTGCGCCGTGCCGCCGAGACGGCCCACACGGCCGCCTGCGACACCGCCCGTGCCCTCGAAGCGATGGGCTACAAACTCACGAACCAGCACTTCTTCGATACGCTCGACATCGAGGCCGAGGCGGCGGTCATCCAGTCGCTCGCCCTCGAACGGGGCATCAACTTCTTCTACCCCTCCGAGGAGCGCGTGCGCCTCTCGTTCGACGAGGTGACCACCTCCGAGGAGGTAGCCGACGTGATCGCCCTCTTCGCCGAAGCGCGGGGCCGCAAAGCCAAGATAGTCAAGGGACACGCTCCGAGCACGCTGCCCGAAACAGTGCGCCGCACGTCGCCGATCCTCAGCGAAGCGGTCTTCCGCTCGTATCGCAGCGAGAGCGCACTGATGCGCTACATCAAGCAGCTCGAACACCGCGACATTTCGCTGGCCGACTCGATGATCTCGCTCGGCTCGTGCACGATGAAACTCAACGCAGCGGCACTCATGCAGCCGCTGTCGCTGGCCGGCTTCCAGAACATGCACCCCTTCGCCCCCGCCGAACAGGCCGAAGGATATATGGAACTGATCGCCGCGCTCGAACGCGATCTGGCGACGATCACCGGACTGGCCGCCTGCTCGCTGCAACCCAATTCGGGTGCCGCGGGCGAATACGCCGGATTGATGGTGATCCGCGCTTACCACCAGTCCAAGGGGCAGGGGTACCGCAACGTCATACTGATCCCCGCGTCGGCGCACGGCACGAACCCCGCATCGGCCGCCATGGCAGGCATGAAGATCGTCACCGTGGCCTGCGACGCGAAGGGCAATATCGACGTCGACGACCTCAAGGCCAAGGCCGAGGAGCACGCTTCGGAGCTGTGCGGACTGATGGTGACCTATCCCTCGACGCACGGCGTCTTCGAGAGCCGCATCCGCGAGATCGTCGACGCCGTACACGACGCCGGCGGGCAGGTCTACATGGACGGCGCCAACATGAACGCGCAGGTGGGACTCACCAATCCGGGTTACATCGGCGCCGACGTCTGCCATCTGAACCTCCACAAAACCTTCGCCATGCCGCACGGCGGCGGCGGTCCGGGCGTCGGCCCGATCTGCGTGGCCGCGCATCTGCGCCCCTTCCTGCCGTCGCACCCCATCGCGGCGACGGGCGGCGACGAGGGAATCACCGCCGTGGCGTCGGCTCCGTGGGGTTCGGCGCTGCTGCTGCCCATCACCTACGGCTACATCAAGATGCTGGGCGGCGAGGGGCTGCGCCGAGCCACGGAGATGGCCATCGTCAATGCCAACTACATGTCGTCGGCGCTGGCCGCGGAGTACCGCACCTATTACAGCGGCGAAACGGGCCGCGTAGGGCACGAGATGATCCTCGACCTGACGAATTTCAAGCACGACTACGGCATCGACTGCGGCGATATCGCCCACCGGCTGATGGACTACGGTTTCCACGCCCCGACGCTCTCGTTCCCTGTGCACGAGACCCTGATGGTCGAACCTACGGAGTCGGAGCCCAAAGCCGAGATGGATCGTTTCATGGAGGCGCTCATACAGATCAAGCGCGAGTGCGAAGCGGCCGCCGGCACGGAGGATAACGTCGTACGCAACGCTCCCCACACGGCCGTGGAGATCGCCGGCGCATGGCTGCATCCCTACTCGCGCGAGGAGGCGGCCTTCCCGCTCGGCTGGATCGCCGAGGCGAAGTTCTGGCCTTACGTCTCGAAGATCGACAACGGTTACGGCGACCGCAACCTCGTCTGCCGCTGCACGGAGTAACACCCCGCAGCCTGCTAAAAACGCCCGGGCGGCCGCGATGGCTCCCGGGTGTTTTTTCCGAGAAGCACCGACGGCAATCCGAAACGAATGCAGGGCGGAAGTTTTTGATTTCCGAACGAAGCGGCAGAATTTGCATCAATCTTGTACAACCACCCCTGCGTGACGAAAAACCGCGCAGCGATGAAAATCCCGTCGGCGGAGCATTAACCGATTCGACGATGGTGAGAATCACGGGAAATTGTCTATCTTTGTCGAAATTTTGGACAGAGGCCGCCGCAAACGGCGACGGTGCGCGGAAACCCCGATAATATTTTTAACTCTATAAGTATGAAAGCAGAAAACAACAAAATGGTGGCGGTAGACTACACGCTCACCGTCGACGGCAAAATCGCCGATCAGTCGCGTCCCGGACAGCCGCTGGAATTCATCTTCGGCACCGGTATGCTGCTGCCCAAGTTCGAGGCGGCCATCGCAGGCAAGGAAGCAGGCGAGAAGGTCTCCTTCACGCTCGCACCCGCCGACGGATACGGCGAAACGGTCGCCGACGCAATCGTCGACCTCCCCAAAACGATCTTCATGGTCGACGGCAAGCTCGCCGAGGACATCCTCTTCGTGGGCAGCCAGATTCCCATGTCCAACGCACAGGGTCAGCGTATGCTGGGCGTGGTGAAGGAGATCGGCGACGACACCGTGAAGATGGATTTCAACCACCCGATGGCCGGCAAAACGCTCAACTTCGACGTAGAGGTGATTTCGGTACGTGACGTAACCCCCGAAGACCTCGCCGGAAACTGCGGCTGCGGAGACGGCGATTGCGGTTGCGGCAACGACTGCCACTGCGACGAAGGACAGACCGACAACTGCGGCTGTCAGGGCTGCCACTAAACGACACCCGAATGCAAAGGCCGGCCTGAGGCCGGCCTTTTTTTATAAGACTCGCATCGCGATACCCTGCGTTAACCAATCGATTCAGCAACCCCGACCTTGCTCTTCACCGTCACCCAATATCTCGAATCGGTACTCAATTCCCACGGCCTGACACGCACGCTGGGAGAGATCGACGTCTGCCGCACGGCCGACGGAATGCCCGTGTTCCATACGGGCAACAGTTCAGTGGTCTTCCGCATCCGGCTCGAAGGCCGTGACCGCCTGCTGAAATGTTATACCCGTCCGCAACGCCATCTCGAAGCGATCTACGGCAAGCGGTTCCGGCCCGCGGAACTCTTCCTCTACACCTCGCCGTCGAAAGGGGTCTGGACGGACGTCGTCGTGGACGAGTGGATCGAGGGCGAGACACTTACGCACGCTCTGGATCATGCCGCCGCAACGTCCGACAAGCCCCTTATCGCACGACTCGCAGCAGCCTTCGATGCACTGGCCGCACGGCTACTGCCGGCCGAATGGGCGCACGGCGATCTGAAGCCCGACAACCTGATCTGGGACGGGCAGGCACTCCACCCGATCGATTTCGACGCGATGTTTCTGCCCGAATTCCACGGTCAGCGCAGTCCCGAACTGGGAACCCGCGCCTTCCAGCACCCTTCACGCACCGAACTGGATTTCGATGCCTCGCTCGACGACTATCCGGCAGCCTTGATCGCCACCGTGCTCCACGCTGCAGCCGACGATCCCTCGCTGCTCATACGCTACCCCGCCGAAGGACTCGTGCTCGACCCCTCAGCCGTACTCGACGGGCGCAGCGAAGCCTATCGCGAAATCCTCGACTCTTTCGCCCGCCGCGGCGACGCCGCAGGGTATCGCACGGCACAACTGCTCCGCTCGCCCGTATTGCGGCTCCCGCAAGCCGCCGCCCTGTTCGCATGGCGGCTGCGGCCGTTCCACCCGGTCGAAGAGACTCCCGAATTGGCGGTTTGCGAAGGCCGCTGGGGGTTCCGCTCGGGCGAACGGTTCGTCATCCCGCCCGTATGGGACAACGGATTCGACTTCAGCGAAGGCTTGGCGGCCGTGGCACTCGCCGGACGGTGGCATTTTATCGACACGGCGGGGCGCGTCGTGCTCAACTGCCCGCCCTGCAACGCCGTGAAACCCTTCCGCAACGGGTCGGCCGAAGTGCAATACGGCGACCGGCGGGAGAAAATCGCCCACCCGTTGAAAAACTCATTCTAAATCGCTATATTTGTAGGTTGGAAAGCATGACGCAGATGTACGAATACAGACCTTTGACCTCCGGCGAAATCGCCGCGCTCGAAGCCTCGGGATCGACGGCCGACGATTGGTCGACGGTCGAGGTGGCGGGGAATTTTCACCCCTCGCAACTGCACGCCGCGCGGTTGGGCGGCCGCATCCGGCTGGCATCGGGCGTGCATATCCGCAATGCCGGCGTGCGCAACTACGACATCGGCGCCGATACGCTCATCGAGGAGGTCACCCGTCTGGAATGCCGCGGCGAAAGCACCTTCGGCAACGGTACCGAGGTGGCCGTCATGAACGAGAACGGCGGGCGCACGGTACGGATTTACAGCGGTCTGACCGCGCAGATCGCCTACATCGCCGCCGTCTACCGCCACCGTCCGGCGCTCGTCGCCGCACTCGACCGCATGGCGCAGCAGGCGGCCGACGCAGTGCGTTCCGCTCAGGGGCGCATCGGCCGCAACTGCCGCATCACCGACTGCCGCCTGCTGCGCGACGTGCGCATCGGCGACGACGTGACGCTCGAAGGGGTTTCGGTCCTCTCCAACGGCACGGTCGGCGACGCTTCGCGCATCGGCATCGACGTCAAGGCCTACGACTTCATCACGGCCGAACACGCTCTCGTCGACAACGGTTCGCTCATCGAGCGCTGCTTCGTCGGCGAACGCTGCATCTTCGATCGCGGCTATACCGCTTCCGACTCGCTCTTCTTCGCCAATTCGCACTGCGAGAACGGCGAAGCGGTCTCGATCTTCGCAGGTCCCTACACCGTTTCACACCACAAGTCGTCGCTGCTGATCGCCGGCATGTTCTCCTTCTTCAACGCCGGCAGCGGCACCAACCAGAGCAACCACCTCTTCAAGTGCGGCGCCGTGCATCAGGCCGTCCACCGGCGCGGCTGCAAATTCGCCAGCGGCGCCTACGTCATGTCGCCCGCCATCGAAGGAGTCTACACCATGATTATGGGGCGTCACACCCACCACCACGACACCTCGGCCTTCCCCTTCTCCTACCTTTTGGAGCAGGAGGGACGTTCGGCGCTTCTGCCCGCCGCCAACCTGTCGAGTTACGGCACCGTGCGCGACATCGAGAAGTGGCGGCAGCGCGACCGACGCAGCGTGAGGCGCGATCTGATCAATTTCGAGACGTGGAACCCCTTCGTGGGCAACGCCCTCGCAGCCGGTCTCGACGCACTCAACCGCCTCTACGAGAACAACCCCGACGCCCAGAACTTCATCCACAACTCCGTCCATATCAAACTTACGGGGCTGCGCCGCGGCCTGCAACGCTATGAGCAGGCGCTCAAGGCCACGCTCGGCGATCTGCTCACGCGCGGCGGCGACGGCTGCGACGGCCGCGGCGCATGGATCGACGCCGCGGGACTCTACCTCACGCGTTCGTATATGGAGCAGCTGCTCGACGCGATCGAGCAGGGTGCCGTCGTCTCGCCCGAAGCCCTCACCGAGCGGCTGCGAGCCTTCGCGGATCGTTACGACGACTACGCCCGCAGCTGGGCGCTCGACCTGCTGGCACAGCGGCTGGGACACCGTCCCGACGCCGGAGCGATCGAACGCGCCGTCGCCGAAGGGAAACAGGCGCAGCAGGCGCTGCAACGCCTCGCCGAAGCCGATAAGGCGTTCGACTGTTCGCTCGACATGGCCGTCGGCTACGGACTCGACGCCGCGACACCCGACGAACGAGACGCCGACTTCCGGGCCGTTCGGGGACTGGAATAGCAACCCAAACCAACAAATAAACCATGAACTACACCCAAAGCATCACACGCCGCCACCGCACGGCCTTCGTTCTGGCCATCGACCAATCCGGTTCGATGGTCGAAGAGCTGGAGTTCCGCGGACGGCGCCTGTCGAAAGCGGCGGCCGTGGCCGAGGTAACCAACTCGCTGCTGTCGGAACTGCTGCTGCGCGCCACGCGCGAAGGCGAGGTGCGCGACTACTACGACATCGCCGTAGTAGGCTATTCGGGCGAAGGCGTACACTCGCTCCTCTCGGCCGACGAGACCTTCGTTCCGATTACGGCACTCGAAGGGGCGGCCCGCAACATCCGCCGAAGCTCCGTCGAACGCCGTCTGCCCGACGGACAACCGGCATTCAACGAGGTGACCGTCCGCGAATGGATCGCTCCGGCCGCTTCGGGGCAAACCCCGATGTACGAGGCACTGCTCTACGTCCACGACCTCGTCGAGGCGTGGTGCCGCCACGAAGAACACCGCGAGAGCTTTCCTCCGTCGGTTTTCAATATCACCGACGGGGAAGCCTCCGACAGCGACGAAGAGGAGTTGTCGCAGATCGCAGGCCGCATCCGCTCGCTCGGCACCAACGACGGGCAGGCCTTGCTGGTCAATATTCACCTCGCATCGGGCAACGCAGCGCAGGGACGCATCTTTCTGACCGAAGAGGAGGCCGCCTACAACAACCGCTACGCCCGTCTGCTCTACGACCTATCGAGTCCGATGCCGCCCCTATTCGAAGAGGCGATCCGCAGTCTCCGAGGCGACAACGCCCTTCCGCCCTTCCGAGGGATGTGTTACAACGCTTCGATCACCGAACTGCTCTCGATCCTCAACGTCGGATCGATCAGCGTAAACCTCCAGTAGCCATGTTCCCGACAATCCACCATTTTCTGGAGGGGCTGCTCACGCCCCGCACGTCGCTTCGCACGCTGGGCGAAGCCCGTTTCGATCAGGATGAGCAGGGCGCACTGCGACTCAGCCGCACGACGCTCTTCACCGAAGTACAATGCACGCTCGACGACCGCCGCTGCCTGCTGCTCTGCCCGCTCTCGCCGCTGGCGCACCGGCTGGCCGAGACCACGGCACAACGGCTCAAGTACCACCCTGCCGAATTCCTGCTTCCGTGGCAAATGCTACGCGAGGAGTTTACCTATATCGACGCCACAGGCGCACAGCACACCTGCGATCTGGTTTTGCAGGAGCTGCCCGCCGAGGGAGAACCGCTTCCGGCGTTCGTCCGCCATGCCGAGCGCGAGCGGCTGCTCGCGGCACTCGACACCCTGCAAAAGCAGTTGTCGCAGGCCGGCCTGACGCACAACAATCTCAAAGCGGCCAACCTCTGGGTGACACCCGACTACCGGCTGCTGCCGCTGCGTTACGCCTATATGCGTTTCGACGCCGGCGACGATACGCCGCAATTCGAAGCGCTGCGCGCTTTCATCGCGGAAAACGCCGCCGTGGCACAAATGATGTGCGATACCTCGGTGAACTACCGCGCGCCGCGTCCCAGTTTCCCGAATCACCTCTGGGTCGGACATATGTTCGAACAGACGATCTGCGTCGAGGACGCCGAAGGATACGGTTACGTCGATACGCAGAACCGCTATCTCATCGCTCCGCAGTTCCGCTGGGCCAACGATTTCCACGAAGGCCGCGCCGAGGTGCAGACCGACGACGGGCGGATGGGACTCATCGACAAAACGGGCCGTTACGTCCTCGAGCCGCGCTATGAAATCGTCGAATACGACGACCGGACGGGACGTCTGGCGGCTCGTCTCGACGGACGCTAGGCCGCCTTCGACTACGAAGGCCGTCAACTCACTGAATTCGGCGCCGTAGAACCTTGAACGAATTTGATTACCGATACCCCATGAAGATCGAACTGAGGCCGGAAAGGCCGGCGGATTATCGCCAAACCGAAAACGTGACGCGGGAGGCATTCTGGAACCATTTCGTCCCCGGATGCAGCGAACACTACCTGCTCCACGTCCTGCGCGGCACCTCGGCGTTCGTACCGCGGCTGGACGTCGTGGCGCTGCTCGACGGTCGGGTGGTCGGAAACGCGGTTTGCCTGAAATCGAGCCTCAAAACCGACGACGGGAAGGAGTACGAGGTGCTGACGCTCGGCCCGATCTCGGTGCTTCCGCAGTATCAGCGCAAGGGGATAGGCGGCCGAATGATCGAATACCTGAAAACCGAGGCCCGCGACATGGGATTCCGCGCCATCCTTCTCTGCGGAGACCCCGACTATTATCTGCGGCAGGGCTTCGTGACGGCGGAGCGATTGGGAATCCGAACCTCCGACGACATGTACGTCACGGCACTGCATGTCTGCGAGCTATACGAAGGGGCGTTGAAAGGGATCGAAGGCCGCTATTTCGAGGACGCCGCCTACGAGATCGACGAAACGGCCGCCGCGCGGTTCGACAGAACATTTCCTCACAAGGAGCTTGTCTCGGGGACTCCCTCCCAGAAACGATTCGAGCAGATCGTGGCCCTGCGAAGAGAAGCCGGCCCGAAATAGATCGCACGAAGAAATCTAACGTAAACAGAATAAACACTATGGAAAAAGTCAAATGCCTGATTATCGGCAGCGGCCCGGCCGGATTCACGGCGGCCATCTACACCTCGCGCGCCAATCTGAATCCCGTTCTCTACGAAGGAATCGAACCGGGCGGCCAGCTGACCACCACCACTGAAATCGATAACTACCCGGGCTATCCCGAAGGGGTCGACGGCAACCAGCTGATGGCCAACCTGCGCAAGCAGGCCGAGCGGTTCGGCGCCGACATCCGCCGCGGCATGGTAACGCGCGTCGACCTCTCCTCGCGGCCGTTCCACTTGGTGATCGACGGCGAGAAGCAGATCGAAGCCGAGAGCCTCATCATCGCCACAGGCGCTTCGGCGCGTTATCTGGGACTCCCCTCCGAGACGAAATACCGAGGACAGGGCGTGAGCGCCTGCGCTACGTGCGACGGATTCTTCTACCGCAAGAAGGACGTAGCGGTCGTGGGCGGCGGCGACACCGCCTGCGAGGAGGCTACCTATCTGGCGTCGCTCTGCCGGCAAGTCTACCTGATCGTGCGCAAACCCCACCTGCGCGCCTCGAAAGCGATGCAGCACCGCGTCTTGAACACACCCAATATCGAGGTGCTCTTCGAGTACAATACCGCCGAGGTGCTGGGCGACGACACGGGCGTCACGGGCGTCATCATCCGTCATACCGACGGCAAGGAGCGGACGCTCGCCATCTCCGGGTTCTTCGTAGCCATCGGCCACCACCCCAATACCGAGCTGTTCCGCAACCAGCTGGAACTCGACGCCGAGGGGTATATCTGCACCGAGGGCAACTCGTCGAAAACCTCCGTCGAGGGGGTCTTCGCCGCCGGCGACGTACAGGATCCCGCCTACCGGCAGGCCATCACCGCCGCAGCTTCGGGCTGTATCGCGGCGCTCGACTGCGAACGGTTCCTGCTGCAATAATTCCGATCCGAAAATACGCCTCACCATGACCCGAACCCAAACCTTCCTCGTACTGATCGCTGCGACAGCCTTCACGCTGTCGGCGGCGGCACAGCCCAAAATCATCGCGCACCGCGGTTTCTGGAAAACCGACGGCTCGGCCCAGAACTCGCTCACATCGCTGTGCAAGGCCGATTCAATCGGCGTCTTCGGCTCCGAATGCGACGTCTGGATGACCGTCGACGGCAAGCTGGTCGTCAACCACGACCGCACATACCAAGGTGTCGAAATGGAGAAGAGTCCCGCCAAGGAGATTCTGCGCGTGACGCTGCCCAACGGCGAGAAAATCCCCACTTTCCGACAATACCTCAAGGAGCTGAAACGGCTGCCCGACGTGCGGCTGATCGTCGAAATCAAGTCGAAGGAGCGCCCCGAAGCGGCTCGCGCCATCGCCCGCGAAATCCTGAAACAGAAGGTTCAGGAGCGTGTCGACGTCATCGCATGGTCGGTCGAACCGACCCGCGAAGCGATGAAACTGCTGCCCGGCGTCGACTTCTACTATCTCAGCGGCAACCTCACGCCCGCCGAAGTGAAAGCGGCCGGCTTTCAGGGCATCGACTACTCCGACAAAGTGCTGCGCAAGCATCCCGAATGGATCAAACAGGCGCAGGAGCTGGGGCTGAAGGTGAACGTATGGACGCCCAGCGCACAAAAGAGCATCGAGGAGTTCATCGAGCAGGGCGTGGACTTCATCACCACCGACCGGCCCGATCTGGCATTGCGGCTGATCGACCCGCGCTGATCGCCTGCGGCCGTCCGAACGCAAGGAGACTCCTTATCGGGGAGTCTCCTTCTCTTTTGTCCGCTCCTCCCTCGCAAACGCACGGGAGGCGGATGCCGCAGCACCCGCCTCCCGTTGTAAATCCGAAACGAACCGGTCACTCGACACGGATCGTCCCCTTGAGCCGCAGATCGCGTGACGACGCCCCCGCCTGAAGCAGGAAATCGCCCGGCTCGACCACGAAGTCATGCCGGTCCATATCGTAGAAGGCGAAAGCATCGCGCGGCAGAGTGATCTCCACACGTTTCGTCTCGCCCTTCTTGAGGTAGACCTTCCCATACCCTTTCAGCTCCTTCACCGGACGCGGCACGCTGGCCGTCAAATCGCTCACATAGAGCTGCGCCACCTCGGCACCGGCGCGCGGTCCCGTGTTCTTCACATCGAACGACACCCGATAGGAGCCGTCGTCCTGACGGGCGATCTTCAGCCCCGAATAGGCGAAAGTCGTATACGAAAGACCGTAGCCGAAGGCATAGAGCGGTTCCGTTTCCGCACGGTCATAACCGCGGTATCCCACGAAAATACCTTCGTTGTAGTTGATGCGCGGCTGCGGTGCGCCCTTGCGGTGCGAGCGGTCGACATTCTCGTAATAGCTGTCGTAGGAGGGATTGTCCTCGGCGCGCCGCTCGATCGAAATCGGGAGTTTGCCGCTGGGCGAAACCGCCCCCGTGAGGATCTCTGCAATCGCACGACCGCCCTCCTGCCCGGGATACCAAGCCATGAGGATCGCACGCGCCTTATCGGCGAACTGCGCGAAATCGACCCCGCCGCCGCTGTTGACCACGACGACGAGATTCGGATTCAGCTTTGCCACGGCGGCAATTTCGGCCGCCTGACCTTCGGGCAGGGCGAAAGTGCGGTCGTGGTTCTCCCGCTCGGTGTCGCTGTCGAACCCTGCGCAGTAGATCACCGCATCGGCCGTCGCGATCTTCCGATCCCGATCCGTCACATCCTCAAAGATATATTTCAACGAAACGACAGCCGTCGATGCGTTGTCGTAGTACTCCAGACGCAGCGGATAGCTCTTGCCCGCCGCAACGTTGAGCGTCGCCGAGCGGGTGGTCGCACCGTGGTTGCCCCAGTCGGCAAGCACCTCGCGGCCGTCGACATAGAGCCGATAACCGTCGTCGCCGCGCACGCTGAAGGTCACGCGACCCGTCTTAGCCGATTTGAACGCTCCCGACCATCGGGCCGAAAAACCGTCTGCCGACACTCCCTCGGCAGGCGACCCCTCCCAATTGAAATCGACCTCATCATCGATCCGCGTCGCCTGAGGCATCCCCGCAAGCTCCTTACCGGCAAAGAACTCGCCCCGAAGTCCCGGCTTGCCGTCGGGCGTAACGAAAAATCCCGAAGCTGCCAGATCGCCGCGCAGTGCGGGATCGAGAATCGTCGTGCGCAAACGTTTGCCGACAGCCTGCATCCCCTCGCCCACCGACACGGTCGAGAAGGGATGAACGAATCCCGCACCGCCGCCCGTAGGCACGCTGCCTGCATTGGGTCCCATGACCACGACGCTGCGCACCTTGCGCGAGAGCGGCAGCATACCGCCCTCGTTCTTGAGCAGCACGATGCCGCTGCGGGCCACGTCGAGTGCCACTTGGTCGGAGAAGGGGTTGCGCTCTTTGATCTTCGCGTCCGTCTGTTCGCGGTCGAGGAACCCGAAAGCGATAAGCGTCTGAAGGATATGGCGGCACTTCTCGTCGATGGTCGCCTCGGTCACCAGCCCGTTCTCCAGCGCCGGACGCAGGTTGTCGGCGTTCATGAAGCGGGCGCGCGGCATTTCGAGATCCAGCCCGCCGTTGGCAGCGCCCACGGCCGAATAGGTGGCGTTCCAGTCCGACATGAAGATGCCGTCGAAACCCCATTTCTCACGCAGCAGCCCGACAGTCAACGGACGATTTTCGGTCATATGCACACAGTTGAGCGGGTTGTAGCTCGACATCACCGCCCCGACCTTCGTCTCGGTCACCGCCTTGCGGAAGGCCGGAAGATAAATCTCGTTGAGCGTCCGTTCGTCGATGTCCGATGAAACGTGATGGCGGTTCCACTCCTGATTGTTGCCGACGAAGTGTTTGATGCAGGCCATCACCCCCTCCGACTGCATCCCCTCGATATAGGCCGCAGCGGTTTCGGCCGCCAGATAGGGATCCTCACCGTAATATTCGAAATTACGGCCGCACAGCGGCGAGCGATAGATATTCACGCCCGGACCGAGCAAGATATGCACGCCGCGCGCACGACAGTCCTGCCCCAGCGCACGGCCGTAGTCGCGCATCAGCGCGCGATCCCACGCCGCCGCGGCCGCAATCCCGCACGGGAACATCGTGCTGCGGGTATCGTTGCGCACACCCTGCGGGCCGTCGGCCATACGGATCTGGGGAATACCCAGTCGGGGAATCGCACGGATATAGAAGGAGTTGAAACCGCCGATATAGTCGAGTTTCTCGTCGAGCGTCATCTGGCCGACGAGCGCCTCGGCACGGGCTTTGTCTTTTTCGGTGATCTGCTGCGCCGCAGCCGGAAACAAGGTTCCGATCGCCAGCAGCCAAGTAAGAAGTCTCTTCATTGGGTTCAGAATTTTTCAGTACAAAAATAGGTAAAAAACGGGATATTATAGCATTTCAGACGAATCTAATATCTTAATTTTTTTATCAATTTATTTGTTTTTTAGCTTAATAATACTATATTTGTATTCAGAAAAGCCAATATTACCCTCTCCTTATGAAAAAAATCTCATTCGAAGTTTGAATTTACTTCTCATTTTAGCAGCAATCACTATCATATCTTGTTCGAGAGATACGGTCGACACCGAACCCGTAATCGCCGACGCACCACAAACCAGAGCGATCCCTACGCCAACTTTCGATTGGGCAAATGCGGAGTGGATGCCCGTTCCGGCAGGGCAGAGCGCCATTCCATCGCCATGGAACGGAGCCGGTAGTATTTCTTACACGTATGGAATTGACATCACGAACGACCGTTACTCCAATGCCGGTTGGGAGTTGCTCTACAACACATTCGATGCAAATGCTTCGGGGCCTTTGGTGAACCCCTATTTCGTTCTTTACAACAAATACCGGGGAATCTTGCGTATCTATCTCTACCTTACGACACAGTTCGTCGTAACCTCTTCCTATCTACAAGACGGAATCTCGGTCGTTTCAAATCATCAGACATCGCTGTTAAGTTATTTGGGCAAGGAGATCATCGATCCGACAGAGCGTTATGCAACAACGGATTACATTCAGGTACAGGGTTCCCCCGACAACATCAGTCCGATGGCCGCAAACAAATGGTATATGATGCAGTACGAACTGGCATACGATCCCGGCATCGCCGACATTCCTTACAACCAGATTCAACTCGCTTGGTATCTGAACTATTGCAATGTGCAGACAATCAAATTAGGCGGCACTCAGGAAGGTCGTATCTGCGGCACCATCGGTGCTGCCTCGGCTACGACCTTTTACGATCAATTCAAGACAGCAGCACGATCTGCTGGCACTGCCGTATTGACGGGAATCGGGAAAAACTTTATCACAGAAAATGCCCGCAATGAACAAACAGACCAATTAGGTCGTAATAATAAACTCGGATTACCGAACTCCGTATACAATAGTATATCAGGGACTATTAACAGCGCCCTATCCAGTTCATTAGATGAGATACCGAAGGCTTTGTTCAAGGGCTTCAGTGCTATCTTTGGTATAAATAAAAGCAACCAACCGGTTCCTATCAATTTAACATTTAAATCCCAAATCGAATTAAACGGAACTTTGGCTGAAAGAGGTTCTTTCCCCTCTTCACCCTCCTCTTTCTGGCTTCCCGGAACCAATATCGCATCCGATGCCGTAGGATACATTCCCCTATATAACAAACCTCTCGGGGTATTGGGACTCGACGGCCGCCCGAAAGTATCGCCCATGATAACTTACCAGCGCGTACCCGATGGCTATAAACTCTATGTCTCCTACAAGACGAATACTTTCCGCCAACGCTTACAATACAATCCCGAAGTCGAGGCGATCGCCGATATCAGCATCAAAAAGCTGGAATTGATCGAAGTAGATGACCAAGACCGATTTTACCGCGTCTGTCCCAACCGTTTCTTTGCAGGAACTCTGGATACCAATTACAGACCCACCGGCACCCTTGACGTCCCCGATTTTCTGGCCTTCCGCGCGACGATCGAAGTTACGCCGAAAAACGGCGATGAGCCGTCGGTCATTATTAAAACGTTCCGAACAGATCAAGATCCGTTACCACTGAAAAACGCACAATAATTCACCTGTAATTCAATCGCTATGAAAACGCTCGCGAAATTTCTTCTTTGTCTGTCACTGCTCGCCGGCATCACCGCATGCGACAAGGACGACGACACAATGGGTACACTGATCGTAAACATCCGGGACAACGCCAAGGTCGATATGCTTAATATCTACACCGAAGCGGGCAGTCTGATCTATACCAACACCGAATACCTCTACCAAAACGATCCACGGCTGTCAATCTCCTTGAATCCGGGCAACTACCGACTAAGCCCTTCATGGGGGTTTCAAGACTGCACTTTCCAGATTCGGGCGGGACATACGACCACGGTCTATTACGCCTACGGAAGCAACAACGGAGAAGTTAGCTACGATTGACGCGTAAACGACGCGTCCGCACGCTCACTCCGCACGGAAGGCTCATACAACTGTAAGTCCTCCGTGCGGGGTCGTTTTACCGATACGTCTTCGTCGTCGGCATAGCGCGCAGTTCTGTTGCAGCCAATCGTCGCGCAGCCGGCGCATTCGGCATTTTTTCGCTATCTTTGCAGGAGATCAATCCCGAAAAGCGCACAGCAGCCATGAGTTTCACCGTCACCATCCTCGGTTCGGCTTCGGCCAAACCCACCCCCGGACGCCATCCGTCGGCGCAGGTCGTCAACCTCCACGAGCAATACTACCTCGTCGACGCGGGAGAAGGGACGCAGCAGCAGTTGTTCCGTTACGGGATCAACCCGCTCAAGCTGCGCGCCGTTTTTCTCTCGCACCTGCACGGCGACCACTGCTTCGGACTCTTTCCGCTGCTCTCGACGCTGGGGCTTTACGGCCGCCGCACGCCGCTGCCCGTCTACGCGCCGGCACCTTTCGGCGAGATTCTCGCCTGCCACCTGCGCTATTTCGACCGCGAGCTGCCTTACGATGTGGAGTGGCACGAGGTCGACACGACCAAGCACCGGCTGCTGTTCGAAAACCGCTCGCTCGAAGTGCGGAGCATTCCGCTGCGCCACCGTGTTCCCACGTGCGGCTATCTCTTCCGCGAGAAGGAGCCTCCGCTGAATATCGATAAATTCAAAATCACGAAATACGGCCTCTCGATCGCACAGATCACCGCTGCCAAACGCGGCGAAGCGATACGGCTCGATTCGGGTGAGGTACTGCCCAACGAAGAGCTGACCTACCGACCCTATCGGGCGCGGGCATACGCCTATCTGTCGGACACCAACTTCTCGGCTAAGGCGGCGGGACTGGCGGCGGGTGTCGACCTGCTCTACCACGAGGCGACCTATGCCGCTGCCGAACAGAAAATCGCCCGCGAACGGGGGCATTCTACGACGGTCGACGCCGCGCGTGCAGCCGTCAAAGCCGGCGCCGGACAGCTCCTGATCGGGCATTTCTCGTCGCGCTACAAGGAACTCGTCCCTCTGCTCGACGAGGCACGGGCACTCTTCCCTGCAAGCGATCTGGCCGAAGAGGGCCGTACCTTCACCATCGAAAAACAAGCTGCCGAACGATGATTGTAAAATCCGAAATCCAACTCGTCCGCTCGCTCGCGGACAAACGCGCCCGCACCGAGACGGGACTCTTCATCGCCGAGGGCGCGAAACTCATCGGCGAGCTGCGTGCCTCGACGCTCCGCATCCACCGCATCTATGCACTGGAAGGCGTTTTCAACGGGCCGGACGTCACTACGGTCTCCTCGAAGGAGATGGAGCGCCTGTCGCTGCTCAAGACGCCGAGCGATTCGCTGGCCGTCGTCGAGATTCCCCGCCGCCGACTCGAACCCGAACGGCTGCGCCGGTCGCTGGTGCTGGCGCTCGACGACGTGCAGAACCCGGGCAATCTGGGGACGATCGTCCGGCTGGCGGACTGGTTCGGCATCAGCGACGTGGTCTGCTCCGAGTCGACGGCCGATTGCTTCAACCCCAAGGTCGTGCAGGCCACCATGGGCGCCATCCTGCGCGTGCGGGTACACTACTGCGACCTCGAAGCCCATTTGGCGGCCGAGCGCGCTGCCGAAACGCCGATCTACGGCACTTTTCTGGAAGGTGAGAACATCTACCGCACGGAACTCACGCCGACAGGCATCATCCTCATGGGCAACGAGGGACGCGGCGTAACGCCCGCCTGCACCGCGCAAGTCACGCGCAAGCTCTTCATCCCGCCCTACCCCGCCGACCGGCATGCCACCGAGTCGCTCAACGTGGCCATGGCCACGGGCATCGTCTGTGCAGAATTTCGCCGACAGGCGAGCACTGTGCGGTAAGCGGTCGCAGACCGGAGCGATGCGGCAGGAAGCGGACGAGCGAAGATCGGGACGCTTCCCGCCGTTTCGCTTCGAGCGTTTCGCGAGCTGCCGCACAGTCGAGCCGCCCCAGAAAAAACGGAGCGCGTTTATCCCGGGCGAAGCGCGGGATGCGACATTATTCCGACAGCAGGTCGGACTGCGCCGGTAAAAATTCAAAATGCCTATTTGTAATTTTACCCCGACTTCGATTTCGGTGTACAATTCCGACATCTACGAATAGATGCACAGACAACGGACGACAGAAGGGGCCGGAAACCGTCTGCAAACATGCCGAACGCAACAAACGAAAGAATTAGGATCCAACTCGTTAAAAAGCAGCGATTGCGCGAACCTTTAACCACATAGTTTTGTATCCGCTTTCTTTAAGCTCTGGAGATTTTTTAACTACATACGTCTGTATGTGCCACGCCCAATACCCCATCTCGCTTTCCGTAGAAGACCAATAATCGTCCTCATCGCTTATTGGCTCCGCCGCGCGATATCGTTGTAATGTTCGATTCAATATCCTACGCACTGAATTGTCCAAAACGAACGATTGCAACTCCTTGGCAGCAGGGAGATACCATCCCGCACCCTGTGCCGCGCACCAAGTGACGGCCGGATATTTTTTTCGCCAATCAGAAATTCGTTCGATCGCTTGCAGGTTCCACATTCCGTCGGTGTCGTTTTTTGCCCCAGTATAATTATGTTCTTGTCCTTCGACACACCACTGCAATCGCTCTTCCCTCATACCGACGATCTTACCGTGTCGGCCCGTGACATCGACGGCAAAGACGACGCCCTCCTTGCCGTTCTCGTCGTAGTAGTCGCCCACCTTGTAGGTTTTCGGCTGCACGGGCACGGGCTGCGATTCCAACAACATGTCCCGCATGGCGGCTCGCCTCCCCGTAACGGCAGATGCTTCGGCAGACACCGCTGTCCCACGTCCGAGAAACCGCTCGGCGGCCTCGACCAGCTCGCCGAATTTCGATTCGGCGTCGGGATAGGCGTCGACCCAGTGCGTCTGATTCAGAATCAATCGCATGGCTCCCTTCAACGGCGTCTCGTCGATCCGGTAGGGAATGATGATCTTCTTCTCGGAGAAGGCGAGATTCAACTCGCCCTTGACCCATTGCGAAATCGACGCGGGTTCGGAAAAGACCAGTACGAAAAGCCGGCAGGCGACGATCGCTTCGTCGATCACATCGCCGTAATCGGCCCCCGCAGGAATGTCGCGCGGCGCCATCCAACATCGGATCCGATGCGCTTCCAATACGTGACAAATAGCAAGCGCCGTCGATTTGTTGCGGCTCGAATAACTGATAAAGACATCGTGGTTCATAATTCCCTAACGGCAAAGCGGTTTTAACGGATAACAAAGGTACGAAAAGCCGAACGAAAAAGCAACCGCAGTTTACATTTTACTGAAACATAACATCTAAGGCAAAGTCGAAGTTAACGAAATCCGACCGCAATCGAAAACGATCGCGGAAAACTTTACATGAGACAGGAATCGAACGGAAACCGAAATCGGTACTCTCGCCGGATCGATGCCCTGCGCGGAATGGCGGTCATGACAAACGCCGAAATCGGCGCCATACACACGGTTCTTCCGATTTTTCCGCCGAAGCCGCGATATTCTGCGAAAAAAATCTTAACTTTGTCAATTAAAGCGATTCGAATCATGTCAGACAATAGACTTAAAATAGGAATCACGCAGGGCGACACCAACGGCATCGGCTGGGAAGTGATCCTCAAAACGCTCTCCGACAGCCGCATCACGGAGTTGTGTACGCCCGTCGTCTACGGCTCGCCCGACGCTGCGGCCTACTACCGCCGCCGCATCGCCGAACTGGAGGAAATTGCGTTCAACACCGTCGCCTCGGCCCGCGAAGCGCGGCGCGGACGCATCAATCTGGTCGTCTGCGGCGCGAAGGAGCTGCGCATCACCCCCGGAGAGCCCTCCGCCGAAGCGGGACGGGCTGCTGTCGACGCCTTGCAGGCTGCAATGCGCGAAGTGAAGGAGGGGGCGCTCGATGCACTGGTCACCGGCCCGATCGACAAGGAGACGGTGCAGGCGGACGATTTCCGCTATACGGGACATACCGAATACCTCGCCGCCGAGCTGGAGGGCACACCCATGATGCTGATGTGCAGCGAGCTGCTGCGCGTGGGACTCGTTACGACGCATCTGCCGCTCGCAGAGGTAAGCGCCGCCATCTCCAAGGAGAAAATCGTGGCCGCCGTCGACCGGCTCAACCGCTCGCTGGCGGCCGACTTCGGCGTGGTGAAACCCCGCATCGCCGTACTGGCGCTCAACCCCCACGCCGGTGACGGCGGGCTGCTGGGAAAGGAAGAGGAGGAGACGATCCGCCCCGCCGTGAACGACGCTTACGGAAAAGGTATCCTCGCCTTCGGTCCCTTCGCCGCCGACGGCTTCTTCGCCAGCGGCAACTACGTGCACTACGATGCCGTGCTGGCGATGTATCACGATCAGGGACTGGCTCCGTTCAAGACGCTCACGCCCGACGGCGTGAACTACACGGCCGCCCTGCGCAAAGTCCGCACCTCGCCCGACCACGGCGTGGCCTACGACATCGCAGGACAGGACAAAGCCGACCCGCAGTCGATGCGCAACGCCATCTACACGGCGCTCGACATCGTCGAGAACCGCCGCCGCTGGGAGGTGATGTCGGCCAACCCATTGCAGCATTTCGAGCGCGATCGGGGACGCGACACCTCGGCCAAAGACCTGCCCGAAATAAAGGAGGAACGACACGATTAACCGTTTTACGCACCGGAATATGGAACAACGCGACGAGAAATTCTTTTCGACCAAGCGCAAGGTGGCATGGATGTTCTTCGGCCTGTGGGCCGTGGTACTGGTGATGGCCGTCGTTCGCCACGCGATGCGCGGCGATATGGTCGTGACGCTGGCGGTCGCCGCAGCAGCCGTCGCCTTCTGCATCTATCGTCTGTGGGACGCCTATCGGGTGCACAAATAGCGGAGAAGGCGGCACGCGGCCGATTTTTTGCATGAAAAGTCGGCTAACCGCTCCAAAATTAGAAGATTATTGTAACTTTGCAACGAACAAAGGGCAAGCGGGAGGTGTATTCCGTCTCGTAATTGTGGAAGCGCCGATCGCCCCGTAACAACTTAAACACAAAAGTAATGATTCAAATTACATTTCCCGACGGCAGCGTGAAGGAGTTCGCCGCAGGGACGACAGCTTACCAAATCGCGGAAAGCATCAGCCCTCGTTTAGCTGCTGACTCTCTGGCGGCTTCGGTAAACGGCACGACGGTCGATCTGTCGTGTCCCATCGACGAGAATGCCTCTGTCAAATTCTTCAAGTGGGAGGACGAAGAGGGCAAGCACGCCTTCTGGCACACCTCGTCGCACCTGCTGGCCGAAGCGCTCGAAGCGCTCTACCCCGGCATCAAGTTCGGTATCGGTCCGGCCATCGAGAACGGCTTCTACTACGACGTCGACTCACCCGTGGCGATCACCGAATCCGACCTTCCGAAAATCGAAGCCAAGATGGTGGAGCTGGCCCGCGAGAAGCAGCCGCTCGTCCGCCGCGAGGTTCCCAAGGCCGAAGCGCTGAAGGACTTCACCAAGAAGGGCGACCCCTACAAGGTCGAACTGATCGAAGCCCTCGAGGACGGGACCATCACGTTCTATACCAACGGTAATTTCACGGATCTCTGCCGCGGTCCACACATCCCCCATACGGGCGTCATCAAGGCCATCAAACTCACGTCGGTGGCGGGCGCCTACTGGCGCGGCGACGAAAAACGCCAGATGCTGACGCGCATCTACGGCATTTCGTTCCCCAAGAAGTCGATGCTCGACGAGTACCTCGCTCTGATGGAGGAGGCCAAGAAGCGCGACCACCGCAAGCTGGGCCGCGAGCTGGAATTGTTCGCATTCTCGCAGCGTGTGGGCGCAGGTCTGCCTCTGTGGCTGCCCAAAGGCGCCGCGCTGCGCGACCGGCTGGAGCAGTTCCTGCGCTCGGTGCAGAAGGAGTACGGCTACCAGCAGGTCATCACGCCCCATATCGGCAACAAGGAGCTTTACGTCACCTCGGGCCACTACGCCAAATACGGCAAGGATTCGTTCCAGCCGATCCACACCCCCATCGAGGGCGAGGAGTATCTGCTCAAGCCGATGAACTGCCCCCACCACTGCGAGATCTACAAGGTGAAGCCCCGTTCGTACAAGGATCTGCCGATCCGTCTGGCGGAGTTCGGCACGGTCTACCGCTACGAGCAGACGGGCGAGCTGCACGGACTGACGCGCGTGCGCGGGTTCACGCAGGACGACGCCCATATGTTCGTGCGTCCCGACCAGTTGTTGGAGGAGTTCGAGAAGGTGATCGACATCATCCTCTACATCTTCCGCACGCTGAAGTTCGATAACTATACCGCACAGATTTCGCTGCGCGATAAGACGAACCGCGAAAAGTACATCGGTTCGGACGAAAACTGGGAGAAGGCCGAGCAGGCGATCATCCGAGCCACCGAGGAGAAGGGACTGAACACCACGATCGAATACGGCGAAGCGGCCTTCTACGGTCCGAAGCTCGACTTCATGGTGCGCGACGCCATCGGCCGCAAGTGGCAGCTGGGAACCATCCAGGTGGACTACAACCTGCCCGAGCGGTTCGACCTGACCTACAAAGGCGCCGACGACAAACTGCACCGTCCGATTATGATCCACCGCGCGCCGTTCGGTTCGATGGAGCGTTTCGTGGCAGTATTATTGGAGCATACGGGAGGGAAATTCCCGCTGTGGCTTTCGCCCGATCAGGTGGTCGTGCTGCCGATCTCGGAGCGGTTCAACGACTATGCGCATAAGGTGGCCGATTACCTCAACCAACACGACATTCGCGCACAGGTCGACGACCGCAACGAGAAGATCGGCCGTAAGATCCGCGACAACGAACTCAAGCGCATCCCCTATCTGCTCATCGTGGGCGAGAAGGAGGAGGCCGAAGGCAAGGTCTCGATCCGCATACAGGGCGAAGGCGACAAGGGTCAGATGACACTCGAAGCGTACAAGGACTACATGGTAGGACTGGTGAAGGCCGAGATGGAAGCCAACAAGATTAAAAAATAGAACGTTTTCGATAAGCCGAGCGCAGAGCCGAACTTGTTCGGACTATGCCGAGGCGAGAAAACGACTGCAAAAAGCGAACGTTTTCGATAAGCCGAACGCAGAGCCGAACTTGTTCGAGCTATGCCGAGGCGAGAAAACAAAGAAAAATTCAACGTTTTCGATAAGCCGAGCGCAGAGCCGAACTTGTTCAGACTATGCCGAGGCGAGAAAACGACTGCATCAAAGGCAAACTTTATTAACCAAATTAGGAGGACACTGCTATAAACACGACACGTCCATTCACTCCGAGACCCGCTGGCTCGGGGAGTAATCAAGGGAACGGGAATCGTCCTTCCGGGCCGCGCGGTCCGCGCCGTCCGCCGCAGAAGGAGAATCCCCATCGCATCAACAACGAGATCACGGCGCCTCAGGTGCGCTTGGTGGGCGACAACATCGAGCAGCCGCTCGTGCTGCCCACCCGCGACGCACTGCGCATGGCCGACGAGATGGAACTCGACCTGATCGAGATTTCGCCCAAGGCCGATCCCCCCGTCTGCCGCATCGCAGACTACCAGAAATTCCTGTACCAGCAGAAGAAGAAAGCCAAGGAGATCAAGGCCAATCAAGTGAAGGTGGTCATCAAGGAGATCCGTTTCGGTCCCCAGACCGACGATCACGACTACAACTTCAAGCTCAAGCACGCCCAGAACTTCCTGAAGGAGGGCGCCAAGGTCAAGGCTTACGTCTTCTTCCGCGGCCGCTCGATCGTCTTCAAGGAGCAGGGCGAGATTCTACTGCTGCGCTTCGCCACCGATCTGGAGGAGTTCGCCAAGGTGGAGACGATGCCCAAGCTCGACGGCAAGAAGATGAACATGATCCTTGCCCCAAAAAACACCAAGAAGTAGCGCCGAGGCGGACACCGGCAGGTCGCAGACCTGATATTCGAAACAACGACTCACGGAACGGATTCATTCGGACCGCAGGTCGTTGTTTTTCATGTCAGCATATCTTTACGTTGTCCGCCGACAAGGCAAAATCTCGCATTTTGCCGACGGATCGCTGCGAAATTACTCCGCAATGCGTCCGCCCTATGTGAAAGCGTTTTCGTACTAAAGTTCATCGACGGCGAGCGGCTCCTTCAAATCGAACCGCACCTCGCGCGTCGCCGTATAGCGCTTGCCCGTCTCGGTCGTAACGGTAAAGGTCAGTCGGTGCACCGGCTCCCCTGCGGGTTGTGCCGTAAACTCCAAAGCGAACGAGGAAAAGACCTCCCACGTCTCGCGCGAATCTCCCGAACAACGGAATACCCGATTATAAGGGATTTCGAGCAACGTCAGATCGTCGGCCGTGACCTCAGTCAACGGTTTGTCGATCTCGGTCTTCCTCGACTGATCTTTTGGATAGAGTTGCCGGATATAGTCGCGATAGGATGCAGCACGAAACCGAATCACATCACCGAGCGGCGTACCGGCCGGATGCTGCGCATCGAACGCCCGATCCGACGACACGGTTATATCGACCAAAGCCTCGCTGTATGACTGATACAGAAAAGGTACCGTGCGCCGATCGTAACTCAAATCGTTGTATTTTGTCGCATAAGTCAGAAACTCCGAACCGACACGATCGTCCTTACTCACGGCACGGCATGGTAAGTCGAAGAAGAGCATCTTGCCGCCGCTTTCACGATCGATCAACCAATCGCTGACCGTCAATTCGTCACGATCGCCCTGCGGCACAAAATAGATATGGATGAAATGATGCGTAAACATGGCTCCGTCTTCCCCCTGCGTCTCGGAGTCACAGCCAACAGCACCCAAAATACAAAATACTACGAACAAAATCGCTCTAACACTCCGATATCGTCCGACCGGATCGAAACTGGCCGTCATCAAGGAGCAGTTCTCTGTCATGGAATACGTTTTCATTGCAAATTCTGTTTTGGATGGATATAAGGTATGACTTGTAGATTTGTACGGAAATAAAGATCATCGCTTCTGGTCCCTGAAAAATCGACGTAATTGGTATAAGGCCCCGCCCCATCATTGGCATTAAATATTCCACTCTGGTAATACCCGTCTTTAGATGAGTTTCTCCATCCCCAATTGCAGTGAACGAGCCAACCATTCTCCGTTCGTCTTTCGATCTCCCATCCGTCTTCGAAAATCTGGACGGTCCGCTCCAAAGAAATATCGCCGTCTATCACCCATGCATGACCGGCATTCGACGAACGACCGCGTGCATACAAAGGCATTCCGGTCTGGAGCGAGTGATGGATTTCCGACATACTATACGTCAACAAATAACCGACTTCATAATCGTAATGGGCAAAACAAGAAGGAGCATACGAACTGTTAGCATTACTACTCGAAAGGCCATAATTCATATTAACACGTTCTCCGATTTGGTGCAATAACTTCGAAATCGCCAAATTACGATCCGAACTCTCGTCTATTTCATCCCAACAATATTGCGGCCACTGATGATAAGCCATAATCTGTCCGATAGCAACCGCAATACATCCAACCAATGTATGATCGGTTCCCACCATCGGCGTATCCTGATTATACGGATCATACTGATGCCAATGTGTTGTCAGCTTTGGCTCAATCTTGTTTTTGGCGTACCAACGACCGTATACGACCTGACGTCCTTCACCGCCGATAATACCGGCTCCCGGCAACACTCGCATGCCGACAGATTCTTTTGCCGTCGAACCCGAATCCACCACCAATTTATCCAGAACGCCGTCAAGCAAAGCGTGTTCCAACGAATCTGCTTGTGCAAGTTGCATTCGATAATATTGCGGGAGCCGCTCGAAGAACACCTTCAAGCCGGGATGATCGACCGAATCGGCCGGAGAGAGATTTCCCTTATCAGACATCGCAAAAACAGTCGGGGTTCGTGTACTGTGCGATATGATGGCAAAACCTGCATCGTCGGCAAAATTTACGACATATGCCATCGTATCGAGCAAAGGAACCTCACTGCGTGTACCCGATTCGCTGCTACAAAATACCTCCACCTCTTTTACGGAACGTTGTATTGCACGGGTCTCTCCGTCCAGTAGAGCTACGGCTTCAAGTGCATTTTCAATCGCCTCCGATTCATCAATCATAGGAGATTGAAGATAGTTGGTCAACACGAGCAA
Source organism: uncultured Alistipes sp. (assembly GCA_900550375.1). Taxonomy (GTDB): domain Bacteria; phylum Bacteroidota; class Bacteroidia; order Bacteroidales; family Rikenellaceae; genus Alistipes. The sequence goes on along the minus strand of URRP01000009.1, from coordinate 14,670 downwards.
CTCCTCGCCGCTAAAAGAATTTTTCTTCGGCATTGTTTGAAGCTTTTCGTCAATATTTCCCGTACATCCAACAACTACCGACAAAAAAATACGAATAAAAAAGTCGAATCTGTTTCATAAACTATTCTATTTAAAATTAAACAATTACATCAGCTCCATAGTCAAATAGCGCACAAAACAGGATTCATTTCGAAAATCAGCTTCTTACAATTTATCAGTACAATCCGTTATTTCAGCTTTTTCAGAACCGTTTTCTGTGAAAAACCGATTTATACATTCAAAAAATTGTTCTACAACCAACAATCCATATTAGTTACAATATTCTTCTTTTCTGCAATTTACGATAAATCATCCGAAAATAAAAATATTTCCCCTTTCAATTTGTAATGCATGAAGCCTCCCGCAGCGTTTCCTGTGGAAAAGTATCGCCGGTTCGGGAATAAATATGTACCTTTGTACTACATGAGACCCACTGAGGAGATACTGACCATCGACGATGCCGCGACATTCGACGCCGCGGCATTGGAACTGTTCCGCTTTCAGGCCGAACGCTGCGGCGTCTACCGCGAATACCTCGCCGAGATCGGCGTCGATCCGGCGGCCGTGCAGTGCGTCGACGAAATCCCGATGCTGCCGATCGAATTCTTCAAGTGGCGCGACGTTTACTGCGGCGACGAAGCGCCCCAGATCGTCTTCACGTCGAGCAACACCGGCCAGAGCGTCGCTTCACGCCATGCGATGGCCTCGACGGCGCTCTACGAAGCGGCATTCACCGCCGCCTTCGAGCGTTTCTACGGCGATCCGGCTCGGTGGAGCCTCTACGGCTTGTTGCCCAACTACCTCCAACGCGAAGGGTCGTCGCTGGTCTACATGGTCGACCGCCTGATCGGCCGGTGCGGTTCGGGGGGATTCTATCTCGACGACTACGAGCGGCTGCTCTCGGACATGGCCGCCGACCCCAAACCGAAAATCCTGCTGGGCGTGAGCTATGCGCTGTGGGATCTGGCCGAACGGTATGCGCCGAAGCTGCACGACACGGTGGTCATGGAGACCGGCGGCATGAAAGGCCGCCGCACGGAGCTGCCCAAGGAGGAGTTCCACGGTATCCTGTGCGAAGCGTTCGGCGTCGAGGCGATCCACTCCGAATACGGCATGGCGGAACTCACGTCGCAGGCCTACTCCGACGGCGGCGGCGTGTTCCGCACGCCGAGTTGGATGCGCGTGGTCGTGCGCGACATCAACGACCCTTTCTGCCGCCTGCTGCCCGAGCAGCGGGGCGGAATCGACATCATCGATCTCATGAACCGCTCCTCCTGCGCCTTCATTCAGACGCAGGACGTGGGACGGGTCTCGGCCGACGGGTCGTTCCGCATCGAAGGGCGCATCGACCACAGCGATATCCGGGGCTGCAATCTGTTGGTAAACTAATCGTAAAATCCGTATGAAAGTCGTCGCATTCGTTCCTATCCGCCTCAACAGCCAGCGCGTCGAGGGCAAGAACCTCCGCTCGCTCGGCGGCGAACCCCTGCTGTGTCATATCCTGCGCACGCTTTGCCGCGTGGAGGCGATCGACGAGGTCTATGTCTATTGCAGCGACGAGGCCGTTCGCCCCTATCTGCCCGAGGGCGTGCGGTTCCTGCACCGCTCGCCGCAGCTCGATCGCAACGAGACGCTCGGCCGCGAAATCTACGACGCCTTCACCGCCGAGGTCGACGCCGACATCTACGTGCTGGCGCACGCCACCTCGCCCTTCATCCGCCCCGAAACGATCGCCGCGGCGCTGCACAAGGTGACCGGCGAAGGCTACGACTCGGCCTTCAGCGCCGAGCGGCTGCAAACCTTCGCTTGGTTCAAGGGCGAGCCGCTCAACTACTCGCTCGACACCATTCCCCGCACGCAGGAGATCGAACCCGTCTTCGTCGAGACCAGTGCCTTCTTCATCTTCCGGCGTGAGGTGTGGTGCGGCCTGCATCAGCGTATCGGCCGACGCCCCTATACCGCCGTGGTGGATCGCATCGAAGGGATCGACATCGACTATCCCGAAGATTTCGCACTGGCCGAGGTGATCGCCCGCAGCCGGAAATTATAGGAAAATTCTTCGCCGGAGAACCCGGCCGTTCAATCGGAAACCATCACTCCGCCGCCCGTTCGTAGGCGTCGATCAACGAGCCGCGCGTATGGTTCACGATCCGCACGCCGAGCGACGCGGCATAGTCGCGCAGCACCTCGTGACCGCGGAACAACTCGGCCAGTTCGGCCATGTAGGAGGCCATCGTATAGGGAACGGGAGGCTGTGTGGCGTTGACGTAGATCGGACGCGCCTCGGCCGGACGGCCGTCGTCGTAAAAGTGGCGGTCCATGCGGCACAAACGATTGCGGTCATCGACAATCAGCCCCTCGGTCAACGTATGGTCGACGCCGTAGAGGTGCAGCGTGCGGTAGCCCAACAGCAAACCCGCATATTCGCCGTGCTGGATCACCGTGCCGAAATTGGCACTGCCCAGCCCATGCCGGTACAACCAGAACTCCAGCGGCCGGAAGCCGCGGTAAGGCTGCGTATGAAAGGGCACGATACAAATCCGCTCGTTGGGCACCGCGGCGCGGTAGTCGAACCGTTCTGGGTTGTAATACTGCACATAGAGCGTCATGGGCCACGTCACCTTGCGTGCGAGCGTGCGGTACAGCGCCGCCACGCGGTCGCGCAGCGCGCTGTCGCGGAAGAACTGCGGATCGGAGAGGACGTAATAGGCTGGCCGCAGCTGCTCGAACGCCTCGTGCTCGGCGAAGTAGTTGACCGCCAGAAAGTCGCAGCCGGCACGCTCGCCCGCCAGCAGTCGCGGCAGCTCCCCGCCCAGCGAAGGGCCGTTGGCCAGCAACACCAGTTCGTCGGAGGCCGCGCCCGCCGTACGTCCGGCACGCCCCACGTAGTTGCGGAAATTCTCCTTGACGGCCATCACCGCAAAGTAGTAGAGTGTCGAACAGCTATTACGCAGGAATCCGGTTATTTTTTGCGAAAGTCTCACCGTAGCGGATTTTGATTGTTGCAAAGCTACCGAAAGTTCGCTACATTTGCAAGGATATGAATGCAAACCCGCAACATACGCCCGCCGTCTCGGTGCTCGTCCCCGTCTACGGGGTGGAACGTTATATCGCCGCCTGCACCCGCTCGCTTCTGGTACAGCGCGACGTCGACGCGGAGTTCGTCTTCGTCGACGACGCCTCGCCGGACGGCAGTATCGACCGTCTGCGGGAGGTTCTGGCCGAATATCCCGCCGCCGAGGGACGGGTGCGCATCCTGCGGCACGAGCACAACCGAGGACTGGGCGCCGCACGCCGCACGGCCATCGAGGCCGCATGCGGCGAGTACATCCTCCATGTCGATTCGGACGATGCACTGACGGACGATCGTACGCTGGCTGCACTGCTCGCCGAAGCACGGCGCTGCGCCGCCGATCTGGTCTTCGGCGGCTACTGCGAGGTGTCGCCTGCGGGCCGGCGGCGGATTCACGCGCCTTGGCCCGACCGCGACTGCGTGCTGCGCAGCCTGCTGCGGCAGGACTACCGCATCGCCAATCGCATCTGGGGCATTCTCATCCGCCGCGAACTCCATACACGCTGCGAGGTGTGGCCCGTCGAGGGGTTGAACTTCGCCGAGGACTATGCTCTACTGCCGCGTCTCATCTACCACGCAGCGCACATCGCAACGGTCGACCGCCCCTTCTACGCCTACCGCACCGCCAGCGCAGGTTCCTATATGAACACGCTCACGCGTCGTTCGGCCGACTCCTACGTCGAAGCCAACCGCGTCGTCACCGACTTTTTCCGCGCACAGCCCGACTTCGAACGCTGGCGGCCGGCGTTGATGCTCGGCAAGTTGAACATCGCCAAGTGGATTCTCAAACGCGGCTTCCGCCCTGCGGAGTACCGCACGCAGCTCTTTACCGCCGAAGACCGCCCCGTCGGTTTCACACAGCGGCTCTACGCCGCCGCGATACGAACCGGATGGCTGACGCTGGTACGCGCCGTCGCGGCGGCGGTCAACGCCCTCTGAAAACAAGATCGGAGACCCGCCAAGCGGGTCTCCGATCTTCATTCGTGTCCGGTCGTCGTTAACGGCGCGCCTCCAGAATCCGGCGCGCCATCGCGCCGTCGACGTTGTGCGCCTCGCCGTGATGAACGCCCCGTTCGTTGAAGCGCCGTTCGATCTCGGCGATCGTCTGCTCGCCGATCCCCTCTTCCGACAGACGGGTCGAAAGCCCCAGCGAACGGAAAAATCCTTCGGTACGTTCGATCGCCAGCCGGATGCGTTCGTCGCGCTCGCCGGTCGTGATACCCCACACCCGCTGGCCGTACTGAAGCAGCTTGTCGCCCTTCTGCTCGCGCAGGATGTGCAGCGTGCCCGGCAAGACGATCGCCAGCGTCGCGCCGTGCGTCAGCCCGTGCAGCGCCGTCAGCTCGTGGCCGATCATGTGGGTCGCCCAATCTTCAGTCACACCCAGTGCGATGAATCCATTGAGTCCCATCGTCGCCGAGAGCATGAAGTCGGCCATCAGGTCGTAATCGTGCTGATCGGCACGAATCTTCGGTGCGATCTCGATGAGCGTCTGCAAAATCCCCTCCGCCCAGCGATCCATCAGCCGCGACTGCCCCGCAACGGTCATATACTGCTCCACGACATGCACGAAGGTGTCGGCGATGCCGCTGGCCACCTGACGCTCGGGCAGCGTAAAGGTTTTTTCGGGATCGAGCACCGAAAAGAGCGGGTAGTTGCTGAAAAAAGGATATTTCTCTTTGGTCGCCCGGCACGAGATGACGGCACCGTTGTTCATCTCCGAACCCGTTGCCGGAATCGTGAGCACCGTACCCAGCGGCACGGTATGCCGCGAAACGCCTTTACGCACCAGATCCCACGCGTCGCCGTCGTAGAGCAGTCCCGCCGAAATAAGTTTCGTACCGTCGATCACCGAGCCGCCGCCCACGGCCAACAGGAAGTCGACCTTGTTCTCCTTACCCAGTGCGATCGCCTCGCGCAGCGTCTCGATCGAGGGATTCGGTTCGATGCCCCAGAACTCGACCATGTCGCGGCCCTCCAGCGCGGAGGCCACTTCGTCGTAGACGCCGTTCCGCTTGACCGAACCACCGCCGAAGGTCACCATCACCCGCTTGCCGGCGGGAATCAGCTCCGCGAGCTTCGCAATCATCCCCTTGCCGAAGACCAGCTTCGTGGGGTTCTGAAAAATAAAATTATCCATAGCTTATCGTCGTTTTACCTGCTTCAGCAAAGATAGTGCAAGCCGAGTTCAGAAGCATCGGGCGGAGGTTCGACCTCCGCCCGTTACGCCTATTTCATCTGCGGGCCGAACGGCTTGGGACGCACCATCGTCTCGCGGTAGACCTTGCCGAACGAGTCGGTCACCTCGATCTCGAGCGTCGTCGCGGGACCCGAAGCCTCGACCACGAAGAGCGTATGCTGTTTGCCCCGCTTGCCGTAATCGACGGGATACTTGCCCTTCCACACCGACTGCGGAATATCGTAGGAGACCACATAGAGCGGATCTTCGGTCTGTTCGCGCCGCACGGGCAGTTCGCGGCCGTTCTCCGTCACACGCATCTTCCATGCCGGCTCCCAGCACCAGACGTTGATGAAGACGCGATTGCCTTCCGCCTCCTTACGGAAATCATGCCGCTCGGGATAGTGTTTGAGGAACTCGGCGACATCCTCCGACGAAGCATAATAGCCCGCCACCTCGTTCATATCGAATGCACGGAACTGCTTGTCGCCGTCCTCGATGCTGCGGTAGTACCAGTGCATATTCTTGCCATCGACGGTAAAAACCTCATAACCGCAGGGACCGCCGTCGGGACCGAGCATCTGGAAATGATTGTAACCCGTACGCCACCACGAACCCGAAACCGCGCCCACGTTGTGCTCGATCAGGTGATCGTCGACACGCGCCAGCAGATTCTTGTGAATATGACCCGACACGTAGTGCACGTCCTTGAAACCGTCGAAACAGGCTTTCAGCTCGGCGCTGTAACTCGGATCGCTCAAACCGGCCGTAACCTTGTCGTTGAACTTGTTGTAGCGGTAGGTCGCGGCGTGCATCGCCACCACGACGGGTGCCGACTTGTCCTCGACCATCTCCAGATCGCGCCGCAGCCAGTCGAGTTGCAGGGAGTCCACACGGCGGATGTAATCGCGCTTGCCGGAGATCTTGTCCGACCGATCGTTCTTGGGGGTGTTGACATAAACCAGATTGTCGAGCACGACGTAATGCACCTTGCCGATGTTGAACGAGTAGTAGCGCGGTCCGATAATATGACGGAAAGGCGCCGACGCCGCCCAGTCGACCGAATCGGAATGGATCGTCGCACCGTCGTTATCGTGATTGCCCATTGCGCAGAACACCTGCACGGGATAACCTGCAATATTCATCGTACGTTTGAAATCGGGCAGCGCATACCGATTCGAATACCAGTAACCGTCCCACGCCGAGTCGCCCATGTTGAGCGAGTAGACCCGCGTGTCGTCGAAGCTCTTCGCCACCTCCTTGACGCTGGGGATGAAGCGGGTGCAGAACTGCTCCAGATCGCAGTTCTGGTTCGAAAGGTGGATATCGGTGACGGCCAGCATCACATGGCGATCGTTATCGACCTTCGTGAGGGCGAAATCATGACGTTCGACCTCGCCGGCAGGCGCTTCGAGTGCCGCCCAGAAACGGGGAAACACGCCGTCGGTCGGCACCTCGTACCCCGAAGGAATCGTGATGAAGACCGTACCGCTGCGTTTGTCGGTCGAAAGCCAGTAACGTCCTCCGGCATCGGTGAGCGTGATCTCGTGTCCGTCCGACACGGCTACGCCGCGCAGCGGCTTATCGCCGGCATACACGATGCCCATGACCGTGGCGCCCGCCTTGTCGGCCATCGCAACGGAGGCCCAATCCTTGGCTGCGGCTGCGAGCGTCGCCAGCGACAACGCGGCCATCAGGAAGAGTGTTGTAAATCGTCTGAAAAGTTTCATTGTTCGAAGAATTGTTTGGAAAAATAGTTTTACGGAATGATGATTTTTATCTCCCAAAAATAAGGATAAAAAATGAGAATCGGAACAACCGAGCGCAAGAAGGTTTCGACTGCGAGAACGAAACCTTACACTGAAATGCCTGTATAAACCGGAGCCGCGCGACGATTCCGATCCTCTTTTCAAAACGGAAAGAGAGGGTCAAGAAGGTTTCAAAGCGCTGAATGAGAATCCTTACCGGCCTGTAAAGGCCGCAAAAAGATCGGAATAGACCGGGTGCGTCAGATCGTTGCCGTGCGGCGATGATGCTCTGCCGCCATCGCAGGGTCGACGGTTCTGCGATATTGTTTCGGAGTAACACCTATATGTTTAAGAAATGCCCGTCCAAAAACGGAAGGTGAACTGAACCCGCAAGCATCCGAGATATGTCGGATGTTCATCTCGGGACGTTCCTCAAGCATCCGAATACTTTCATCGAGACGGTACCGCATCACAAAATCGAAAAAGCTCGCTCCGTATCCCTCGTTGAACAGACGCGAAATATAACTGCGGTTGAGAGGCAGTACCTGCATCACATCGAGCAGCTTGAAATCTTTGTCGAGGTAAGGCTTACGCTCCTCCATCCACCGCTCCAAGGCAGTTTTATACTCCGAGATTTTATCGACGAACCGGAATTTGTCGGCGACGTCATCCGTACGCTCGGCCGTATCGCAAATCTGCTGAAGCAGGCGACCGCTCTGCTCCGGTTTCATCGGCCCCTCTGTCGAAAGTTCAGGCAGGATCGGCGTCCGGCTCTGCATAAGATGGTAGAATGCAAAACTGAACAGCAGCAGAACGATTGCTCCGAAGGTACACAGTCCCAGCGCGGCGGCGGCATCGACGGTTCCGATTCCCCTGACCCTGCCGATCAGCGTCGTATAGACATAATAGTAGAGGGCGGAAAACAAGGATGCCGCTACGAGCAGAAGCAGACGTTTTTTGAGAATCGAACCTTTCATTTTTTTATTTTAGAGACTGAAAATCGGATGAGTCAAAAGTAGCGAACCCGCTTCGTCGACGAAAAAAAACACGGGCGACAAAAAGTGGACAATACGTCAATCGGCCGCCGTAAATTGACCGAATGGATATAAATTGATCCGATGCACATACTATTTTCCGAAACAGGATTGCCATAATCCCCCGAAACACTATATTTACACTCGGAAACCAATTCATGCTACTTACACCCCGATATGCATCCGATAAAAATCACGATCAGCATTGTCTTTGCATTGTTTCTATCTCTGACAGAAGCACATGGACAAATCGCTAAAATCGACTCGCTCGAAACTCGTCCCCAAACACCCAACGGCACAGATGCCGCAACGCCCGTTCCGCTCGACGGAGAAGATCACGAATCATATAACCGCGGCCCTTTGAAGGCCGATTCCCGTGCCGAAGCGTCGCAGAGAGCCATCGCCCGGATCGGCTACCTGAAAGGCGAAGCTACAAGTTTATGGATCAAGGGACTCTCCTGCCAGAAGCAGAACCGAAACGAGGCCCTCGATTGCTTTCGCAAGGCTCTGGCTATCGCCGAAGCAGTCGACGACAAAGCCGGCATCTGCAACTGCCTCACGGCAATCGGAGATGTCACCCGAATGTCGGGCGACGCCGGCACAAGCAGTCAGGCGTACAAACAGGCATTTCAGACGGCTTCGAAAATGAAGGACAAACGGCTGATCCTCAAATGTCAGGGCAATCTTGTGCAAAACATACAAACCGCGAGCAATCCCATCGAGGCGGTCGGCCGGCTACGCGAAATGGTCAAACTCTCCGAAGAGCTTCGCGATACGGTGCAGCTATCTAAAGCCTATTCAAACTTGGGCCTAATCTATTATCGGCAAGGCGATTACCCCACCGCTCTCAAATATTTCCTCTCGGCACTGCATCTTTACGAAAAGCGACACGCCGAATCGTCTATCATCGCATCGCAGCTCTACACCGCCGGCATTTATCACGAGATGTTCGAGTACGACAAGGCCCTTGAGATCGTCCAGCAGGCCCGACAGCTCGCCCTGCAAAAAAACGACTCTTTGCAGTTGTCGATCTGCTACACCAACACCGGAAACATCTATCTGGCTACGGGGAAATTCGAACCGGCTCTCGAATCCTTTGAAAAGGCGCTGCAAATCACAAAAGGCAATTATATAAGCCAAAAGCTGAACATCCTTATGAACATAGGTGTGATTCATAGGGAAAGGAAGGATTTCGGACAAGCCAAAGAGACGCTCGACAAGGCCCTCGCTCTGGCTCAGCGATCGGGCAGAACCGACTATATCGGATGGATATACTCCAACTTCGGATGGCTGAACCTGAAGCGGGAACACTACCGGCAAGCGGCCGAATACGCGGAAAAAGCATTACAACTCTCCGAAAAGAACCTTGATTTCCAGCTTCAGAGGGGTTGCCGAAAACAGCTCTCTAATATTTATGCGGCATCGGGCGACTACCGAAAAGCCTATCGCAATCTCGAACAATTCAAATTACTGAACGACAGTTTGTTCAACAGCAATACCACGAGAAAGATCGCATTGCTCGAAAGCGAGTACCAATTCGACAAGGAGCGGGAGGTCTACAAGCTGGAGGAGGCGAAGCGCGAATTTCAGATTCAAAACCAGCGGCAAATCATCCTGCTGCTCGCGATTATTTCGCTTCTGATCCTTTTGCTGACTGTTGCGATTTTCTGGTGGAACAGACTGCGAAAAAAGATGCTGCGGTTCAGAATCGAAACCATGAAACGGGAACTCGACGCCAATCAGAAGGCAATGGCCGTCGCAAGGCTCAAATTGATTCAGAGCTCCGAACGCAGCGCGCATCACATTCAGATGCTCGAAGATATCCGCGAAAGCGCGCCCGACGGAGGCGATGCGGTTATCCGTCAGCTGATAAGCGATTACAAATTGCAGGCGAACCACTCCAACTGGGAGGAGTTCGAAACCCTGTTTACCAAAGTCAACGCCACGTTCTGGGAAAAACTCGGCGAGCTGTGTCCTACGCTTACGCCCAACGAGCGGAAATTGTGCGTATTTCTTAAGCTGAATATGAGCAACAAGGACATTGCGCTGATTACATTCCAATCGGAGGAGGCACTCAAGAAATCGCGTCTGAGACTGCGTAAAAAATTCAACCTCGACCGCAGTACGAATTTAGGAACCTTCATTCAGAATTTATAGCCGGATAACAACCTCGACGGCAAAGGGCGACCAGTTGGTCGCCCTTTGCCGTCGAGGATACTTCTATCGGGAGGATTCGGGATTTCGAACGGGAATCGGGGGCACCGAGAGATTTTGACCGGAGGCACATTCGATTTTTACCGCCTGCCTATTCGCCGTAAGCATTATTGAATCCGACAAAGTAATTTTGTGCATCCTCCGTCCGACAATGGATAAACCAGATAAAACAAAGCTACATTAATAACACACTTGCTTAAAAAATTGAATTATGAAGAAACTTTTTTTGACTTTGACGATTTGCTTTGCCGCAATGGGGTTGGCAAAGGCTCAAGACAACGCAGTCGGCTTGCGTGTCGGCAGCGGAGTAGAGGTACTCTATCAGCGTGATCTTTCGTCGAAAAACTTTTTACAGTTCACCGTTGCCATGCCCAATTTCGACGGTATCTCCGCCACGGCCATTTACAACTGGCGCTGCTGCAAATGGGATTGGACCCCGCAGACCTGCGACTGGCATCTGAATGCCGGTGTCGGTGCCGCTGCGGGTATCTACAACTTCAATGATTCGGGTGTACTGGTAGGCGTCGCCGGTTCATGCGCTTTCGGCTGCCGGTTCAAGAAGGTGCCGATCTCGCTCGACATCGACTATCGCCCGATTATCGGTACGGTCTTCGGCGGCGGTTCCAAGGGTTTCTTCACGCCCGGATTCTGGAACTTCGGCCTCGCAGCGGCATACCATTTTTAGGTCGGCAGCTCCCCTCATCTAAGATAAACTCCCAGCCTTCAGGCCGGCTCGGTGAACCATACACCGCGCCAATGTCTGAGGAGGAGAATCTTAACACTATGGAATCAACACACTTAAAATACTTTCTTATGACAAAGTTCAACAAGTTATTCTCATGTATGCTTCTCGTTGCGGCATTGTTCGCAGCCGGTTGCAACGACGACCTCACGGATGACGTGAACGACCTGAAAAGTCGCGTCACAGGTCTCGAAGAAACCACCTCAAAGCTTCAGCAGGCCATAAACGACGGCAAGCTGATTACCGTCGTAGCCCCTTTAGTCGCGACGGCAACAACGCCCGCCGGCTGGGAAATCACCTTCTCGGACAATAGCAAGGTCACTATTTACAACGGTGAAAAGGGCGACGCCGGCGCCAAAGGGGATAAAGGCGACACGGGCAGCAAAGGAGACAAGGGAGACAAGGGAGACAAGGGAGACAAGGGAGACAAGGGAGACAATGGTGACAAAGGAGATAAAGGAGACACAGGCAGCAAAGGCGATAAGGGCGACAAAGGCGACACAGGTCTTCAAGGTCTGACTCCTTATATCTGGATCAACAGTGCGGGCAATTGGGCTGTGAATGCCGGTTCGAAACCGGCCGACTCCGACAATGCCAGCTACGAAATCAAGGTCGACGGGCAGAGTGTAAAGGCTTACGGCACATCGGTCCGCACCAAGAACATCGGCGGATTCGTCGGCTTCGAGGAGTATGACCCCGTCTCCGGCGTGGTGAAGAACACCGTCAAGACGACGATTCCCTACGACCACGAGAACTACATCACGGCAATCGTCGAAACGGACGAATCGGTGACCATGACCATCGACGGCAAGGACTATACGCTGGCCAAGGCCGCAGTCTATCCGATGAGCATCACCATCATCCGCGACAAAGAGTACGTAATCAAAGGCGGCAGCGTGACGATCGATATCGCCGTCAATCCCTCGACCAGCAAGACGTACACGACGGAGGATTTCGCACTCGACTATGAGGCGAATTACGCCTTCACGCGCAGTCTTACTCCCGACTTTATCAAGATCAAGACCGTGGAGCCGGCAGCCGTCAAAGGACACTATCAGATGACGCTGACGTGGGCGGAATCGAACACGATCTTCGCCGAGGATGCCGCGATCTTCATCATTCTCAATTTTACAGACGCGGCCGGCAATTCGGCACAGGTGGTTTCGGCGACGCCGGTCATCCTGAACGAGAAATACGTCTCGATCGCCGACGCAAACGTGTTGTCGGTAAACGATATCAGCATGTTCTCGGACGAGACGTTCACCGATGCGGTCCGCCTGAACGACTACCACGAAGGATATGTCAATACGGTCGATTTTACCATCGCACCCAGCACGGCCGATGCGCCTCATAAGGCTGTGAACGATCCCTTTACCCGCTACACCTCGGTCGGCGACAAATACAAGTTTACCGTCGTTCCCATCCCCGGTGCCAATGCAACGATTTGGCCTGCCGGCGTATATTCCCGCGTGGTGGACGTCAAGGCTTCGGTGACCGATTTCGGCCGCGCGGCCGTACCCGGAACTCCGGCAGATCCCTATATCGGTCAGCCTGCGGTTTCCGGCATTCCGGCGATCCCTGCCAAGACCATCGACAAAAACTTTAAAGTGACGGTCTATCAGGTTCCGGCCAACGGAGTTATCTATACGCATGATTTCCTCGAGTATTGGATTCCGAACGGCATCGTGAACTATACCCCCGCGGTAGCGCTGGGAGGAGAGTTCGCCAAGCACGGATATGCGCTTTCGGAGTGGGATTTCGCCATCAAGGGACAGTCGCTCAAAAAAGGCGGCGCAGCCATCGCTATGACCGACAATATCGTAGCGGATGAAGGTGCGTTCGACAATGCGAATAATTTCAAGGTCGGCTACAAGCTGCTTCCCACGATCGACGCCGGTTCCTATACGATCGAACTGGTCGTGACGGCAACGCCCAAGGCACCCCGTCCGGTCGGCCTGAGCCAGTCGCGTGAATTTAAAGTCGTCATGATCTTCACGGTCATTCCTCCGGCATTCCAGATCGTCGTCAAAAACGATCATGCGACTCTCAACTCCGGCAGCGATACGTACAAGACCTACAAGCTGTCCGACGTGAAGGTTACGGACCTGTTCGATGTGGAGTCGACGAAGAACGTCTCGAAGGCAACCGACCTGAATCCCAATGCTACCCCGCTGAGCTACGAGTTCGACATGACCGAACCGCGTCATGGCGCACAAGGCGTTCGTTTCAATCCGTATCCGGCCGTTTCGGCACCGGTAGTCAACGAGTGGGGAAGCTCGATGTTCATCCAAAGACCGATCACGGTTGTCGTGAAGCTCGCCACCGGCCAGCAGATACCCGTGCACATCATGTGCAGCAACTCGTTCGAACACGCTCTCGGAACGATCTACGTCCAGTACGACCGTCTCAACCTCAACCACATCGACGCTGCCGCCGATCGTTTCAGGGGCAACTACAACTCGATGATCTCGACGGGAATCGACATTGCCGCAGACAACAATTTCTCGCCTGAATCGCAGAGCGCCGTCAAGCTCGATCCTACAATGATCCAAAGCATCGTATACAGCGAGGTAGGCACGGTCGAATGTCAGGGCGGCACCCTGCCCAGCGGTCTTGCCGGCAAGAAGATTCTGTCGATCGACGCAGCGACGGGATTGGTGAAATCCATCGACGGAATGACATGGGAGAATCCCGACGCCGTGCTTTATCAGACGTTCCGGGTGACCTACACCGACATTTGGGGCAACTCGGCGGCTAAAGATGTGAATGTCTACGTGAAGAGCAACTCCGTTCCGAACTGACAGAGCAGGGTGTGACCCGGAATGGAACCGATCTGTTCTTTTCCGGCCTCGGATCTCACGACATATTGAAAAGGAGCGGGGGAAATCGACGATTTCCCCCGCTCCTTTTCGTATTTAACAGCGTTTTACGCCGACCGGCCGACCTATCCGGCACCCGGCGGTGCAATCGGAAGCTTTTGCAGCCTTAGCTGCGGAAGACGAGCTTGCCCTTCTCGACATCGATGGCGATGGGTTTCGAACGGTCGACCTCGCCTGCCAGAATCCGTTTCGAGAGGTCGTTGACGATCTCGCGCTGGATCGTCCGCTTGACGGGCCGCGCGCCGTAGAGCGGATCGTAACCCGCCTCGGCGATCCATGCCCGCGCCGCCGGCGTGTAGCTCAGCTCCAGACCGTTCTCGGCCAGCATCCGCCGCACGACGCCCAGCTGGATGTCGACGATCTTCTCGATATCCTTACGCGTGAGCGGCTCGAACATTACGATCTCGTCGATACGGTTCAGGAACTCGGGCTTGAGCTGCTGCTTCAGCAGGTCGATGACCGCGAGGCGCGTCCGTTCGACCGTCTCTTCAGGCAGTTTCTCACCGTTGAAAGCGGCGGCGAAGTTCTCCTGTATAAGCTGCGAGCCCATGTTCGAGGTCATGATGATGATCGTGTTGCGGAAGTCCACCGTGCGGCCCTTGTTGTCGGTCAGGCGCCCGTCGTCGAGCACCTGCAACAGGATGTTGAAGAGATCGGGATGCGCCTTCTCGATCTCGTCCAGCAGCACCACAGAATAGGGCTTGCGCCGCACGGCCTCGGTCAGCTGGCCGCCCTCGTCGTAACCGACGTATCCCGGAGGCG
>URRP01000008.1 GCA_900550375.1 uncultured Alistipes sp. | reverse complement strand
TTGTCCCCATATCTGTTTTGATAACCTGAAATGAATCCACTATGAATAATGTAGGTTAGGTGCTGCAAGAACATTCGCTCAATCGGCAGACTCTTTACAAGTAGTTGTCGATAGCCTATCTGTTAAAGTAACAAAACTTGAACATGATTTGGCTTATTTGAAGATAAATACAGATATAAGCACGTTGAACACCAAAATAGAGATTCTTTCTTTAAATGTTAAAGACGTCTTCTCTGATTTTCAAATAGCAGTTCTCTCCAATAATAAAAAAGGAGTGAAAGCTCAACTGCGAGTGCTTCATGAAGCTTACAAAGAAAGGCTGGAAATCATTAAAAGAGAGATAGATTCATTGCAAGAACTTGTAAATTCAAATAGAGAGACCTTTTCATTTCTTGAGAATATGCAAATATTGACGGGTGTCATGCTCGTGTTGAACTCTTATGATATTTTAGAAAAGCAAATGCCTGTGGTGGGTGAAGCGTTAGATAAATAAGTCTGTTGTCTTTTTACACTCGCGACCAATTGCGGGGCTGTCTACTTTAACATTAGTCAGCCGTATCTATCTAAAATGTAAAGTTTCTAAAATCTTCTTTGGTCTGTTTACTATTAAGCTGTATTCCCCGATAGACATTCTGTATTTTGAAACCAAAGCACCCCAACGCATCTTGCGTCAGGGTGCTTTGGTTTCATGCCGTCTCTGCGGACGGTTCTGGGTCGTACTGCCGGACTCCTACTTGTTGATCTTCGCCCACGAATCCTTGAGCGTCACCGTGCGGTTGAAGACGGGATGCTCCGGCGTGGTGTCGGTGTCGGGGCAAAAGTAGCCCACGCGTTCGAACTGGAAGGTTTTGCCCGGCTCGGCGCCTGCGAGCGACGGTTCGAGCCAGCCTTTCGTCACGACCATCGACTCGGGATTGAGGTTGTCCTCCCACGTCTGTCCCTCTTCGCAGTCGTCGGGGTTCTCCTTGGTGAAAAGCGGGTTGAAGAGGCGGATCTCCGCTTCGAGGGCGTGCCGCGCCGATACCCAGTGGATGACGCCCTTCACGCGGCGGCCGTCGCTCGACGAACCGTCGCCCGATTGCGGATCGTAGGTGCAGCGCAGCTCGACGATATTCCCCTCGGCGTCCTTGACCACCTCCTCGCACTTGATGAGGTAGGAGTAGCGCAGCCGCACCTCGCCGCCCGGTTGCAGGCGGAAGAATTTCTTGGGCGGATTCTCCATGAAATCGTCGCGCTCGATATACAGCTCGCGCGAGAAGGGAACCTGCCGCGTGCCGGCCGATTCGTCCTCGGGGTTGTTGATGCAGGTGAACTGTTCGACCTTCTCTTCGGGATAGTTCGTGATCGTGACTTTCAGGGGGTTGAGCACGGCCATGCGGCGTTCGGCCACCTTATTCAGATCCTCGCGTACGCAGTACTCCATCTTCCCGAGATCGATCACGTTGTCGCGCTTGGCGACGCCTACCATTTCTGCGAAGGCGCGCACCGAAGCGGGCGTGTAGCCCTTGCGGCGCAGGGCGCAGATCGTCGGCATACGCGGATCGTCCCAGCCCATCACGGCGCCCTCCTGCACGAGTTTCAGCAGCTTGCGCTTCGACATCATCGTGTAGGTGAGGTTCAATCGAGCGAATTCGTACTGGTGCGACGGCCAGATGCCGAGCGCTTGGATGAACCAGTCGTAGAGCGGACGGTGGACGTCGAATTCGAGCGTGCAGATCGAGTGGGTAATGTGCTCGATCGAATCGCTCTGCCCGTGCGCATAGTCGTACATCGGATAGATGCACCATTTGTCGCCCGTGCGATGGTGGTGCGCATGGATGATGCGGTAGAGGATCGGGTCGCGGAAGAGCATGTTGGGGTGCGCCATGTCGATCTTGGCGCGCAGCACCTTCTCGCCGTCGGCGAATTCGCCCGCCTTCATGCGTTCGAACAGATCGAGGTTCTCCGCCACCGATCGGTTGCGCCACGGCGACTCCCTGCCCGGCTCGGATACCGTGCCGCGCCCTTCGCGGATCTGCTCCTGCGTCTGGTCGTCGACGTAAGCCAGCCCTTTTTCAATCAGCAGCTTGGCCCAGTCGTAGAGCTGGTCGAAATAGTCCGACGCATAGCGTTCCAGCGCCCAGTCGAAGCCCAGCCAGTGGATGTCGCGCTTGATCGAATCGACGTATTCGACGTCCTCCTTCGTGGGGTTCGTATCGTCGAAACGCAGGTTGCATTTGCCGCCGTATTTCTGCGCCAGTCCGAAATTGATGCAGATGCTCTTCGCATGGCCGATGTGCAAGTAGCCGTTAGGCTCCGGCGGAAAGCGGGTCTGTATGGCGACGCCGCGATCGGCGGCTTCCTTGACGATCTCTTCGAGGAAATTCAGCGACTTCTCCTTCGCTGCAGGTTCGTTGGTTTCGATAGACATATCGTATTGATATTATTAGTATGCAAAATTAGGCAAAAAGTTCCGGCTGCGGTTATTTTCTCCGGTGATTTTTCTCGTCGTAGAGCGTTTTCCCCAGCCGCACGCTTACCTGCACCACCTGCTGCGTATAGAGGCCCGTGCCGTCGGTGTGGAAGATCATCCCCGCCGTTACGCGGATTGTATCGTCGACGAACGACCGTTCGTATCCCAGCCGTGTGCGGTTGTAGATGTGGTCGCGGGTGCCGTACCACCGTTCGCCGGCGTAGAGTTCCGACCCGTAACGGCCGAAGAACGGCATCAGATTCTCGCCCACGTAGAGGTTGTTTTCGAATTCGAGCCCTTTCCAGCCCAGCTGCACGCGTAGCTCGCCGCCCATCGGGGCCTTCCATCCTTCGTCCGCAATGCGGTCGCGCTGCGGCGCCCATAGAAAACCTGCGCGAAAGTCGTACCAGAAGGGACGTTCGATCGTCGCCGAGCCGTCGGCGTTGCGGTGCAATACCTCGGCCCGCTTGCTGGCGAAGCCGACGTAAGGGTTCGCCAGCATATTGTCCGCGACATTGCCCTCGGTCAGGGCGCTGTTGGCGAAGTGGAACATCGAAAGCCCCCCCCCGACGTACCAACGCTTGTCCGCATCGCGCTCCCAATCCTTATGAATCGCCCCGAAGATGCGGAACTTCTCGCGCGAATATTCGGAATACATCCCCTCCCAGTTGAGCACCAGTTCGGCGTGCAATCCTTTGCGCGAGCGGTAGCGCACGGCCATACCCTGAATCGTGGGGTCGTAGACGCGCAGCGAGTCGTTGAAGAAGGCGTGCGAGTAGTCGCCGCGCAGTTCGTCACGCGAGAAGATACCCACGTCGGCGCCCAGCCGTTCGGCGCGGTAGGCATAGGCTGCGAGCGGCCGCACCTCCGAGAAATAGTCGCGGTTGTCGCCGAAATCCTTCTGCATCTGCACACCGAAACGGAGCGTGTTGCGTTCCATCCAGTTGTAGGTCAATGCCGTCGACAGATCGGCCAGAAAGATCGTCTGCGACTCGTTGCACGAACTGCCCGTGAATTCGCGGTTGTCGAAGCGGGTTTTGAAATTCGCTTCCCAGCCGATGCGCTGTGCCTGCACGCCGCCTGCGACGGCAAGGGCGGTCAGCAGCCCGAGGATTTGTTTGATGCTCATAGTCGAATGTAGGAATATCGCGCCAAAATTACATATTTTATCCCGATTTATGTTACTTTTGCCTCCGAAAATAGCTGCTGGTCATGCGAAAAATCACGAATGAAGAGTTGTGCCGGCCTTCGGTCGAAGCGTTTGCCGCGATGCCGAAGCTGCCGCTGGTGGTCGTGCTCGATAATGTACGGTCGGCGCAGAACGTAGGATCGTTCTTCCGCACTGGCGACGCCTTTGCCGTCGAGCGGATCGCCCTGTGCGGTATCACTGCCGTGCCGCCCAATCGGGAGATTCATAAGACGGCGCTCGGCGCCGAGCTGAGCGTAAGGTGGTCGCACCACGCTTCGACGGTGGCGTGCATCGACGAACTGCACGCCGCAGGCTACCGTGTGCTGGCCGTCGAGCAGGTCGAGGGCGCGGCGATGCTCGACGCGCTGACGATCGATGCGCAGGCGCGTTATGCCCTCGTCTTCGGCAATGAGGTCGAGGGGGTGTCGCAGGAGGCGGTCGACCGGTGCGACGGCGCAGTGGAGATTCCCCAGCTGGGAACCAAGCACTCGCTCAACGTTTCTGTGTCGGGCGGGGTCGTTTTGTGGGAATTCTTTTGCCGGATTCGTTCAAAAGCGTAACTTTGCGGCCGCAACCGTAGACATCGGCGCTGCATCCCACGGATTCGGCGTGCGCGGAGTCCTCTTCTCGGAGGGGATTCGCAGCGGAATCGGAGTCGCAGCCGCGGCCGCAGACCCTGACTGCGGTGCGAAAGAGAGATGGATTTTCGGACTTGATAACCTAAATTTATTGAAATGTCTGTTGAAAGTAAAGTTCGGGCGGTTACGACCCTCCGGCTCAAGGAGATGAAAGATCGCGGCGAGAAGATCGCCATGCTTACGTCCTACGACTATTCGATGGCGAAGATCGTCGATGCCGCGGGTGTCGATGCGATTCTGGTGGGCGATTCGGCAGCCAACGTGATGGCGGGGTATGAGACGACGGTTCCTATCACGCTCGACGCGATGATCTATCACGCCCGTTCGGTCGTGCGTGCCGTCGGACGGGCGCTTGTGGTGGTCGACCTGCCCTTCGGAACCTATCAGGGCAATTCGAAGATCGCCCTCGACTCGGCCATCCGCATCATGAAGGAGACCGAGGCCGACGCAGTGAAGCTCGAGGGCGGCGAGGAGATCCTCGAATCGGTCGAGCGCATCCTCACGGCCGGCATTCCGATCATGGGTCATCTGGGACTCACGCCGCAGTCGATCCATAAGTTCGGAACCTATACCGTTCGCGCCAAGGAGGAGGCCGAAGCCGAGAAGCTGGTGCGCGACGCGCATTTGCTCGAAGAGGCCGGCTGTTTCGCCGTCGTGCTCGAAAAGATTCCCGCGGTGCTGGCCGAGCGCGTATCGAAGGAGTTGGCAATCCCCACGATCGGCATCGGCGCCGGCGGCGGCACCGACGGGCAGGTGCTCGTGATCCACGACATGCTGGGCATCAACAAGGGCTTTTCGCCCCGCTTCCTGCGCCGTTATGCCGACCTGCATACGGTGATGACCGATGCCGTAGGGCAGTACGTCGCCGACGTCAAGTTGCAGGATTTCCCCAACGAGCAGGAGCAGTACTAACGGCGCGGCCGTTGCAGAAATCGGAGGAGACTTCGCCGAAAAGGCGGAGTCTCCTTTGTCGTTTCGGGGATTTTCGTTACATTTATCGACGAATCCAATATTCCGAATCATGAAACGAATCGTTCTCTTTCTCTTTTGTCTGCTGTTCGCTTGTGCGGCCTATGCCGCCGACTACCGCTTCGAACGCGATATCCTCTACCGCACGGATGCGCCCGACGCTTATGCGCAGCAGATGTGCCGTCTCGACGTGGCCTACCTTCCCGATGCGAAGGATGCGCCGGTGGTGGTCTGGTTTCACGGCGGCGGCCTCACGGGCGGCAAACGCGCTGTACCGCAGGGGCTGATGAAGAAGGGCTTCGTGGTCGTAGGCGTCGGATACCGGCTGATTCCGCAGGTTGAGACGCTCGACATCGTGGACGATGCGGCGGCGGCCGTGGCGTGGGTCTTCGACCATATCGCCGACTACGGCGGCAGCCCCTCGAAAATCTACATCGCGGGTCACTCCGCGGGCGGCTATCTGGTCAATATGGTGGGGTTGGACCGCTCGCGGTTGGCACGCTACGGCAAGGAGGCCGATTCGCTGGCGGGCATCATCCCGTTCAGCGGTCACGCCATCACTCATTTCGCTGCTCGCAAGGCGATGGGGATGAGTGAATTGCAGCCGTTCATCGACGATACTGCACCGCTCTACTACGTGCGCGCAGACTGTGCGCCGATGCTGATTCTTTCGGGCGACCGCGAGCTGGAGATGAACGGCCGCTACGAGGAGACGGCCTATTTCTGGCGGATGATGCGGCTCATCGGGCACAAGGACGTGACGCTCTGTGAGTTCGATGGTTACAATCACGGAAATATGCCCACGGCAGGTTATCCCGTCGCCGTGCGTTTCATCTGTCGGCTGGAAGGGATCGAGTAGGGAGTCCCTGCGACCGGTTGTGCGGCTTTGCTCCGAAAGGATACGTCCTGATTTCTCATCACGAGAAATCAGGACGTCGTTTTGCGGAAGCGGGCGTCGGCAGATCGGGACTGCCGTGCTCGCATATCCGAGTTTTTACAACTCGTCGGGCATCGGCACCTTCTTGCCCGTCGCGCGTACCGTCGGCATCGAGGCGTTCCAGCCGCGCAGCCGGTCGCCCAGCGCTTTCGCCAGCTCGGCGACCCGCTCGGGGTTGTCGGCCGCGAGGTCGTGGCGTTCGCCGATGTCGTCGCGCAGGTTGTAGAGTTCCAGTTCGCCCGTGTGCATCCGGTAGACGAGCTTCCAGTCTCCCTTGCGGATCGCGCTCATGAAGTCGATATCGTCCTGATCCTCGACGCGGTACTGGTGCGGATAGTGGAAGATCAGTTCGCGCTCGGGGTCGATGCCCGACACCGAAGCCGGTACGACGAAGGCGTTGGCTTCGTGCAGCGTCGTGATCTCGCCGCGTCGCTGCGCTTTTGCCGCCATCTTCGAACCCGCGGTGATAAGCTTTGCGAGACTTTCACCGTCGCACTCCTGCACGGTTTCATACGTTTTGACGCCTGCCATTTCGAGGATCGTGGGGAAGATGTCCTCGTTGATGACCGGCGTGTTGATGCGCGTCCCTTCCGCCGCTTTCCTCGGCCAGCGGAACATCAGCGGCACGCGGATGCCGCCTTCGTATACCGAGGCTTTGCCCTCGCGCAGAGGCAGGTTCTGCGTATGGGGTTGTCCGCCCTTGTCCTGTCCCAGACAGTGACCGCCGTTGTCTGACATGAAGAGGATGATCGTCTCGTCGGCGATTCCCTTCGCTTCGAGGTAGTCGAGCACGTCGCCCAGACTCTTGTCCATCCCTTCGACCATCGAGGCGTAGCGGGCCTGCTGTTCGTCCATGCCTGCGTCGAGATAACGCTGGATGAACCGTTCGTCGCGTTGAATGGGCGTGTGGTTGGAGTAGTGGGCGAAGTAGAGGTAGAAGGGTTGCTTGCGGCGGATCGGATCCTCCAGCGTCTTGAGCGCTTCGAGCGTCAGCGCTTCGGTCAGGTGGATCCCCGAACCGTAGTACTGCGACATGTTCTGCACCGAGGCGTAAGTGCCTTGTTTGGGAAGGTTGCCGAAATGATCGTCGGGCTGGTAGCTCTGGGGATGTCCGTTGCCCGAACCCGAGATGTTGACCGTGAAGCCCATGTTGTAGGGGTTCGATCCGGGGGTTCCCGTCGGAGCCCAGTGCGCCTTGCCCACGTGGATGGTGTGGTAGCCTGCGTCGCGGAGAATCTCCACAAGCGGCGTGGCGTAGAACGTGCGGTTCATTCCGTAGGTGAGGCTGTCGGCCTCGTTCCGGAAGGCGACGGGACACAGTGCGTTGTAGTTCCATTCGGAGTGGGCGAAAATATCGTCCTCGTTGTCGTTCGTCGTCCCCGGTCGACCGCCGATCGCGTCGGAACAGGTATCTTTATATAAGGAGCAGTACGACGTGATACCCATGTGTGCGGCGTTCATTCCCGTCATCAGACTGGCTCGGGTGGGGGTCGACACGGGACAGGCGTAGGCATTGGTCATCACGACGCCCATGCGCGCCAGTCGTTCCATGTTGGGCGTGTGGAAACGGAGGTTGTTGGGGTAGGTCTCTTCGCCGAAGGGCTGTGAAGTCTCTGTCCAGCCGAAATCGTCCACCAGAAAGAAGATGATGTTCGGTCGTTGTCCGGCGTTTGCGCTTTGTATCGCGGCAAGCGGTGCGAGCAGAGCCAGACTGCATACGGTTTTGTCGATCGATTTCATTTAAAACGTTTTAGTTTGTATAGCAAAAGTAATATTAATTTTTGATTCTTATGAAGTATTTTATTGGAAATTCCATAAATACTATTGAATCGTTCTGTTTTATTGGATTTTAAAACGTTTTAATGATGGTGGTGGGCTTGGAGGGGAGGGGCCAAACGAAAAATTCCGTCCCGGGAAAGGGACGGAATCGTGCTCAGCGAGCGGAGAGGACGAGATTCGAACTCGTGGTGCCGGTTGCCCAGCACGTCGGTTTAGCAAACCGGTGGTTTCAGCCACTCACCCACCTCTCCAATCGTGTGAATGCGTGCAACTGAATTTCAGCAAACGCGGAGCAAAAGTAAGTCAAAAATGCCGAATTACCAAATAAAATTCCGCTTCTTTTTGTTCTGCCTGACTTTTTTCGTGTTGCGGCAACCGAAAATCCTCCGTTGGCATTCCGCCTGCGGCTCTTTTTCTTCTCCTCGAGTCTTGGGCGTTCAGTCCAGCAGCCCGCATCGGAGGGCGTTAGGCGCTGCTTCGGCTGAATTTTCGATTCGAGGAGCGAGCGCCGGTGTGTGGTGTGGGCTGTGTGGGCTGTGTGGGCTGCGTGCGGACTGTGCGGGCTATGTGCGGCGGGGACTGTTTGGGTTGCGTGTGGTGGGGACAGTGCGGGCTTCGTGTGTGCTGCGTGCGGCGGGGACTGTGTAGACATCGACGGCTGACCGAGCGTAAATTCCTGCGCCGGATGCGGATTTTCGATTTACAGGCGATGGAATCCCTGCTTGTATTACAATTATTGATTGTATTGATTCGTCCCTGCTCCAGACAGCGATACAATAATATATTGTTTTTATCTCCCGTCTATCAAATAAATAATTGCATTATTGTTTCTCGGTCTTCTATGTAATAATATATTTAATCGCACTCTTTTCGAACAGCGGCGCGGGGTAGAATCGGCAGCGGTGTAAGACCGTTTTCGGCTCTGATGTTTGTCGTTGCCTGCGGTTTTTGTGTACGACCAATCCCGAAAGACTTTCGGAATCGATTAACCGTTTTTCCCGCTGCGTGAATCCAGTTTCTGTTATTCGTATGCAATAAACACTAAATAATAATACAATAATAAATGCGAATTATCGAGTCGAATCCAAA
Organism: uncultured Alistipes sp.; assembly: GCA_900550375.1. Classification (GTDB taxonomy): domain Bacteria; phylum Bacteroidota; class Bacteroidia; order Bacteroidales; family Rikenellaceae; genus Alistipes. Next base: position 49,124 of record URRP01000008.1, on the reverse strand, counting down.
AGAAGAGAGTTGTCGGGGGCGAAGAAGTACAATCAAATATTGATTATGTATTATGATATATTGTATTGTATTGTGCAATGTAGTATTGCCAAACGAGGGTAATACAATATAATATTGCTTATTTTGCAGTCTCCGACGATGGATGCGAAGGGGACGATTGCATTACGGATTATAAATCCATGTCGTCGAAGAACTCGTCGAGGGTCACGCCATAGTAGCGGCAAAGAAGTTTGAGAGAGGTGATGTTGATATTGGATCGTGCCGCCTCGATATTGCCGATGTTCAGTCCTGTATCTTTTGCTACGGCTTTTTGGGCTAAACCAGCTTTGCGACGCAGTATTCTGGATTTTGCCGCGATTTTCAGCAGTACGTCGTTATTTCGTTCAAGGTTAATCATATTCCAACCCTTTAAAGAATTGGTGCAGTGTAATATTGTAGCTGTCGCACAATTCAACCAACGTATTGATGGTTATATTTTTATACCCATTTTCAATGCGCGACAGATGAATGTTTTTCTGAAACAACACTTTCTCTTGCGACAATCCGTTTGTTTCCCGCAACTGTCGAAGCCGCAGCCCGACAGCTTTGATTAGTTTTTCGTTACGTTGTCGCTTTTTCATATCACAAAGAACAGGATTTACTACTTATTGTATGTTAGCTAATAAAAGCCTTTAGACACGTAAAGTATAAAACGGCTTAAAGAGTATGATTTTCAAACAGTAAGGCTGTTCCTTTTCAATATTATTATGTATATTTGAATCATCAAAAAAGCATTTAAAGTGCTATTAAATTTGACTTGATTTTATATGCGAAATATTCATGCATATGTAAAATACATGAAAAATACTTTGCCCTTCGTTACTCTAATTCAAAAAATATATTACTTTTGAGTGACGATTCGCTGAAAAGGGCGGATTGTTGCTTTGTCTCTTCGGAAAACGGCTAAATTTTCAAATGTCGAGACAAAGGCACAAGGATGCTCCGCGAGTTGTCGGCCCACAATCCGGCACAAAGGGTAGAGTCTTTGTGGATGTACCGCGCGTTACGGGCGTGGGCCTCTTGTGCTTTGTATTGTCTATACGGGTTTTAGCGGACCTTCCAAGGAGTACATTGCACAATGCCCGCGTCTTTTTTTGTGGATAGTCATAACTCGAAATAAATAAGTTATGCTATTGTTGCAAGAAAATATTGCCATATCCGGTTCGCCTGCAATTCTGCAACTGCCGGAAGATAGGTCGGAGGCGGCTGCATCGTTTTCAAGGTCTGCTGAGTCTATTCTTTGGTTCGAAGGCCGTCGAAAAATGTTTCGAAAGAAATTTCGTAGTATTTGCACAAATCCGACAAACTGCTGATCGTTATATTGGAATTTCCGGCTTCGATCCGTCCGATATGCATTCCTGTATCTTTGTATACTTTCTCTTGAGTTATCCCTTTCGCCTTGCGCAATGCTTTGAGTTTTTTGGCGACTTGGCGCATCAGTATTTCATTATGTCTCTGAGTCTCCATCACGATCAGGGATTTGGCATAGTTTTGAAAAAGTCTTTCAATGTAATATTGTAATAGTCGCAGAGATCGGCAATTGTGCTGAGTGTGATATTATAAATTTCTCCTTCGACTTTGTGCATATCTATGTCTGTATCTTCCCAAACGACTAACTGGGATAATCCGCGTTCTTCTCGCAGTTCTCTTAGTCTTGTGGCTACGAGATGGATTAATTCGTTGTTGCGCCTTTATCTCATTATACAAATGAGCCCAATAATGACAAATATATCTTAGGTGTATTTGTCATTTACAAAAAGTATATATCTTTGGCCTTAGAAAAAGGCTGTACAATACGGGCCATTTTTTTAAAACAAGAAATTATGTTAATTTTGCAATGTTATTACGGCTCGACCGTAACCTATTTTAGAGGTTAGGACAACCTTTGTACCTATGACGAACTCGCGCCTGCTATCATCAGTTTTTCGATAGCTTGTTTTCTTCGGTATAAACTTGTCTGAAACCCCTGTTGTTATGCCCCGACATGCGCTGTCGGGGCGGCAGGGGCGTAAGGACAGCTGCCGAAGTAAGGCTCGCGAGGCCGGTCATAGGGGTTGTACCTGCGTCCTTGCCTTATTTTTTGTCCATAGGTAAGACGTCGGGTACATCGAAAGGAAGTTCGATTCAATTCCCAACCCCGACGTTATGTTACGGCTTTCATCTTTCTGTTCCGGTTCTTCATTTGTGCCGACGGGCGATCTTCATCGCTCGGGTGCTGTCATGTATTGTGCCGACGGACGAAAGAAGCATCCAAACACGTATCGTTCGGGGATGGCTGGAGGCGGCAACGCTTGTTTACTGGTCTGTCATGCCAATCGTAAAGCGCTCTCGAGCTGCACTCCGGCCTTTTTTACGCTCCAAATCCCCGACGATATGATCCGGCAATTTCCAACTTACAAAGGTTGTCCATCCGTTCGGCCGTGTCTCCCCGACGCCGCGTGCACTGCCGCGACGTTACACGCCGGACAGCTGCCCGATATCCCTATTGTCGCGGGTAAGCCGGAGACGCCCTGATCGACCGTCGTTTCGGCCTATTTGAGACGGCGCATCGCACGTGCGGTTCCGGCTTCTTTTACGAACGGCAGCTCCCCGAATCATACAATGGATTAGGATAGAAAAGGAGTAGACGAAAAGTGGAATATGCTTTTGGGAAGTGCCGTTTTTAAACCTGCCGGAGCCGGACGCTCCCCATTTCGGAAGAGATCGAACAGCCTCGTATTTCGGCGTCCGCTCCGGCTTTTTTCAACCATTTCGTTAAGCCGAGCGCAGAGCCGAACAGAGTTCAGGCTATGCCGAGGCGAGAAATGGACGAAAGAAATTCAACCGTTTTCGTTAAGCCGAGCGCAGAGCCGAACAAAGTTCGGGCTATGCCGAGGCGAGAAATGGACGAAAGAAATTCAACCGTTTGATACAACGGCGGTTTCTCGGCCCTTGCGGTCGTGCCGGTATTGCTTACCGGAAGTCTGACAGGAACCGCCGTTTTGCATTGCCGTAGACGGGATTTCTCTGCTCCCGTTCGACGCGACAGGAGCGGGGAGCCTATTACGTACATTGTAGCATTTACTCTCTTGTGGAAGCGTAATAGTGTCTCCCCGCATTTTTCTGTCGCTGCGGCGCGATGTTTGTGCGCAAACGGATTGTGCGGGAACGCTTTCGGAGCTGCTCCGCTTGCTGCCGGCAATTGCGGACGAGGCTCCTTCAGTATTTCGTGTAGACTGTTTCGATAACCAGATAATCAGATTATTATGACTAATCCGAATCTCAGTCGTTTCGATGCTCACCGCAATTTCTATGTCGATGAGATCATCCGTCATCTGCGTACCTTCCGTTATATGGATCTTGCACCCGAAGATATCCTCGTGCGGGTCGTTTTTCGCGATATGGCCGATTTCCACCGTGATTCGGAACTGGACGTGGGCGATTTCGCCAAGGATATGCTGGTCGACAACGTGCGTTATATCGACGACACGTCGTTTCTGCTCACTCTCTCCGAGAGCAACTTCAACTTCGACACCTATGACCTCGACAAGGACGACGGCGAGCCGCTGGCGCGGATTCCCGGTACCCGGCATACGATCGTCGTGCGCCGCAACAGCGGTACGGCCGCGCCCTACATCTCGGCCTACTTCCTCCATCCGGTCAAACGCATCATCGAACGCACGGTCAAGCTGATCTCCGGCGAGTTGTCGGCCGTCGGGATGAAGCCCTTCGTGCTCGAAGAACTCGAAAACGACTCCTTCATCGAGGAGATGGAGACCTTTTTCACCTTCGACGACGAAAAGGTTTGCTGAGCAGCCGATTTGCGAATCGGGAGGCCGCTGGTTTCGGCCGCGCTTCCGTCTGCCATCAGGGCATCCATTCGACGACGCCCGTGAGCGGATGGCTGTGCCGCCACTCGGCGAAGGCGTCGTAAGTGCGCACGCCGTCGCGCAGCACGGCCACGTAGTACTCGATGCCGGCGATCTTCACGTCGTCGGGCGTGTCGTACTTGAGTTGCAGGATGGCGCGTCGCGTCTCGGGCGTCAGTGCGGCGGCGATCCGGTCGGCCACGCGCTCGAAGTAACCGTCGTAGCGCGAACCCCGCACGATATGGATCATATCCAGCTGCCACTCCTCGCCATCTCGGTCACGGTACATTGCGTGCCACTCGATGCACGCCTCGTCGGTCGCGAGCAGGTTGCGGCACTCGATGCGTCCCACGGCAGGATCGGCCGCAAGCCGTGCCATCGCTGCAAAACTCTCCTCCAGCCGCAGGGGCGACGAGTAGATGTGAAAGTCGATGTCGCGGTGCTTCATCAGCAGACCCGACCGCAGCGACCCGACCGGATGCGCCTCGGCACCGACCGACCGCCAGATCTCCACGAGCTGCGAGTCGCGGATCACCTCCTCTGCCCGCAGCCGGTTGCAGCGGGCGATCTCTTCGATTCTGTCCATCCTGATTCTGTGATTTTGGGAGACGAAGATACGCAAGTTTTCCGGTTTCCGATGCGTTTTTCCGCCGGATTTTGCGGCGTCCCTTCGATTCGGCCCCTCTGTTTTGGGCGCCGCGCGGGATTTTCCGCATTGCCTGCTGCTCTTGTGCCTCTTGCCGCCTGTGCTGCGCCTGCCGCTCCTGCTGCCTGCGCCGTCCGCCGATTCTGCGCTTCGCCGCCGATTTTTCCCGCTCATTGTACGTTCTGCATTTTTTTTGTACATTTGCATGATATTTTCACAGGTATGTCAGAACAGGATAACATCATAAAGGAGATCGAGGGCCAGGAGTACAAATACGGCTTCACCTCCGACATCGAGACCGAGACGATTCCGCGCGGTCTGAGCGAGGAGGTGGTGCGTCTGATCTCGGCCAAAAAAGGCGAACCGGAGTGGATGACCGAATCGCGTCTCAAGGCTTACCGACACTGGCTCAAGATGGAGCCTCCGACATGGGCCCACCTCCGAATTCCCGAAATAGATTTCCAAAACATCATCTATTACGCCGCGCCCAAGGTACGGCCCAAGCTCGGTTCGATGGACGAGGTCGATCCCGAACTCAAACGCACGTTCGACAAGCTGGGCATCCCGCTCGAGGAGCAGATGCAGCTGGCGGGCGTGGCCGTCGACGCCGTCATGGACTCCGTGTCGGTCAAGACGACCTTCAAGGAGACGCTGGCCGAGAAGGGCATCATCTTCTGCTCGATCTCGGAGGCGATCCGCGACTATCCCGATCTCATCAAGAAGTATCTGGGCAGCGTGGTGCCCTGCACCGACAATTTCTACGCGGCGCTCAATGCGGCGGTCTTCTCCGACGGGTCGTTCTGCTATATCCCCAAGGGGGTGCGCTGCCCGATGGAGCTGTCGACCTATTTCCGCATCAATGCCGAGGGTACGGGGCAGTTCGAGCGCACGCTCATCGTCGCCGACGAAGGGGCTTACGTGAGCTATCTGGAGGGTTGCACCGCCCCGCGGCGCGACGAGAACCAGCTGCACGCCGCCGTGGTGGAGATCATCGTCGAGCGCGGCGCCGAGGTGAAGTATTCGACCGTGCAGAACTGGTATCCGGGCGACAAGGAGGGGCGCGGCGGCATCTACAACTTCGTCACCAAGCGCGGGCTGTGTCACGAGAATGCCCGCCTGTCGTGGACGCAGGTCGAGACCGGCTCGGCGATCACGTGGAAATACCCCAGCTGCGTGCTGTTGGGCGACAATTCGGTGGGGGAGTTCTACTCGGTGGCGATGACCAACCATTTCCAGCAGGCCGATACCGGCACCAAGATGATCCACATCGGCCGCAACACCCGCAGCCGGATCGTTTCGAAGGGTATTTCGGCGGGACGGAGCGAGAACACCTACCGCGGACTGGTCAAGGTGGCGCGCGATGCGGAGGGGGCCCGCAACTATTCGCAGTGCGACTCGCTGCTGATCGGTTCCACGTGCGGCGCACATACCTTTCCCGAAATTGCGTGCGCCAACCGCACGGCAGTCGTCGAGCACGAGGCTACGACTTCGAAAATCTCCGACGAGCAGCTTTTTTACTGCAACCAGCGCGGTTTGTCGACCGAGGATGCCGTGGGGCTGATCGTCAACGGTTTTGCCAAGGAGGTGATGGCCAAGTTGCCGATGGAGTTCGCTATTGAAGCACAGAAATTATTGTCTATCAGCCTTGAAGGGTCGGTAGGCTAAAGTTGAACATAAAGTAAACGAAATATGCTTTCCGTTAAGAATTTACACGCCACGGTCGACGATAAGGAGATCCTGCGGGGCATCGATCTCGAGGTGAAGGCCGGCGAAGTTCATGCGATCATGGGCCCCAACGGCTCGGGCAAGAGTACGCTGGCGTCGGTGCTGGCCGGTAATGAGAAATTTACTGTTACCGAGGGGTCGGCGACCTTTCTGGGGCGCGATCTGCTGGAGATGCCGATCGAGGATCGGGCGCGGCTGGGGTTGTTCCTCGGTTTCCAGTATCCGGTCGAGATTCCCGGGGTATCGATGGCCAACTTTATGAAGATGGCCGTGCAGGAGCAACGAAAATATCGTGGAGAAGAGCCGCTTACGGCCTCTCAGTTCCTGCGTTTGATGAAGGAGAAGAGTGCTGTCGTGGAGCTTGATTCCAAGTTGATGTCGCGCTCGGTGAACGAGGGATTCTCGGGCGGCGAGAAGAAGAAGAACGAGATTTTCCAGATGGCGGTGCTCGCACCGAAGCTGGCGATTCTCGACGAGACCGATTCGGGACTGGATATCGACGCCCTGCGCATCGTCGCCACGGGTGTCACGAAACTCCGCACGCCCGAGAACGCTACGGTGGTTATCACGCACTACCAGCGTCTGCTGGACTATATTGTTCCTGACTACGTGCATGTGCTTTACAAGGGGCGCATTATCCATTCGGGCGATAAGTCGTTGGCGCTCAAACTCGAAAAGGAGGGCTACGATTGGCTCATCAACGATTACAAGGAGGCGTGATGGAGCAGCTGGATTGGATCGGGGGCAAGGGGTTCGAAGCGTTGTGCGGCCAGTGTGCGACGTTGGTCGACGGGCCGGTCTATACGCTGCTTGACCCGACGAAGTATGCCGTCGCAGTCGGCAAGGGCGATACGGCGCAGCTGGTGGTCGTCCATACGAAACCTGCTTCAGTGACTTTGAGTATCGATGTAGGTGAGAATGCAAAATTATCTGTTGTAGAGCTGTTTATTGGAGAGGCATTTGTCGACTGTTCGATTCATCAGGGGTGCGGTAGCCTTTGCGAAGTGACGATGGCTGAACTGGCGAGCGCCAATGTGAGCTGCCGCATCGATCTCGACGGCGCATTCGCCCGCAGCGAGTTGGACGGGCTTTTTCTGGCAACGGGCAAGGAGCATTGCGAGGTCGATGTGCGGGTCAATCACAATGTACCCGATTGCAGCAGTCGTTCGCTCGTCAAGGGCGTTGCGGGCGGCGAGGCGACCGGTACTTTTCGGGGGCTGGTCTATGTAGCGCCCGATGCGCAGCGCACCGACGCGCAGCAGACGAGTCGCAATATCGAACTGTCGACCGGTGCGCACATCGTTGCCAAGCCTCAGTTGGAGATTTATGCCGACGACGTAAAGTGTACTCATGGTGCTACGGTGGGGCAAATGGACGACGAAGCGATCCTTTACATGCGGCAGCGTGGCCTCGACGAACAGCAGGCGCGGCGGTTGCAGATGGAGGGGTTCGTCGGAGCGATCGCTGCACATTGTACTGTCGAGCCGGTCTGTGAGGAACTTTACCGGATGATCGTGGCGAAACTCGAACGAATGTAACCATGTTTGACGTCGAAAAAATACGTGCCGATTTTCCGCTGCTCGCGACCGAAGTCTACGGTCGCCCACTGGTTTATCTCGATAGCGGAGCAACGGCCCAGAAGCCTCGATGCGTGATCGATACGGTCGATTATCTGCATCGGGAGTTGAACGCGAATATCCACCGTGGCGTGCACCGTTTGGCCGAGGAGGCGACGGAGCGTTACGAAGCGGCGCGCGATCGTATTCGCGCTTATATCGGCGCTGCGCACCGCGAGGAGGTGATCTTCACGGCAGGGGCGACGGCGTCGCTCAATACGGTGGCGTATGCGTGGGGCGACACCTTCCTGAAAGCGGGCGACAACATCGTCGTGAGCGAGATGGAGCATCACTCGAACCTCGTTCCGTGGCAGGCGATCGCCCGCCGCAAGGGTGCAGAGTTGCGGATGCTTCCTTTCGACGACGCAGGGCGACTGATGATCGAACGGCTGGACGGACTGATCGACAACCGCACGCGCATGGTCGCCGTCACGCAGGCTTCCAACACGCTCGGCACGCGGCCCGACTTGCGCCCGATCGTCGAGGCTGCGCACGCCGCCGGCGCACTGGTCTGCGTGGACGGTTGTCAGGGCATTGTGCACGGCGGCGTGAATGTCGCGGCGCTGGATTGCGACTTCTATGCCTTTTCGGGGCATAAACTCTACGGCCCGACCGGAATCGGTGTGCTCTACGGACGGCGCGAACTGCTCGATGCAATGCCTCCGTTTCTCTACGGCGGCGATATGGTGGATAGGGTGTCGTTCGAACAGACGACTTATGCACCGCTGCCGTTGAAATTCGAAGCCGGCACGGCCAATTTCGTCGGAGCGATCGGACTGGGCGAGGCGATCCGCTATGTGGAACAGTTCGATCCGGTCGAAATCGAAGCTTACGAACACGGTTTGCTGACCTACGCCGCCGAGCGGCTTTCGGCCATTGACGGGCTGCGGATCTACGGCACGACGCCTGACAAATGCGCCATCGTGTCGTTCACGGTCGAGGGAGTACATCCCTACGATATGGGAATGATCCTCGACAAGCTGGGGATCGCCGTGCGGACGGGACAGCACTGCGCTGAGCCGGTGATGACCCATTACGGCGTGACGGGCATGTGCCGAGCGTCGTTGGCGATGTACAACACGCGTGGGGAGATCGATGCGCTTGCGGCCGGGGTAGAACGGGCAGTGAAGATGCTGCGCTGAATATGAATAAAACTACTGCCTGATATATGTTTATCGTACTCGAAGGATTGGACGGAGCGGGAAAGTCGACCCAGATCCGTATGTTGCAGGAGCTTTTCGCGCGGCGCGGCACAACGTGTCGCTACCTCCATTTCCCGCGCTTCGATGCGCCGGTTTTCGGCGATTTGATCGCCCGCTTCCTGCGCGGTGAAATGGGAGCGGTCGAGGCTGTTGATCCCTATCTGGTGGCGTTGCTCTTTGCCGGCGATCGGGGCGATGCGGCCTCCATGATCCGACAGTGGCTTGCGGGGGGCGAAGCGGTGGTGTTGGACCGTTACGTCTATTCGAACGTGGCGTTCCAGTGTGCGAAGCTCTCCTCGGAGGAGGAGCGCCGTGCGCTGAAAAACTGGATTCTCGATACGGAGTACGGCTATTACCGTCTTCCGCGTCCCGACGTATCGTTGTTTCTGGACGTTCCCTTTTCATTCACCGAGCGTAAGTTGACGCAGGCGCGCGAGGGCGACGACCGCGACTATTTGCAGGGGGCGCATGATATCCACGAGGCGTCGCTCGATTTGCAGCAGCGCGTGCGCGAGGTCTATCTGGAGGCTGCGCGCGAGGACGAGACGTTCCGTGTCGTCGACTGCTGCGCCACGGACGGTTCGATGGCTGCGCCGGAGCAGATCTTTTCGAAAATCGAAGCGGCGCTCGCACCGCTGTTAAACGCTGACGCCGATGCGTAACAGGGCTTTCAAATTGCTGGCGCACGCGTGTCGGATCGTGCTGGGCGTGACCTTCATATTTTCGGGGTTCGTCAAGACGGTCGATCCGTGGGGTACGGCGATCAAAGTGCAGGAGTACCTCTCGATCTACGGTCTGGAGTCGCTGAGCAGTCTGCGTTTCGGCTTCTCGATCTGGTTGTGCGGCGCCGAGCTGATGATGGGACTCATGCTGCTGTTCAAGGTGCGTATGCGGCTGATTTCGATCTTTGCACTGGCTTCGATGCTCTTCTTCACGGGGTTGACCTTTCTGAGCGCTACGTGGCTGCCGGTCGAGGATTGCGGCTGTTTCGGCGATGCCGTTAAGCTCACTCCTTGGGCGACGTTCGCTAAAAACATGGTGCTGCTTCCGCTGTCGGTGGTCGTCTGGTGGCGGTATCGCCGCGACCGCATCTTCGCCTTTTCGAAGGCGGAGGTGGGGTGCACCGTGCTCTTTTTCTCCATTGCGATGGGACTGGGAATCTACTGCTATCTGCATCTGCCGCTGATCGATTTTCGTCCCTTCAAAGTGGGGGTGAACATCTATGAGGCGATGAATGCCTATTCGCCGGAAACGGAGACGGGGGAGACGGTGCTGATCTATCGCGACCGGCAGACGGGGCGCCTGCGCGAATTCTCGCTCGGCGACACCGAGTGGCAGGATGCCGAACGGTGGGAGTGGGTCGATACCCGCACCGAGGAGCTTGATGAGCCGAAGGTCGATCCCACGCTTTCGGAGTTTTCGCTGCGCGATGACGAAGGCGACGCTACCGAGCAGCTGCTGACCCGCCCCGGACGGGTCTATATGCTCTGCATCACCGACTCCGAAGGGCTGGACGCCCCCTGCGAGCGCCGTTTTGGCAAGGTGGCGGACCGAGCTGCCGCCGAAGGTGCGCTGGCGGTCTGTCTCACGCCCGAACGGCTTCACGGCGTGACCTACCGTTCGTTTGCCGGCAGTGCGGCGGTACGCTGTTACAATATCGACGCTACGACGCTCAAAACCATGCTGCGCGCCTTCAACGGGATGGTCGTACTCGACGACGGAACGATCTCTGAGAAACGCAACTGCTGCGACATACGTTGACGGAGTGCGGAAAGAGTAAGACGGGAGCGACAGATAGGTTGCTCCCGTCCTTTTTTCATCCGCTGCCGTGAGGAATTCTTTGCAAATTTACGTATATTTGTCCGATTGTTTTATCCGGCGAAACCTTTTCAGCCGATGCCGGCGGAAGGGGACGCCGTTCAATGAAATCGAACGATGCGTAAAGGAGTGATAGTATTGATCGCGGCGCTGGGCTGCCTCTGGTGCGAGGCGGGTGCGTCGGTGTTGACGCCCGATGGCCGGGACCATTTCAAACGAGGCCGCGAGCTCTATGCACTGGGCCGCTGGGCCGATGCCAAGCAGGAGTTCGCCGCCGTCTGCGGAGCGGTTCCGCAGCCCGAATCGCCGCTGTGTGCCGAAGCCGATTATTACACGGCGATGTGCGCCATGGAGTTGAAAGAGGCGGGGGCCGAGAAGCGGCTCGCCGATTTCCTGCGGTGCCATCCCGAATCGGTCTATGTCAACGACGTGGAGTTCGCCCTTGCGTCGCTTCAGTGTACGGCAGGGCGGTACGACGATGCGCAGCGGGCTTTCGCGCGGGTCGACTACAATACGCTGTCGCCCGAGCACCGTCAGCAGTATGACATCCGCATGGGATACATTCGGTTCCAGCAGGGCGATTACGACGATGCGCTGCATTATTTCCAGCGCATACCCTCGCCGAGCGAATATGCGGAACACGCCCTCTATTACATCTCCTATATCGCCTATGTACGGGGGGATAATGCTACGGCCAAAGCCGGATTTACGGAGCTGAGCCGTTCGGAAGCGTACGGTTCCGTAGCACCGTTCTATCTGTTGCAGATCGAGTTCAACGAGGGAAATTACCGCTATGTGGTCACGACGGGCGGGTCGCTTATTGACCGTGCGGCGGGAGAACGCCGCACCGAACTGGAGCGCATCGTGGCCGAAGGGTGGTTTCATCTGGGCGATTACGGCCGTGCCGAGGAGGTTATGAACGCCTATCGCCGCGACGGCGGCACGATGGGCCGCAGCGAGAATTATCTGTTCGGGTACAGTCTCTACCGGCAGGCGCGGTACACCGAGGCGCTGCCTTATTTGCAGCAGGTCTGCGGCGCCGACGATGCGCTGACGCAGAACGCCTCCTACCATCTGGCCGACTGCTATCTGCGCAGCAGCGACAAGCAGCGCGCCATGCAGTCGTTCGCCATGGCGGCCAACGAGTCGTTTGACGCCGCGATCGCCGAAGATGCGCTGTTCAACTACGGCAAGCTGCAATACGAACTGGGCGGCGGCGTCTTCAACGAGGCGATCCATGTGCTGAATCGGTATATCGCGCAGTATTCTGCTTCGGAGCGCACCGTGCAGGCACGCGAGCTGCTGATCGCCGCCTACTACAATTCGCGGAATTACGATGCGGCTTACACGGCGCTCAAACACTATCCCTCGCCCGACAACAACCACAAGGCGGCGTTGCAGAAAATCTCCTATTTCCGCGGGCTGGAAGCCTATTCGCGCGGCGATCTGGAGGGAGCAGCGCAGAGTCTCGCGGAGTCGGCGGCGATCAACGTCAGCCCCAAGTACGGGGCGCTGGCGCAGTTCTGGCTGGGCGAGATCGCCTTCGCGCGCGGCGATTATGCCCAAGCCGAACGCCATTACAAGGAGTATCTGCACCGTGCGCCGCGCTCCGAGGCCGAATACGCCATGGCGCATTACAATCTGGGGTACTGCTATTTCGATCGGGGCGATATGTCGAACGCCTATGCTGCCTTCGCCCGCTTCAATCTGCTTTATCCTGCCGCCGACCGCTACAAGGCCGATGCGCTCAACCGCGAAGCCGATGCCCGTTATGCGCTGCGGCAGTTCCCGGCGGCATTGGAGACCTATGAAAAGGCGGCGGCCGTCGGTACGAACGAAAAGTATTACGCCGATTTCCAGCGTGCCGTGACGCTGGGTATTCTCGATCGCGGACCGCAGAAAATCGAGACGCTCAAGCGCATCGTCGCCGCCGATCGGGGCGACTATGTCGACGATGCCACCTACGAGCTGGGACGCACCTATATCGCTTCGGAGCGTTACGGCGACGGCGCGAAGGTGCTGTCGAAGTTCGTCGAGGAGAATCCCCATTCGCCGTTCTATACGCCGGCGCTTTCCGATCTGGGGCTGGCCTACCTCAATCTGGGGCAGCCCGAGCAGTCGCGCCGCTATTACGAACGTGTCGTCGAGTCGGCGCCCGGTTCGGCTTCGGCGCGCGACGCATTGCAGGGCATCCGCGAGATTTACGTGGCCGACGGCAATGTGGACGGTTATTTCGCCTACGCCGAAAAAGTCGGCGCGGAGTGCGATATGAGCGCGATGGCGCGCGACTCGCTGTCGTTCGCCGCGGCGCGTCGAATCTATCTTTCGGGAAAAGCCGATGCCGCTGCGAAATCGCTGAAAAGCTATCTTCGGAACTATCCGAAGGGGTATTATACCGACGATGCGCTCTTCTACCTGAGCGACTGCCATCTCAAGGAGAAGCAGACGGATGCGGCGATCGAGACGCTGACCGAACTGGCCGCCCGTCCGACCAATCCCTATACGGTCTGGACGCTCGGCACGCTGTCGAAGCTGACCTCCGAGGCGGGCCGTCACGAAGAGGCTGCGAAGGCTTACCGTGCGCTGTACGACGTCGTGCAGAGTGCCGACGAACGGGCTGCCGCTGCGACGGGGTATTTCCGGTCGGTAGAGGTCGGAGGCGACGATGCGGCGACGCTGGCCGCCGCTGAGGAGGTGGAGGCTCTGGCCGATGCCGGTGCGACGGCGCAGCGCGAGGCGAAATTCGCGCGGGCGGCGATCCTGAGAAGCAAAGGACAGCAGGCCGAAGCGCTGCCGCTCTACCGCGAACTGAGCCGTGAGGTCAAGACGGCCGAAGGGGCCGAGTCGGCCTATCGCGTGATCGAAGCGACGCTTGCCGAGGGCGATGCTGCCGGCGCCGAGAAGCTGATCTTCGCCTTTGCGGAGAAAGGTTCGTCCCATGCTTACTGGGTGGCGAAGGCTTATATCGCACTGGGCGATATCTATGTCGGGCGTGACGATATGTTCCAAGCGCGCGCTACCTATCAGAGTATTGTCGACGGATATTCGCCTGCCGACGACGGCATCGTGGCCGAGGCGAAGGTGCGGATCGAAAAATTGAAGAAATAGCCATGAAAAGAGTTCTTATCCTCTCTGCCGCCGTGTTGTTCTGCGGTGTGCCTCTGCGGGCGCAGGTCACCAAACAGGTCGAGGTGACCAAAGCGTATGTTCCCGAGGTGTCGAAGGCCGTCAAACTGCCCATCGTGCCCGACATGACCGATACGGTGCGGTTACGGCCCGAAATCGATTATACCGTCACGCCGTCGGCGTTGGCGACCAACCTCTCGACCGAGCCGTTTCGTCCGGCGTCGGTGACCTACTGGGAGTTCAACCGTCCGCGTCCGTTCTATTTGAAGGTCGGAGCCGGCGCGCCGCTCAACTCGGTGCTCGATCTCTACGCTTCGACCCAGAATCCCGGCACGGGCTATGCCGTCGGTTACCTCAATCACACCGGCGACTGGGCCAAGATCCGTAACGATTTCGGTGTGAAACCTACTTCGTGGCGCATGTACAACCGTCTGGGCGCTGCGGCGGGCAAATACCTCGGTCGCCGTCTGTTGGAAGGCAAGTTCGATCTGACGAACCGCCTTTACCATAATTACGGATTCGATGGGGCGGAGGCATGGTGCACCCGATACGGGAGCGACGGTTCGACGTCCTATTATCCCTTTGCGAAGGTCGCCAACGACCGGCAGCATTACGACGACGCTGCGCTCAGCGTGCGTATCGGCGACGATTTCACCGATCTGAGCCGCTTCAACTTCGATGTCGAGCTGCGCGGAGGCTATTTTCTGAACGTATTGCAGATGCAGCCCGTCTACTATGACCGGGGTGTCGATCGGGATCGTTATCATGAATTGTCGGGCGGTGGCGGCATCCGATTGGCCAAGGCGTTCGGGCGGCATGTGTTCGAGTTCAAGGCCGACTTCGACGGAGCGTGGCGCAATATGCTCGGTTACGGCTCGACGCAGCTGCTTTTCGGACTGCATTACGCCTACCGGCACGGCAAACTCCGCTGGTCTGCAGGGTTGGATTATGTGTGCGATGGAGTGGAGCAGGAGAAGATTACCGGCAGCGATCTCTCCGATCCTCGGATCGTGTACAAGGAATCGCAGAGCGAGCATGAGAATCGGTTCCTACCTGCTGCTTCGATCGTCTACGATCCGGCCGACGGCAAGTTCATGCTTTATGCCGAGTTGACAGGTCAGGTGCGCCGCAACGATATGCGGACGCTGAGTCGGTTGAATCCCTATGTCGATCCGGCTTCGATAATTCACAATGCCGAGGAGCATCGTGTGACGGGCGGTATCAAGGGTGCGGCGGGACACGGCCGCTTCTCCTATAATCTCTATGTCGGTTATGCGCACGAAAAGAATGCGTTGCAGTGGGTTGCCCGTTTCATCCCGAATAACGTTCGCGACGAACGGGCCGATGTCGGTTATATGTCGTTTTACATCCCCTATACGATGACCCTGAAGGATCTTTCGCTCAATGCCGAATTCGCGTGGCGTCTGTCGAGTCGGTTCACGTTCGACGGCGAAGTGCATGCGCATTCGTTCAAGGGGGCGCAGGATGTCTACTACAAGAATAATAAGCCCTATACGCTGGCATACGGTCGTCCGCAACTGACGGCACGTCTGCGCGGCGAGTACCGTGCGCGCAAGGTGTCGTTGGAGGTGGAGGCGCAGTTGCAGGGCGTACGTCATTGGACGACTTATACATCCGTCAACGAGAAACCCTCGGAGCAGGATTCAGATTCAGGGTTGAACCTCGTTCGTCGCGTTATTGACCTTTACGATTTCAAAGTCCCCGTCACGGTTGACCTTGCGGCGCGGTTCAACTGGTTCCTTTCACGCAAGGTGACCGTTTTCGCCGAGGGGCGTAATCTTTGCGACGCGAAGCTCTATGACTGGGCCTATTACCGCGATTACGGCGTGGGCTTTACTGCTGGCGTGAAACTTCAGTTCTGAGACGCCGAGAGCGTTCAATGTAACAAATCCGCAGGATATTTCGTCCTGCGGATTTTTTGTCAACGCTAATGCTTGTGGAAACAGCGGTCGATCCTCACGTCGGAACCTGTGGTTCCTCCTCAGGATGACAATAAAAAGCGCTGCGGCTCCTCCTCAGGATGATAACGAAACTCGATTGTCATTCCGAGCGGAACGAAGTGAAGCGTGGGAATCTTCCCGGTTCTCCCGAGGTCGGCAATCGGCTCATAACCGGGCCGAAACGTACCGCAGACCGATGAACGCAGAAAAGGATGAACGGATCCAACCGGTGTCTGCCGCCGAATTAAAAACCGGAAGTCTCGTAAAAGACTTCCGGTTCGATTGCTGTCGGATGTTGGAATTACAACTCCACGATATCCTTATAGCTGCTTATCAGCAGCTGATAGGCGATGTAGCCGCCCGTGCGGGCCGAGTATTTCGTATAGATGGCCGTGATGTTCACCATCGCATTGTCGGCGGGCAGCTCCTTGAGGGCGAAACGCGCATAACCGCTGACGCGAACCACGTAACTGCCCGACTCGAGCGACGAAGGCGTCGTCTCGTAGGTGAAGAGCGACGAGCCGTAATACTTGGTGTTGTCGTAATTGTAGGCCCACGTGATCGGGAGTCCTTCGTCGGGATAGTACTTGTTGGTGTACACGCCGTCGATGTTCTCCAGATAGCTCGGATAAGTGTTGCTGTCGACGGTCGTATAGCTGCTGCGAAGTCCGTTGAAACGGACGAGGCAGCCCAGCAGGTCGTCGTTCAGCACCGTCTTGTAGTTGTCCTTGTCGACAACGGTGATGTCGGTCTCTGTGACCGTATCCAGCTCGCCCCGGAAGACATACTGCTGAATCATCTCCGTGGTGGGGATGTTCGAGTTGCCCGAAGCCGAGAAATCGTGCTTGCCGGGGTTGTCGTTGGGGAACGTCCCGTCCGGTTCCACAGCGGGCGCAGTTCCCAGACTGAGCATGTAGCGGTAGCTGGCCAGCGAAAGCCCCTGCGCTTTGACGTAGACGATCTGCCCCATCGGGTAGTTGACGTAGTTGTCGTTGGCAAGCCGCAGCTCGATGGCCTGTTCGCCGTCGTAGATATAAAGCGATTTGTAGACGTTGCCTTCGGCATCGGACGAGATGACCTTGCCTTTGATGACGACGTTGTCGCTGATCTCGACGCGGCGTCCGAGACCGTTGGCGCCCGATCCCCATTTGTCATAGAACTTCTTCTTCAGCTCCTTGATCGGGATGATCTCTGCACCTGCCTCCGTGAAGTCCTTATCCGTGTAGATCTTTGCCGGCGCCGGATTGTCGAAATCATTATAGCAGCCTGCAAGGATGATTCCGACGGCGAGGGCCAAAGCTATTTTTAGGATTTTGTTCATAATTCTTACTCTTTAATTCGTTCATTTTCATGTGCCTTTTCCCGCCTCGGCAGAACTTGAACTTTGTTCGGTTCTGCGCTCGGCTTAACGAAATGCAACCGTTAGAAACGGAAATAGACGTTCAGGTAGTAGGTCGTTCCGAACATATAGAAATATTTCGGATCGAACCGCTCGTAGGAGGTTACAAGGCTGGTGTTCGACTCGTCGGCCTTGACCTTGTTCAGACGCATCTGCTCGTAACCGCCGGTCCTGATATCCTGATTATTGAGGATGTTCTTCACCTCGAGGCTGAAGCCGAGCGTATAGTTGCGGCGAATGTACCAGTTCTTGCCGATGCTGGCGTTCAGCACGAAAGCCGAGTCGAATTTCTCCTGCGCACGCATCGAGCGGATCATTTCTGCGGTCTCGGCGTTGGTGTTGCCGGCGCGCAGCACCTCGTCGGTGCGGAACAGCGGGTTCATCGACAGATAGTTGTTGTCGTAGAAGTTCAGATCGGCCGAAGCGAACCAGTTGTTGTCACTGCGGTACGACAGACCGACGTTGACGGCTGTCTGCGGCGTACTCTCCACGCGCATATCCTTCCAGTAGACGGTGCTGCTGTCGACGTCCGAAAGAATTTTCGAACTGTTGTCGGCCAGCTGCACGAAGGTGGGATTCGAGTCGTAGGTATACTGTCCGAGACTTACCGCGCCATTCAGACTAAGACCCATATAGAGCGGAACGGTCACACCGAATTCCAGACCGAAATACTTCTTGTCGATGCCGCTGATGGCGAAGTTGACGAACGTCGACTGCAAGTCGTCGTAATAGGAGATGATGTCGGTCTGGTCGTTGATCTTGGTGTAGTAACCCGACAGACGGGCTTTGATGCCGCGGTAGCTGAGGTTATACGAAGCGTCGACGCCCCAGATCTTCTCGGACTTGAGTCCCGGCGTCACCTCGTTGCGCGTACGCGGCGAGATGAAGGCGTTCTGGAATGTCGGGGCGTTTTGCAGCGCAACGGCATTGAACTCGACGGAGTGTGCCGCCGAGAAGCGGTAGGCGAGGTTCAGCTTGGCCTGATAGGTGAAGTAATCGAGCGTCTCGGAGTTGCCGAACGAGTTGGCAGGGTAGGTTCCCTTCTGGTAACGGCCGTCGCGCCACATGGTCACCTGACCGACTTCGCCGCCGATCGTACCGTCCAGTCCGGCAATGTTGAAGTTGTACATCGCCCACAGTTTGGCCTGTCGCACGTTGGCATAGTAGTCGTAGCCGAACTTGTCGCCTTTCTCCACGCGGCGGGCGTGGCCGTACTTGTTGAAGTAGTGCAGGTCGTTCTGTTTCTGCTCCTCACCCACGAAGTCGCGCTCGGCGAACTTGTCGATGTCGACCCAATAGTCGCCGCCCAGCAGGTCTTTCACCTTGTCGAAGTATTCGGTGCGGTTCCAGCGGTAGAGGATACCGGCGACCAGACGCGAATTGTCGCGGAACGTGCGGGCGATCTGACCCGTGAGGTTCAGGTCGAGCTGATCTGCGTGGCGCTCCTCGATCATGTAGTTCGAACGGTGTCCGGCGCCGTAGGTTCCCTCGTTGATTTCGCCCCTGTAATTGGTGTCGTAGAGCTGATCCCAGTTGATCTGACGGGTGTTGTAGCTCGTGCGCCACAGCTCAGCGATCTGGGCCGCATTCGAGAACTGGTTACCCGATACATAGTAGCTGGGCAGGTTGCGGTAGTAGTCGGGACGCGGGTCGGCACCGCTCTTCCATGTGAGCGCCGAGTAGCCGTTCGAACCGAAGCGGAACGATGCCGCAGCGTCGATCTTCGTGCGTTCGTCGGGCGTATTGGTGTAGTTGAGCACCATCAGCGGTTCGTGGTTGTTGCGCACGCGGGCGTTGCGTTTCTTGCCGTCCTGATACCCCCAGTTGGGGTTGTAGAAGTTATTGCCTACCAGATCGTAAACCTCCTGCGTCGAAGCCTGCTGCGCCCCGCGCTCGGTAGGAGCACCGAGAATCGTGAATGCCAGACGGTTGCGCTCGTTGAAGCGTTTTTCCACCGAACCGTAGTATCCGAAACAGTTGTAGTAGATGCCGTTGATCCAGTCGTTGCCGCCCTGCCGCGTCGATACGGAGAAGGCGTAGGACCAGCCGTTGTCGAGCAGGCCGGAGGCATAGGATACCATCGCGCGGAAGCGATACATCTGGTTGCCGTTGGCGACGCTTACGCGGAAGCCCTTGCGGATCTGCGATGCGGTGGCGTTGATGTTGGTCGTACCGCCGATACCGCCCAGACCGTAGTCGGCGCTTTGCAGACCGGTGGTGTTCTCCTGATTGCGCGTAGCGTCGTTCAGACCGCTCCACAGCGACCACGGCGTGTAGCCTGTCAGTGCGTCGTTGAGACGGATGCCGTTGAAATAGACGTTGTTGTACTGCGAATCGTAACCGCGGAGGTTGAACCGCATCTCGCCGAACTTGTAGGATGCGATGTTGTTGAAGACGTCTTTCGACGAAGAGAGCGACGAGGGCAGCGACTGCGTGTCGTTAGCCGTCTCGGTGTCGAACTCCGTGAAGATCGAGTCGTCGAGCGCTTCGGTGTAAGCGGGAACCAGCGCGATCGAACGGACGTCCTTCATGAGTTTCTCCACGCGAACCTTGATTTCGAGCGGTTCATAGTCGTTGACGTCGAACGAGAGCGTATAGTCTCCCTGAGCCACGCCGTCGAACTGGAATCGGCCCTCGGCGTCGGAGGTCGTCTGACGGGCACCGGGGGTGAGGGTGATCTTCACCTGCTCGATGGCCGCGCGGTCGCCGCGAGAGACGACTTTTCCATTGATGCCTCCGCTTTGTGCGAAGGCCGCAAGCGAAACCATCGTGAGAAGCAATGTGAGTAAATGCTTTATTTTCATAATGAATCGATTTATTTGGCAATGTAGATGAATACCGGCAGGTGATCCGAGAATCCGCCTTGGAAATTGTTGCCTACGAAGGTACGCAACGGGTAACCTTTAAACTGCCCCTCTTGTTGGATGAGGTAGGAAGGTTTGAAGATATTGCCGTAGAACTTGGTCTTCTTGTAAGGGTCTTTGACGAGTTTCAGTTTGCCGGTGGAACCCTGTGCAAGATTTTCCGTGAGGACGATATTGTCGAAAAGGTTCCATGCGTCACGGTAGGCGAGCGTACCCAGACCGGCCTTGAGCATGTCGGCAAAGGGCGTGTAGAAATCGCCCGGTTTCAGGTCGTCGATCTTGGCCTTGGCGCCCAGATAGATCTCGACGCTCTCGTCGGTCGGATCGTCGTTGAAGTCGCCCATCGCCACGATCTTGGTTGCAGGGTTTACCTTGAGCACCGAGTCCGCAACGGCGCGCATCTGCTCCGCGACGGCGTTGCGCTTGAAGGCCGATGCCGCCTGTCCGCCCAGCCGCGAGGGCCAGTGCGTGACCATGAAGAGGAACGGTTCGTCGTCGATGGTTCCCCACATCGTCACGATGCCGCGCGTGCGCCAGTTGGGCAGCGACGCGATCTTGACCGGAATGTTGGCGCTCCCTTCGAACTTGAACACGTCCGGGCGGTAGAAGAACGCCACGTCGACGCCGCGCAGGTCGGGCGAATCGTAGTGGCAGATCGCGTAACGCGCCGGCAGAAGCTTGCGCGTCGATGCGATGTCTTCGAGCACCGAGCGGTTCTCGATCTCCGAGACGCCGATCACGACCGGATAGTCGCGGTCGATGGCGGCAATGTCGAACAGTACGCGCTCCATATTGTGGAGTTTCTTGTCGTATTTCGCCGCATTCCACTTTTTCGCGCCGTCGGGAAGGAACTCTTCGTCGTTGGTTTCAGGGTCGTTGATGGTGTCGAAGAAGTTCTCCATATTGTAGAACATGATCTTGTACGGTTTCTGTGCGAAGCACATCGCCATTACCGACACCAGCACCGCTGTGATTATCAGTTTCTTTCTCATGATTCGAATTGTTATTTAAGCCCCCAGTCTGCGGGAGTATTCTGTGCCTTGACCGAGGCGTCCACATCCGGGAAGAACGTGAAATGCGTCAGTTCTTCGATCTCCGCCACACTTTTGCAAAGTTTGCCGTCGAGCTGCTGTCCGCTCTTGTTCGCCGTCCAGAAACCGATGGCTTTCAATTCCGAAGCCTTGCAGTCGGCGATCTTTTTGCCCAGCGAGCCGTTACGCGTGCGCAGCAGCACCTTGAAGTAGTTCGTGGGAATCGGACAGACATTTCCCGACTTGTCTTTTGTCGATTCGTCGAGATTCTCGAAATAACATCCTGTGACGACATAGAGCGTATCGGAGCAAATGTACGTGCGTACTTTCGATTCGAGCGCCGCCCACATATTCTGATTGAACTGTGCAAGCTGCGGCGTCATGTTCGAAGCGTAGAACGTCTGTTTGTTCATCTCCTCGACGCTCGTGCGGTCTGCCGACGGAATCTGATGGCCGCGATTGTAGACATAGCCGTTCTGATAACCGCCCAGCCAGAGTGCCGCCTGATATTGCTGCGGAATCTTCGGGTCGGGAGCCCATGCGTCGCTGCGGCCCAGCGATCCGATGTACGAGGCGTGCAGCGGATAGGCCACCCAATGCGCCACGCGCAGCTTCTTGTCGAAACAGAGCGAGTAGTTGCGGGCGGTCTTCAGATTCATCTTGGCATAATGGGTCGCATAGATGTAATTCGCATCCGTCTTGTCGGCAGGCAGTTCGGGCCATTGCTTCGTCGTGTCGTAGGGATTGTCGGTGGCGTTGGGCGCCAGCTGCGTCAATTCGAACTCGTAGGGCGCCGAGCCGTCGTCGAAGGCGATCGTGAAGGTCGCGATGCGGCTCTGCGTCGAGGAGTTGGCCTTATAGTAAAGGAACAGCAGGTTTTCGCCGCTGTCGACCGTACCTTGCCGCTGCCGCCCTGCCGCCGTAAAGTCGCGAACGCTCAGCGAGAGCCAGTCGCCGCTGGTGATCGTGGCGGTATAGCCCAACTGCCCGCTGCCGGAGACCTCGATAATCACGCGCAGCGAAGCGGTCTCCTCGCCGCTTGCGATCAAACCGCTGATGACCGACGACCGTTCGAGTTCGCACGACTCCACACGAGCTGTCGCCGCATCGCCGTCACTGTCGCCGCAGGCCATGAAAAAAGCCGCGACGGCTGCGAGTGCGAGCCGGAACCACTGCCGGAGGGGATGTGTCTGTATAGTCATTCGAAATGGATATAAATCGCCGGCGGCGATTCCCGCCGGCGATCTTTGTCAACTTAATTTTTCTTGAAGAAGCAGAAGCCTTTTCCGTAGGACGCCTGTACATAAGGACGAAGGAATCGACTGGTAGCACTATTTGCGCACATCATGTAGATGGCAGGGTAGTCGAATGCCTGTCCTTCGACCGTCCCCGAAGCGCTTGTCGTGGCGATCACACCGCTTGCATCTTCGGTGAATGTCCAAGGTTGTGCGGGAGCATCGGCCAGAACGAGTCCCTGCTTGGGCTTGTTGTTATCGATAATACCCGTACCGATCAGGTATTTGTCACCTTGTTTGATGTTGAATCCACCCGTAACGGACTCGAACGTGAAATCGATGGCTGTGTAATCGCCACTTGCCAGCGTCAGCGTCTTTGCCGTATTGTCATAGGTGTATGGAGCGGTGAATCCCTGTCCGTATACCGCGAAACCTGTGACCAGTTGGAGGCCGTATGTCCCGCCGGGTTCACAACCGATAAATCCGGTCATGCCGTTCACGATGTCTGCGACTTTCGTAATCTTGTCGTACGTATCGCCGGACGGCTGACCTGCAGCTGCCTGCGAGACGGGAACCGTCTGCGTCGCAACTTTGGTCGCGCCGCTGTCGTTGGTCAGATAAACCGAGATCGTGGCGTTACGTGCGGCACCGGTGTTTGCCGTCGGCGTCACCGTGACGGTGTTGCCTGAAACGGAGACCGGGAAGTTGGCCGCATCCGACGAGGTTGCGCCTACGGCATATCCCGAAGCGTTCGTCGGAGTAGCGGTGATGGTTTTTGCCGCATCGGTCGCCGTGAACGACAGCGAGGTCGGGTTGACGCTCAGCGTAGGCTCGGCCGGCGTGCTGCCGCCGCCATAGAAGAGTTCGATCTTAGAGAACTGGCAGCTGCCCTTGGTGATCGTGATCCGGTACGAGGTGTTGGCTGCCGTACCGCTCAGTTCATACGTTGCCACGACCTTTCCGACAACCTGCGTCAGACCGCCCACGATGTCCGCTCCGTTCGTATCTGTGACGGAAGCTTCGCTGGTGCCCGATGCACCGCTGGCGCCGGTCAGAATGACCTTGGTCAGCGCTTTGCCGCTGATGGCGGGCAGTTCGATATAGGCTCCGATCTTGCCGATGAAGAATGCTTTGTATTCGGAACCGGCGGTGTAGTTGTTGTAGAACCAGTAGAACTTGCCGTCGCTGCTCGCCTTCATCTTGTAGGTATAGCCGTCGATGGTATAGGTTCCTTCCGTTGCAGACGAGCTGTCCTCCTTGTCGTGATAAGGGAACGCCGGAGTGGCCATATCGATGCCGCGCGAGAAATCGAGCACGATGTGCGACGGGTCGGAGGGTTCGCCGCCGGCTGCTGCCTGCGTGACAGCGACGGACTGCGAAGCGACTTTCGTCGCGCCGCCGTCGTTGGTCAGGTAGACGGTGATCGTGGCGTTACGTGCAGCACCGGTGTTTGCCGTCGGCGTCACCGTGACGGTGTTGCCCGAAACGGAGACCGGGAAGTTGGCCGCATCCGACGAGGTTGCGCCTACGGCATATCCCGAAGCGTTCGTCGGGGTAGCGGTGATGGTCTTGGCAGCGTCGGTTGCCGTGAACGACAGCGAGGTCGGATTGACGCTCAGCGTCGGTTCGGTGGAGGGCGTACCGCCCAGATCGATCTCCGTACCGCCCTGACCGGTCGAAAGGGTCATGTCGTCGATGGCGAATACCGACGCTTCGTCGACAACGAATTTCACATAGAGGTAGTTCGAGGCCTGCTTCAGCTTGAATTGCGAGGTGGCGAACACCCAATATTGGTCGGCCTGCGTGGTCGAATATTCGACGGGCACCCAGTTGGTGCCGTCGGCGCTCAGCGAGAGGTGGAACAATTCGGGCTTGAATACGTTGTCGTAGATTCTGGCAGCGTAATCGATCGTCTTCGAGTATTGTGCACCGAAGGTAAGTTTCAGGTCCTGAACGGTGCCGATCGTGATCTTATTGATATAGAAGATCGGCGAGTTCGTACCGAAAAAGACTTTGTTGACGCCCGATGCATCTTTGTAACCGGCGCTGAGTTTCCCTGATTTGCGTACCGACACATTGCCCGTGCCGGTATAAGTTACCTCGCTGCTGCCCGAACCTGTTTTGGTCCAGCCCGTATAGTCGGCGACAAGCGGTTTGGCCGATACGTCTGCCGTGCCGCAGGTCTCGTTGTAAATCACGTCGCCGGGGTCGGGACCGGGTTCGTCGCCGCCGCCCAGATCGATTTCGGTGCCGCCGCTGCCGGTGGTGAGCCTTACGTCGTCGATAGCGAATACGGAAGCCTCGTCTACTGCATACTTCACATAGAGGTAGGTAGCCTTATTCTTCAGTTTGAACTTCGATGTGGCGAATACCCAATACGGATCGGCCTGCTCATAGGTGAAATTCACGGCCGTCCAGTTGGTGCCGTCGGCACTCAGCGAGAGGTGGAACAACTCGGGCTTGAATACGTTGTCATATTCCTGCTTGTCGAAATCGATTGTTTTCGAATATTGTGCGCCGAAGGTAAGTTGCAGATCCTGTGCGTTGTCGAGCTTGATCTTATTGATGATCAGGGCGGGGTTCTGCGTTCCGAAGAATGCCTTGTTGACGCCCGATGCACCTTCGTAACCGGCGCTGAGCTTACCCGATTTGCGAATGGACATATTGCCTTCGCCGGTATAGGTTACGTCGCCGGAACCCGGGCCTGTTTTAGCCCAACCGGTGTAGTCGGAGATAAGCGGTTTGGCCGAGACGTCGGCGGTACCGAAGGACTCATAGTAGATGGCGTCGCCGGGCTCGGGATCGGGACCCGGCCCCCCCCCGTCGCTTAAGGCTTCGATATCGGCCTTCTTGGTGGGGATGAGCTGTGCATTCTCGCGGTAGGTTTCGGCCACGCCGTAGATCGTACCGGTCTTATCGGCGATGTACATATCGGCGAATCCGGTGGCGTAGCGTCCCTGATTCATATAGACGGTCAACGTCTTGCCTGCGGCATCGTTGAGAGCGACCGACTGGGACGCACTTTCGACCGTCCAGCTCTTGCCGACCCACGACGACTGAGGCTTCATGTTGTTCAGTTTCACATACTGTGCCTGATAGTTGCCCGTGTTGAACTTCTCGACCGAAAGCGAGGGAATCACCAAATCGACCTTATCTTCACTGACGGTGACGACGACATCGGTCAACTGACGCACGTTGTTGAACGCGTAGTAGTTCGCGTTTTCGAGGTTGAGCGTGACCTTCCGGCCTGCGGGATATTTCGTCGCCGGATCGTTCGCCATGGCGAAGTCGGCACTGTAGAGTACGATAGCCGACTTTTCGAGTCCGTTGTTGTCGCCCACGTAGAGCTTGCGGTTGTTGTTGCCCGCCGCGTCGTTGGCCAGAATCACGGCCTCGATCGTCGCCTCGCTGTACTGGAGCGGCAGGGCGTTGTCCGAACCGACGGCGCCGCTCAGACGGCTGTCGCCCAATATGTACTCGACCAGCTTGCCGACGGCGCCGACCGTCGGGGGAACATAGTTGCCCTGCGTAACAGTCAGGTATTTCCGGTAAAGTTCGCCGTAGCTGTTGCTCAGCGTGAAAACCAGACGTCCCATGTGGGGCTGCGCCGATTCTCCGACGGTGATCTTGACCGTACCGTCGCCGTTATAGATACCCGAAGAAACCTCGTTGCCTGAAACTTTGAAGTACATCCACTCCTTTTGGGTCTCTTCGTCTTCGTAGGCTACCGTCCACTGGCGATTGCTCTTCACCGTAACGGTCGCATCTTCGGTGGCCGTTCCGGTAAAGGCGACGGCCTCTTCCGATAACTCCAGCGAGGGAGCCTGTTTGTCGACATCGTCGTCCACACACGCCGTAAACGCCGCCGCAGCGATCGTCAGCATCGTGTAAAACAATGTCTTCCACAAATTTAGTTGCTTCATAATAAAATTGAATTTAGTGTGAATATGATATTGCGTTTTATATACTCCTTTCATTATGTGGATTTTCACTCAAAGTTATGACCTTTTCTTGGAATGACCAATTAAAAATCGATATATTTTTAACCGAAAGGATGAAAAAGTGTAATGTTTTTTGTCGATTTCTGAATGGTTTGCTCTTTTTTATAAGCAAGAACGGCAAAATAGATGCCGGTCTGTCATTTCGACAGACCGGCATATCAGATTATTGGAGTTTTTTTAACGGATCCGGTTCATCGAACGGATCGTCAGTTCGTCCCGAAAAATAGCGCGGACGGCCAGATAGACGAAAATCATCGCAATGAGTGGCAGAATCAACGGAATTTTAACGCTCTGGACGTGGAACTCGAACGATGCGAAAACGCGGTAGCTCAGAAAATAATAGAGTCCCATCATGATCTGTGCTCCCAGCAGCAGAATCATCTCCACGACGCCGAGTCGGAATTGCAGCATACGGCGCTTGAACAGGAAGATCGTCACGAGGGGCAGCGCCAGTGCCAGCATCAGCAGAATGCCCATGTAGAGGGTAGACTGTACCGTTTCGCCATCGGCCGTTTGCAGCCCGAAGGCGTAAAGCGAGAACTCTTCGCCGCCGCTTGCGAATGAAGCTAACGGCAGAAATGCGGCGCAGGCGACCAATGCTGCGGCGAAGAGCAGATAGAGGGTTTGAATACGTTGTATCATAAATCAGCGGTTTATCGGATTGTTCTTTCGATCAGATATTTATTGCGGTCGGAGGCGTTGCGGTCGATCAGCTCGCCCAGAAAACCGGCGAGGAAGAACTGCACGCCGAGAACGACCAGCAGCATCGAGAGGTAGAAGAGCGGCTGGTCGGTGACGGCCCGCAGCGGCAGGTCGTGCGCCTGCTTGTAGAGTTTGGCGGCGATGATCCAGATCGTCGAAAAACCGCCCAGCAGGAACATGATCGTTCCCAGCCCGCCGAAAAAATACATCGGCGAACGGCCGAAGCGCGAGAGGAACGAAACCGTTATCAGGTCCAGATAGCCCTTGATCATCCGCTCCATGCCGAATTTCGAGCTGCCGTATTTGCGTGCTCGGTGGCAGACCGTCTTCTCGCCGATGCGGTGGAACCCCGCCTCTTTCGCGAGAATGGGGATGTAGCGGTGCATCTCGCCGTAGACTTCGATCGCCTTGACCACCTTGCGGCGGTAGGCCTTCAGTCCGCAGTTGAAATCATGGAGTTTGATTCCCGAAACGGTGCGCGCCGTCCAGTTGAAGAATTTGCTGGGCCAGCGTTTGCCGATCGGGTCGCGGCGTTTCTGCTTCCATCCCGAAACCATATCGTACCCCTCCTCGACGATCATCCGGCGCATGTCGGGGATTTCGTCGGGCGAATCCTGCAGATCGGCGTCCATCGTGAAGACCACCTCTCCTTCGGCGGCCGCGAATCCGCAGTAAAGCGCAGCCGATTTGCCGTAGTTGCGGGCGAAGCCGATCGCCCGCAGGGCGGGATATTGTTCTTCGAGACGTTCGATCGTCTCCCATGAATCGTCGGTCGAACCGTCGTCGACGAGGATCAGTTCGTACGAGAGATCGTTTTCATGTGCTACGCGGTCGATCCAAGCCGTCAGTTCGGGAAGCGATTCCTCCTCGTTGTAAAGTGGTACGACCACCGAGATGTCGAGTCGTTTTTTCATCCGCTTACTCCTCCGTGTGGTTTGTCGGACGGTTGTCTGCCTGCTGCCGCGGCTGTGCGATGGCGGCGAGCACCAGACCGAACAGCAGCCCGAGGATGAGCTGGCCGAGGATGGCCGAGGCGGTGATCCACAGAGGCGATTGCACCATCTGCGTCATTCGGACGATCATTTCGTTCGTATATAACCCCGTTTTCGCAAAGATTGCGAACATCTGTTCGTAGACGGCGGCGTATTTGGCCGTGAAGAGGATGCGGCTGGCCAATATCGTGTAGGCGGCATTGATGATGCCCACGAAGAGCGCCATGGCGACGATGAATCCCAGCCGTTTGCCATAGCCGTACTCGGCTTTGGGCGTCGAAAAATACGTCGCCCGCTTACGGGTGTAGTAGACGAGCAGCCAGATGTAGACGGCGAACCCGATGAGTCCGAAGACCCCTAATCCTGTGGCGTCGCTCAGCAACGAGCAGGCGGCCGAAATGCCGCCGATGATCGCGCCGTACTTCGCGGCGTCGTTCCAAAAATTCGTCTGGTTCATATTGCAGTCGATAGTAACATTGGTTTGTCAATTGAGTTCCGCTGCGCCCTGCCTCACGATTTCGGGCTCCTCCTGCGTGAGATCGACGACCGTCGTGGGCACGAGTGAGCCGCAGCCTCCGTCCACGACCAGCGCCACTTCGCGGCCGTAACGTTCGTGGATCAGTTCGGGATCGGTCATGTACTCGGTCACCTCGTCGTCGCTCTTGAGCGATGCGGTGATAAGCGGACAGCCCAGCCGTTCGACGATCGCCCGCGGTATCGTATTGTCGGGGACACGCACGCCGATCGTTTTACGGCGCTGCAACGCCTTGTCGGGCATTCGCGACGATGCGTTGAGCAGGAACGTGATCGCACCCGGCAGATTGCGTTTGAGGATTTTGAACGTGGCGTTGTCTACCCTGCAATACTCCGCCGCCAGAGAGATGCCGTCGCAGATGATGCTCAGGTCGGAGGTCTGTTTGCCGCTGAGCTGTTTGAGCCGCTCCAGACCGCGTGCCGAACGGAGCGAACAGCCGTAGGCGTAGACCGAGTCGGTGGGGTAGACGATCACGCCGTCGCGCTCCAAGGCATCGACGACGCGCTGTACCTCCCGCTCGGCGGGATTTTGAGGATAGATGCGCAGAATCATACGGTGACAAAGATACGAAAAGTCGAGCGCAGAAGCAAACGTTTCGTTTGATTATGCCGAGACACAGTATCTAAGGCGAAGCCAAAGATACGATTTTATTTTTGAATTGTTCTCTTTCCCGCTCTCTTGCGGTTCGGGTCGTACGATCGAATCGGTTTTTCGGCGCGGGTGTCCGAATGGCGACGCTCCAAACGTTGCGGCGCCGGAAGTTCCGTATTACTTGATCTTTCGCCGATTCAGCTCTGCGGAGTAGGCACGGGCGTTGGCGTTGTGTTCGCGGAGCGTGCGGGCGAAATTGTGGTAGCCGTCGAAGGAGGGCCGTGCGCAGAAGAACATGTAGTCGTGTTGTTCGAAATCGAGCACGGCGTCGATGGCGTTGTGTCCCGGCATACAGATCGGCGATGGCGGTAACCCCTTATTCATATAGGTGTTGTAGGGCGACGGATAGTTCAGGTGTTTGTGCAGGATGCGCCGCAATCCGAAATCCTGCATGGCGTATTTGACCGTAGGATCGGCTTGCAGGGGCCAGCCTTTGCGCAGCCGGTTGATATAGACGCCCGCGATGCGGGGCATTTCGGCACTCTGACGGGTCTCTTCGTAGACGATCGAGGCGAGGGTCATCACCTCGAGACGCGACAATCCGCTGCGTTGGCGTTTGGCGTCGCGCTGCGGTGTCCAGTAACGGTCGTATTCGCGCTGCATACGCTCGATGAACTGCGCGGGTGAGACCGTCCAATAGAATTCATAGGTATCGGGAATGAACATCGAAAATAGCGTTACCGAATCGAATCCCGCTTTGCGAGCCGTCTCGGGGTCGGTCAGTGCGCTGGCGATGGCCGTCGAGTCCGCCTCGATCTGCCGCGCCAGTTTGCCGGCCAGCTGTGCGGATGTGCGAACGTTGTTGATCGTCACCCGCACCGGTGTCTGCAACCCCAGTTTCAACATTCGGGCTACCTGTACGACGTTCATCCCTTTTTCCAATACGTAATGTCCCGGTTTGAGCGAACGGTCGAGTTCGATGTGGCGGGCGTAAAACCGGAAGAAGGAGAGGTGCCCGATCGCGGATTTCAGCGAATCTTCGAGCGTCCGATAATCCGATCCCGTCCGCACATAGAGCGATCGCTGTTCGGGCACGCAATTTCCGTAAAACCCGTTGCGAAGGTAGATACCGGCACCTGCAAGCAGAACGACGGCGACGAAGAGAGCGGTGAGGATATTGCGACGCATGGCTGAGAATTTTCGGGCAAAGATAGTGCAAGCCGAGCGCAAAAGCAAACTTGTTTGCGTTTTGCCGAGGCGCCGCCTATCTACGCGGCGGCTCGTCCGCCGCAAAGTGTGCTCTTCGAGCGCAAAAGCAAATAAATCGTCATCCTGAGGAGGAACCGAAGGTTCCGACGTGAGGATCTACCGCATGGAATCAACGGGCAGGAATAACGAAAAAGCGGTCGATTCCCACGCTTCACTGCGTTTTGCTCGGAATGACAGCAGAGATAATTTCCTGTGCTGCATTGTAGTACGTTCTCTGTGAATATGGGTGCAACCGCGGCAAAAGAGAAGAGGCACGATCAAAAGAATTTTCGGATAGATTCCGAATTATTCCGCGAATTTTTCGGTTTCTGTTTGCGCATTCCGAAAAAAGAGTTACTTTTGCACCCGGGTAAGTCTTATACGACCAGCTCCTGTAGAATCCCCCAGGCAAGGAATTGAGCAAGGGTATACGGTTGAGCGGTGCGATATAAGTAGCTTACCCATTTTTTGTGTCCGTACGTCATCCTCCGATGATCTGCGGAGGTTCTTTCTGGAGCGACGATTCGGCAATCCGACTGCATAATTCATCTTGTTAACGGAATCTTTTGATCGTGCTCTGTATTTTTTCGGATGCAGAAAACGGCTTTTCATATTGAAAAGCCGGACCGGACTTTTTCAATTCGTTCCGGTATGGGCAGCCCCTATGTCGGCCGTAAGGAACCGTCGAAGAATAATCCCGATGAACCTCATCTTCATCCAACCGTTTATCCGATGCTTTCCGCTTCCTATTTCCACCTGCTGTTGCTGCCTGCCGTACTGCTTGCATACGCTGATTTCCGCACGCGGCGTGTGGGGGGGCAGCACAGCTCGTCGTGTTCGGCGTCACGGCCCTTGCCGCGGGAGGGTTTTGTGAGGGCTGGCTGGCGATACAGGGACATGGAATCGATGCTTTTTTCCATTGGTGTCAAATTACAAAGGAGCGGCCCGAGGGTCGCTCCTGTAAGTTTTTAACAGTGGTATTATGAGCCGATTGGCTCCAAAACAGCGTTAATACTCCTCCTCATTGAAGAAGAAATCGTCCTTCGAAGGGTAGTCGGGCCAGATGTCTTCGATCGACTCGTAAATATCGCCTTCGTCTTCTATCTCCTGCAGGTTCTCGAGTACTTCCAATGGCGCTCCCGAACGAACTGCATAATCGATCAGCTCCTCTTTGGTTGCGGGCCAAGGTGCATCTTCCAGTTTCGATGCGAGTTCAAGTGTCCAGTACATAACGGTATCAAGTTTTTAGTTCTGCGGCTGAAAACGCCGGATAGACGTTTCCCTCTGTTCGAAGGTGCAAAAATATAAAAAAAATCGAAAGCGCAAACAAATTCTTGAAAAATCTTAGGAATAGAGTGAAAATCTTTCGCTGCTGCGAAGTTCTGTTTCTCATGCGGAATCGTATGACTTTGCCCGCAATCCTGTGTCCGACCTCGTTTCCGCGGATTGGCAACAGGCTGTGTTCGAAATGAAATCGAGAACCCTTGTCTGAACTCTTGCCGCCGAGCTACGGAATCCAGAGCGTCTCCTCGACCTTGTAATACTCCGTGAGGGTGCGTCCCAGCAGATAGAAATAGTCCGACAGCCGGTTGAGGTAGGTCAGCGTATTGGCGCTGATCGTGGGGTGGAGTGCTGCGGCGCGCAGGCTGGCGCGTTCCGCGCGGCGGCAGACCGTGCGGCAGACATGGCACAACGAAACGGTCGGATGGCCGCCCGGAATCGTGAAGTTGGCGATCGGCTGCACACGGGCCTGCATGGCGTCGATACGTTCCTCCAGATACCCGATCGCTTCGGAACGTATGTCGGGCAGCTTTTCTTCGCCGCCGCGCCCTACGGCCAGCAGTCCGGCGACGCTCATCAGCTGCGATGCGATGCGATTCAGGTCGTCGAGGTATTGGACGACCCCTTCGTCCATGCGAAGATGATCGCTCAGGTAGGCCGTGAAACTACCCAGTTCATCGACCGTTCCGTAGGCTTCCACCCGTTCGTCGATCTTCGAAACGCGTTCTCCGCCGACGAGCGATGTGGTGCCTTTGTCTCCGGTTTTCGTATATACTTTCGTCATAATTTGAAATGTTGTTTCGGTAGCGTTCCATTGAACAAGAGCAGATATCCTCTGTTGTCGATCGACGTAGAGGGATGATCCGCTGTCAGACGCCGGCAGCAGTTCCGGCGTTCGACATCGGTATATGGCTCCATGATACAGAGCGTCGCCCCCTGCCGACGGGCGGCCTCCGCCAAGAGCGGCAGCTGCTCGGTAGGTGTGTCGGAGGGCACGATGCACAGATCGATATCCGATGCACAATTCACGCCGAAACGTTCGTAGCCGCAATGAAGGAAGAGGTTCTGCAACTGTACGGCACGGCGTTCGTTCACGCCCCGTTCGCGCAGGGTGGTATAAAGCGACCGGTCGCCTTCGGAGAGTTCGGTTTTCATGAAAACCTGCCGCACGATCGCGTAGACAAATGGCGAGTGTACGCCGTGCCCCCGGAAGAACCGGGCGCGTGCCAGATGGCTGCGGAGGCGTTCGGCGTTGCGGCGAAACCGGTATTGAACGGCGAGTTTCATTGCTTGAGCAGTCCTGCCAACCGTCCGGTCGAGAATGCGATCTGAAGATTATAGCCGCCGGTGTTGGCATCCAGATCGAGCACTTCGCCGGCAAAGTAGAGTCCTTTGACCTTGAGCGATTCCATCGTGTAGCGGTTTACTTCGTCGCAGCGGACGCCGCCGGCCGTCACGACGGCGTATTCGAATGGCGCATAGTCCGAAATAGGCAGTACGAACCCTTTGAGCAGGGCGATCAGCCGATCGATCTCAGTATCGGTGATCCGCATGATGTAGGTCTTCGACTGGATGTCCAACTCCTTGCAGACGGGCATTACGAGCGGTTTGGGCAGCAACTTGCGGAGCAGTTCGGCGAAGAACTCCTCTGCGGGCATCTCGGCGATTTCGCGGCGGATACGTTCCTGCAGGATTTCGGCGGTGAGAGCCGGTTTCAGGTCGAGCGAGAGTTTCACCCGCCAGCCGTCGATCAGGGCGTCGACGGCGTCGCGGCTCATCCGCAGCGCCACGGCGCCTTCGATGCCGCGTTCCGAGAATCCGATCTCGCCGAACTCCTCGCGGACGGCTTCGTCGTCGACATAGAGTGTTGCGCGGATGTTGCGCAGAAGCAGCCCGTGCAGGGTTTTCAGCTGCGGATGCGGGGAGACGAGCGGCGTGAGCGAAGGCCGCAGCGGCTCGATCTCATGGCCCGCCTCGCTGGCGAACGTATAGCCGTCGCCCGTCGAGCCGGTGGCGGGGTAGGAGACACCGCCCGTGGCGACGATCACCTGCGCGACCTCCTCCTTGCGTTCGAATCCCCTCCGGTTGATGTAACGCACACCGAAAATTTTACCGCCGAGCGTCAGCAATCCCGTCACACGCGTGTGAAACCAGAATTCGACGCCGTTGTCGCGGCACCATTCCTCAAGAGCGTTGGCCACGTCCCACGCCTTGCCGCTGTGGGGGAATACGCGGTCGCCCCGTTCGAAGTCGAGCTTCACGCCCAGCCGTTCGAAGAAGCGGATTGTGGCCTTGTTGTTGAATTCGGCGAAAGCCGTCGAGAAGAAATCCGCGTTGGTGCGTACCTGCTCGGCGAACTCCTCGGGCGGGCGGGCGTTGGTGAGGTTGCAACGGCCCTTGCCGGTGATACGCACCTTACGGCCCGCCTTCTCCATCTTCTCGATCACGAGAACACTCTTTCCCTCCTGAGCGGCCGTTCCTGCGGCCATCATTCCTGCGGCGCCTGCGCCTATGATTATTACGTCGTACACGGTCTATCGTATAGTTTTAATGGACAAAGATAGGCAAATCGCGCGGAATTTCGAAACATTGCGGTCGAAATCTCCCGAACGGGCGATTCTTGCCGATTATTCCGGCCGGAAACCGACGGGAAGCATGAACCGGACAGGGGGTGATTCGCCTGTTCGTTTGCCGGGGTTCGGCGGAGCATCGCCCGGACGGAGTGCCCGCGCGAAATATTTCCCGTCGGGCGCATTGCGGATTGTAAATTGTTTGCTATCTTTGCCGCGTCAAAAAGAAACGCAACCAGTTCTCAAAATATGTTAAGCCGCAGATTACTCAGAGTCAAGGTCGTCAAAGGCCTCTTCGGGCACCTGAAGTCGGATGCAACCAATATGATCGCGTCCGAGAAGACGCTGCTCGCATCGATCGACAAAACCTACGACCTCTATTTCCAGCTGATGGAGCTGATCGTCGAAGTCCGCCGCTATGCGGAGGCGCGGCTCGATGCGGCCCGGCAGAAAAAGCTGCCGACCTACGAGGATCTGAATCCCAATACCAAATTCATCGAGAATAAGGCTATTGCTCTGCTTGCGTCGAGCGAGGCGATCAACGATTATCTGGCCTCCCGCAAGCTGAATTGGGCGCGTTATCCCGAACTTATCAAACTGCTTTTCACTCGGCTGCTGGCCTCGGATTACTACCGTCGTTATATGAACAATCCGACGCGGTCGTTCTCGGAGGATAAACTGCTCGTCGAGGAGTTCTACCGCAACGAGTTGGAGGATTGCGAGGAATTGGAGACTGCGCTCGAAGAGCAGTCGATCCTGTGGAACGACGATCTGGGCTTCGCGCTGACGATGGTCGTGCGGACGCTTTCCAATCTGCGTGCTACGTCGACCGAGGTGAAGGTGCTGCCCAAATTCAAGAGCGACGACGATCTGACCTTCGTCAAGACCCTTTTCGAAAAGGTGTTGGTGAACTACGACCAGACGCAGCGCTCCATCGAACGTTTTACGAGCAACTGGGATATCGAACGCATCGCCTTCATGGATTATCTGATTCTGGCGACGGCCATTGCCGAGTTGACCTCCTGCCCGGAGATTCCGGTGAAGGTGACGCTCGACGAGTATATCGAGATTTCGAAATACTACTCTGGGCCGGGCAGCAGCGTCTTCATCAACGGCGTGCTCGACAAGCTGGTCGCCGCGCTGACCGAGGAGGGGCGAATCCAGAAAACGGGGCGGGGTCTCATCTAGCCATGGGGACGTTTCGGAACAATCTCTTAACGAGGACTATCGCCGTCGGCGGGGTCCTCGTTTTGTTCTTCGGCTGCGGAAACCGGAGCGAACATCGGACATTTTCAGGTCCCGTTATCGCAGTTTCGGGCCGATTGCTGCGCACGGATGTGTCGGATACCTTGCGTTTCGGACGCCTGCACAGCGGCGAGACGGCGCGGCTCGCGGCGGGTTTCTGCAATCGGGGCGACGAGCCGCTCGTGATCGTGAAGAGCGAGTCGTCGTGCGGATGTACGGTGTTGGAGTATGATGCTCAGCCGATTATGCCCGGCGATACGCTGCATGTCGCCGTGCGTCTCGATACGAGCGGTCAGCGGGGCTGGCTCTTCAAAGTGTTGCGTGTCTATTTCTCCGGTTCGGAGCGTCCGCTGCGGCTTTATGTCGAAGCGGATGTGCAGTGATGTTGGAAAGTACGAAATAATTGTTATATTTGCTGTCGTAAACCGAGTAATTTCCGGTAAACGGAGCCGTATGAGGCGGGGCGTGCCGGATTGCGGAAAACGAAGAAAGAAATTTAAACTTTAACTTTTGAGAATATGATGAATCTGTTACAGGCGGCTGCCGGTCAGCCGCAGCAGCCGTCTCCGTGGGGCTTCTATATTATGATCGCTTTGATGATCTTGGTACTGTGGCTCTTTATGTGGCGTCCCGAATCGAAACGCCGCAAGGAGATGCAGAAATTCCGCGAAGGACTCAAGAAGGGTGACAAGGTCGTTACCGCAGGCGGTATCTACGGCACGGTCAAGGAGATCAAGGAGCGTACTTTGTTGATCGAGGTCGACGGCAACGTGACGTTGCGCGTAGACAGGAATATGGTCGTAGCCGATACGACCGATCAGCAGAAATAGCGGATTTCAAGTCAAACCGATCGGCCGGAGAAGAGAGTTCTTTTCCGGCCGATTCTTTTTAGCAGAGCCATGAAAATCGTTGAAAGTACCACAGAGGCATCGCCCCGGGTGTTGACCTTTGCCTTCGTCGAGGGGCGTTTCGGCCGGTTGTTGGTCGCAGCCGACGAGGTGGGAGCCTGTTTTGCGGGGTATCGTTTCGATTCACCGAACGATCCGATCGAAGATTTGCAGCGCCGTTTTCCGAAGGCGGAGCTGCGTGAGGATGTGCATCTGTTTTTTCGGGGACTCGATTTGAAGGAGGCGCAGTTTCATCTGATCGGCACGCCGTTCCAGTTGCAGGTTTGGCGCGCTTTGCGCGAAATCCGTGCTGGAGAGCGAATCAGTTATGCCGAATTGGCAGCGCGTATCGGACGCCCTTCGGCCGTGCGGGCCGTAGCATCGGCCGTGGCGCGGAATCCGATCGCCTATTACGTACCCTGCCACAGGGTCGTTCACAGCGACGGTACCATCGGGCAGTACCACTGGGGCACAGCACGCAAACAGCGGATGCTCGACGTCGAACGCGCCGAGGCTATTTCGTCGCGATGAAGAAGAGGTCGAAACACCCTTCGGCCGCCGGAGCGATCCGATAGTCGTCCATGCGGATCGAAGTCGTCAGCGTCTGGTTTTGTTTGAGCAGCCGGCGGCGGTTGATGCGGTTGAGAATGTCGTAAGGGATTTGCAGCAGCCGGCGCGGCAGGCGGTGTTGCAGATCGAAGAGATCGAACCGAGCGATGCGTTCGACGCTGCGGCGGTTTCGGTCGTAGTACTCCATTACGCGCTCGTTGCCGAAGACGCCGCAGGCTTCGACGGCGGAGAACTCCGCGGCGAGCAACCGCCGCAGTTCGTCGATGCGGTATTCGCGCACGTGCCACGGGTTGCGCGTGAGCGACATCGGGGCATTGGGTGTCGAGACGATGAAGCGTCCGCCCGGCCGCAGCACGCGGGCGATTTCCCGTACGAAGGCAGCGTCGTCTTCGATGTGTTCGATCACCTGAAACGAAATGACGAAATCGAACGATCCGTCCGCAAAGTCGAGCGGCGGCACGCATAGCTGCCGGAATTCGACGTTGGGTGCATCGGGGCTTTGTGCGGCGGCGTATTTGTCCACCGTGACGAAACGGTCGCAGCGGGGTGCGACGAGTTCGATCCCGTATCCTGTTCCCGTCCCGATCTCCAGAACATCGCCCGATACGATCTCGGCCGCGCGGTCGTAGGCCAAAAGCGACCGTTGGAAGACGAAATTGTCGGATGCGTCGCGCGACACCCGCTCGGCGGTTGCGAGTCTGGCCATATTCCTCTACTTGGTTAGTTGGATGCCTTTTTCGTCGGCCGCGACGACCCCGCGTTTGAGCAGTACGCCCAGCGAACGTTTGAACGCCTTCTTGCTGAGTTGCGTGCAGCGGCGAATCTCTTCGGGTGTGCTGTCGTCGTTCAGCGGCAGCCGGCCTCCGGCCTCATGCAGCATTTCGAGCAGTTTGTCGGCCCCGTCCTGTACGCCGGCGAAGCCCGGCTGCTGCAACGATACGTCGATGCGGTTGTCGTCGGTGATCTTGGCGACATAGCCGCGCAGCCGGTCGCCTGTCTGCACGGGACGGAACAGCTGGTTGCGGTAGAGCATTCCCCAGTGGCGGTTGTTCACCACCACACGGAAGCCGATCTCCGATTCGGAGGCCACCAGCAGATCGACCTCTTCGCGGGGCCGGACGCTCAAGGTCTCGTTGTTGACGAAACTTTTGAGCCGGTTGGTCGCCACGCAGCGTCCCGTCACGTCGTCTACATAGACATAAACCACATAGGAATTTCCGGCGAAGATTCCGCCCTGCTGGTTGCGGTTGGGCAGAAAGAGGTCTTTGCCCACGAGTCCCCAGTCGAGAAACGCCCCGTGGAGGTTCTTGTCGACCACCTTCAGAAAGGCGGCCTCGCCGGCGCGCACCAGCGGCGTCTCGCGTGTGGCCACGAGCCGGTCTTCGGAGTCGTGGTAGACGAAGACGTCGACCGCGTCACCCACCTTGTCGGCGAGCGAGACGTAGCGGTTGGGAAGCAGTACCTCCTCCCCTTCGGTGTCGGCGAGATAGAGACCGTAGTCCGAGATGCGGGCGACGGTGAGTGTATGATTTTGTCCGGCTTTCATTCTAAAAAACGATTCGACGGCAGGGAGGGATGTGAGCGGAAAACCGAAACGAGCGGAACCCGTTTCGTCGAACCGCAGCTTCTCCGAGCCGAAATTTTCTGCGGCAAAGGTACGAAAGATTTGCCGAACGCGGGCCGGATTCCCGAAAAATTGCTATATTTGTTTCAGAAATAAACAGAGAAGCAGATCCATTAAAAAGTGCAACCCTCAAGAAAAAGAGAGGTAGGAAAGGAGGTATCCTTGATGTTTTTTAGTTCTTATTCTCGATGTTTCAAATCTCCGCTGCCTATGGCCGACAATAGAAGTCTTCATGCGGCGCATCGCGCCAAGAAGGATGAATTTTACACCCAGCTCTCCGACATTGCCAACGAGCTGCGGCACTACCGCGAGCAGTTTCGCGACAAGGTCGTGTTGTGTAATTGCGACGATCCCTATGAGAGCAACTTTTTTAAATATTTTGCATTGAATTTCAACGCGTTTTCCCTGCGCAAGCTGATTGCCACGTGTTATGCCGGTTCGCTCGTGCAGGGGCTCGAACTCGATCTCTTCGGCGAGGAAGCGGCTTGTGCCGACATTCCGCCGCGCCGCACTCCCTACAAAGTGGTCATCACCGAAGTGAACGATCTGAATCACGACGGTGCGACCGATCTTTCGGATGTCGAACTGTTGCTGCGCAGCGACCGTAATGTGCTGACCCGTTTGACGGGCAATGGCGATTTCCGTAGCCGCGAGTGTATCGAGTTGCTGGAAGAGGCCGACATCGTGGTCACGAATCCGCCTTTTTCGCTTTTTCGAGAGTATGTTGCACAGTTGGTAGCCCATGATAAAAAATTCATTATCATTGGACATCAAAATGCAATAACTTACAAAGAAATTTTTCCGCTGATAAAGGCGAATAAACTCTGGCTGGGTTACGGTTTCAAAGGCGGTGCGGCACATTTTTATTCGCATTACAAGGATACGGCTTCAGCGGGCGATCATCGGGAAGGGATGATTCGTGTTTCGGGCGTGACGTGGTTTACCAACCTCGATACCCGCAAACGCCACGAGGAGCTGGACCTTTACAAGCATTATACCCCCGAGGAGTATCCCCGCTACGACAACTACGACGCCATCAATGTCGACCGCACGGCCGACATCCCCTGCGACTACTACGGCGTGATGGGAGTGCCGATCACCTTTCTGGATAAATACAATCCCGAACAGTTCGAGATCGTGGAATTTAGAAGAGGGGATGATGGTAAAGACTTGATATACAGCAATTATTCGGGGGGGGAGAACGCAG
This sequence comes from uncultured Alistipes sp., assembly GCA_900550375.1. Classification (GTDB taxonomy): domain Bacteria; phylum Bacteroidota; class Bacteroidia; order Bacteroidales; family Rikenellaceae; genus Alistipes. Next base: position 9,161 of record URRP01000008.1, on the reverse strand, counting down.
CCTTATTTCAGAATACTCATTCGGAGATGTCGATAGCCGGACTGATGAACAATCCCGAATATACGATCGTGAACGGGTAAGGCAACTATTTGCGAATACGCGTTCGGCGACGGCGATCCCGGGTTTGATAAAAAATGCAGAGGGGAAGATAAACGGAAAAATAACCTATGCGCGGATAACCATCCGCAAACTTAAAAAATAGACGACCCATGAAAATCGAATTGCACAGCGTGACGATCGGCGAACTGATCGCGGGCTATTGCGACAGCGACGAAGACGGAGTGGTGGGCTATGGCGGTCGGCTCGACATTCGACCCCGATATCAACGTGAGTTCGTCTATGACGACGAGAAGAAGATGGCGGTGATGGATACCGTCTGGAAGGGATTTCCTCTCAACGTGATGTATTGGGTGCGGCGCGACGGCGGCGGCTTCGAACTGTTGGACGGTCAGCAGCGCACGCTGAGCATCTGCAAATATGCGGCGGGCGAGTATTTCATGAATTTCGATGGAGAACTCAAAGGGTGGATGAACCTCACTGCCGGCGAACGGCGGCGCATCACCGACTACCGTTTGCAGATCTACATCTGCGAGGGTGCGCCCGACGAGCAGTTGGCGTGGTTCCGCATCATCAACATCGCCGGCGAGCGGCTGACGGATCAGGAACTGCTCAACGCCATCTACAACGGTGCATGGGTGACGCACGCCAAACGCCGCTTCAGCAAAACGGGGTGCGTGGCCTACCGGTTGGCCGAAAAGTATCTCAACGGCAGCCCTATCCGACAGGCCTATCTCGAAACGGCCTTGAAATGGATCTCCGACGGTCACATCCGCGAGTACATGGCCGCCCACCAGCACGACACCGATTCCGACGAATTGTGGCAATTCTTTCAGGAGGTGATCGCGTGGGTGCAGCGGCTCTTCACGGACTACTACCGCGAGATGAAAGGGATCGAGTGGGGCGAGTTGTACAACCGCCATAAGAATGACGTTTACAAGGCTTCGGAGCTGCGTGAACGGGTAGCGGCACTGATGGAGGATGTCGACGTGACGAACAAGCGCGGCATCTTCGCCTACGTGCTCGGCGACGGCGAGCACCTGCTGAATATCCGCGCCCTCGATGCCCGCATGAAGCGCGAAGCCTACCAGCGGCAGGGCGGCATCTGTCCCTCGTGTAACCTTCGTTTCGAGATCGACCAGATGGAGGGCGACCATATCACTCCTTGGTGCGAGGGCGGCAAGACCGTCGCCGAGAACTGTCAAATGCTCTGCCGCACCTGCAACCGTCGCAAGTCGAGCAAATAGACGGGCGGCTGCATAAGAATAGCTGTTGTATTATCCGAATAAGTAAACATGAAAGTCGCCTTGTGTCAGTTCTCGATGGGGTGGGAGACTGTCGCCGACAATCTCCGCCGTGCCGAAGGTTTCGTCGCGCAGGCCGATGCCGATCTGGTCGTCCTGCCGGAGATGTTCGCGACGGGGTTCGTCACCGAACCGCAGCGGGTAGTCCAGTCCGAGCGGGGCGAGATCGTCGCGTGGATGCGCAGTACGGCGCAGCGTTACCATGTTGCGCTGGCCGGCAGTGCGATCGTCCGCAGCGGCGGGCGGGCCGTCAACCGGCTGTTTTTCGTGCGGCCGACGGGCGATGTGGAGCGGTACGACAAGCGCCATCTCTTCTCCATCGGCGGTGAAGATGCGCATTTCCTTGCCGGCGAGCGGCGCGTGGTGGTCGAATTCGGCGGGTTGCGCATCCTGCTGCTCGTCTGCTACGATCTGCGTTTTCCGGTCTGGAGCCGTTGCAGGGGCGATTACGATGCGATTCTCTATGTCGCCTCGTGGCCTGCGCCGCGCCGTGAGGTGTGGCGGACGCTGCTGCGGGCGCGTGCCATCGAGAACGAGGCATACGTCATCGGTGTCAACCGCACGGGCGACGATCCGACGAACCATTATGCCGGCGATTCGGCCGTCATCGATTTCAAGGGGATCCCTCTGTGTGAAGCGGATGCTTCGGAGGGCCTTTTCACGGCTGTGCTCGACCGCGAAGCCCTCGACCGCTTCCGAACGAAATTTCCCGTGTGGCGCGATGCCGACGATTTCCTGCTCCGATGATCGGATGCGAATGCGTTTTGCGGAAAAATCGTTACCTTTGCCGAGAATGAATTTCGGCTTCGATAGGCGGCGTCTCGGCATGGCCGAGCGAGTTTGTCTCTGCGCTATCGACGGTACAATATTTTGCACGCAGGATGCGTTGGGTTAAGATGAAACAAGAGGAAAAAATCGAGGTACTCGGCGCGAGGGTACATAATCTGAAAAATATAGACGTTACCATTCCCCGCCACAAGCTGGTGGTGGTAACCGGTTTGTCGGGATCGGGCAAATCGTCGCTGGCCTTCGATACGATCTACGCCGAGGGACAGCGGCGGTATATGGAGACGCTGTCGACCTACGCCCGTCAGTTCGTGGGGACGATGGAACGTCCCGATGTAGACAAAATCACGGGGCTGAGTCCGGTGGTGGCCATCGAGCAGAAGACGACCAACAAGAACCCCCGTTCGACGGTGGGAACCGTTACCGAGATCAACGATTTCCTGCGTCTTTTGTATGCGCGTGCGTCGCGCGCCTATTCGCCGGCCACGGGCGAGGAGATGGTACACTACTCCGACGAGCAGATTCTCGACCTGATGCTGCGGGATTTTTCCGGCCGTAAGATCGCTCTGCTGGCGCCGATCGTCAAAGGGCGCAAAGGACACTACCGTGAACTGTTCGAGACGTTGGTGAAGAAGGGGTACCTTCACGCCCGCATCGACGGCGAGATGCGCGAGTTCTCGACGGGCATGAAACTCGACCGTTACAAGATCCACACGATCGATCTGGTGGTAGACCGTCTGCGCGTGAGCGAGGAGTCGCGCGACCGGCTGATGACCTCGCTCAAGGAGGCGATGCGGCAGGGCAAGGGGACGATGGCGCTCTACGATTACGATACGGAGACGATGCGTTACTATTCGCGCCATCTGATGTGTCCCACCACGGGCGTCGCCTTCGAGGACCCTGCGCCGCATACGTTTTCGTTCAACTCGCCCAAAGGCGCGTGCCCTCATTGTAACGGGTTGGGTGTCGAGGCGGTATTCGACCGCAGCAAGATCGTTCCCGATCCGAAGAAGTCGCTGCGTGCCGGCGGTATCGATCCTTTCGGGCCGTACCATAATAATATGCTCTTCGCCCTGCTGGAGATGTTGGGGCGCCGCTATGATTTTACGCTCGACGATCCCGTGCAGAGTATCCCGGAAGAGGGGATGAACGCTATCCTGTACGGCGATTCCGAGCCGCTGACCGTCGATCTCACGGAGTTCGCCAATGCCGGCGGCAAACGGCTGGTATCGTGGGACGGTATGGCCGAGTGGATCGGCCGCAACTACGACGAAGATTCGAAGCGCGGCGAGAAGTGGCGCGAGCAGTTCCTCGTCTACAAGCCGTGCAGCGCCTGCGGCGGTTCGCGTCTTCGCAGCGAGGCGCTCCAGTTCCGCATCGGCGGACGGAATATCGCCGAAGTATCGGCGCTGTCGATTACCGACTTCGCCGAGTGGATGTCCCGGATCGAAGCCCATTTCACCGAGAAGGAGCGTAAAATCGCACAAGAGGTCGTGAAGGAGATTCGCGAACGGCTCCGTTTTCTGATCGAAGTGGGGTTGGGCTATCTTTCGCTGAGCCGTTCGTCCCGTTCGCTTTCGGGCGGCGAGAGTCAGCGCATCCGGCTGGCGACGCAAGTCGGCTCGAAACTGGTGAATGTCCTCTATATTCTCGACGAGCCGTCGATCGGCCTGCATCAGCGTGACAACCGGCGCTTGATCCGCAGTTTGCAGGAGCTGCGTGACGCCGGCAACTCGGTGATCGTCGTCGAGCACGACGAGGAGATGATGCGTTCGGCCGACTACATTGTCGACGTCGGTCCCAAGGCGGGGCGCAAGGGCGGTCATATCGTTGCTGCGGGCACGTTCGACGACATTCTCCGCTCCGACTCCGTGACGGCCGACTACCTTACCGGCCGCCGCCGGATCGAGGTGCCGGCCGAGTTGCGCAAGGGCAGTGGACAGCATATCGTCCTGCGGGGAGCGTCGGGCAATAACCTCAAACACATCGACGTCGATTTCCCGTTGGGCAAGCTGATCCTCGTCACGGGTGTCAGCGGATCGGGCAAGTCGACGCTCGTCAACGAGACCCTGCGGCCGATCCTGAGTCAGAAACTCTACCGTTCACTCGACCGACCGCTGGCCTACGATTCGATCGAAGGGATCGAACACGTCGACAAGCTGGTCGTGGTCGATCAGGCGCCCATCGGCCGCACGCCGCGCAGCAATCCGGCGACCTACTCCAATGTCTTCGCCGATATCCGCAGGCTCTTCGAAATGACGCCCGACGCACAGGTGCGGGGATTCAAGGCCGGACGGTTCTCCTTCAACGTCAAGGGCGGCCGGTGCGAGGAGTGCCGCGGCGCGGGGGTGCAGACCATCGAGATGAATTTTCTGCCCGACGTCTACGTTACCTGCAAAAGCTGCGGCGGCCATCGCTACAACCGTGAGACGCTCGAGGTGAAATACAAAGGTAAGAATATCGATGACGTGCTGAACATGACGGTCAACATGGCCGTGGAGTTTTTCGAGAATATTCCGTCGATCTACCAGAAACTGCGAGCCATTCAGGAGGTGGGGTTGGGCTATCTGACCCTCGGCCAGCCCTGCACGACGCTTTCGGGCGGTGAGTCGCAGCGTATCAAACTGGCCGCCGAACTGTCGAAGCGCGACACGGGGCGCACGCTCTATATCCTCGACGAACCGACTACGGGTCTCCATTTCGAGGACGTCCGTCAATTGATCGAGGTGCTGAATAAACTGGTCGATCGGGGAAATACCGTCATCGTCATCGAACATAATCTCGACGTAGTGAAGGTCGCCGACTGGATCATCGATATTGGCCCTGAAGGCGGTGCGGCGGGCGGGAAAGTGCTTGCAGCGGGTACGCCGCACGAAGTGGCCGCCGTCGAGGAGAGCTCTACGGGGCAATTCTTACGAAAAATGGGTATCTAAAGGATTTGTGGCAAGGAGTTTGCGTTGCACAGATTCGAATGCAAACAAACTCTTTTGCCTATGAAACGTATTATCGCATGGATGGCTGCCGCTGCCGTAGTGGTATCGGTGGTCGCAGTTACGGCCCAACAGCAATCAAAATCTCAGCGGGCCCAAACCAAATCTCAGCGCACGGAAGTGCGGGAGGAACGTCACGAGGAGCGTGTGAAACGGCGTGCCGAACGACTGGCCGCATTTGAAAAGCACATGGACTCGATCATCCTGTCGCGCAACTTCCAGTTCAACCCCTCCAGTATGCAGCGTCAGCCGGCGGGTCCCGTGCGCCAGTTGATCAATCCCAACTACACGGTCGGGTTCTGGGACGGTACGGTGGATCTCTGCCTTCCCTACATCAAGGGGTATGTTCCTCCCTACTACTACTCGGTGCTCAACTACGTGCTTCCGTCGGTCGAGGGCTATCGCGCCGAACAGACCAACGAGGGGTGGATCGTGACTTTCTCCACGACGCTCTTCTCGTCCAACGACTACACCTTCACCTTCGACATCTACTCGTCGTCGGGCGGCGCCAATCTGACCATCTCGTCGGTTTGGTACAACCCCGTGCAGTACTCCGGTACCATCACGCAGGTGTATTGATTCGAGGAGACTTAGTGACGCAGGACGGCGTAGATCGAATCTACGCCGTCCTGCTATTTGTAGGGAAGGCGTATGACCGGACTTGCATGGGTTCGAGGAAGGAAAACAAAAAAGCCACTGATTGCTCAGTGGCTCTGAAGGGAAGATTGTCGGGATACCGAGATTCGAACTCGGGACCTCCAACTCCCGAAGCTGGCGCGCTAACCGGGCTGCGCTACATCCCGAAACTGATCGAGCGAAACATCGGCCGGAGGCCGAACGGGAATTCCGCTCCTTCGTGACTTCCCTTTTACTTTTTATCGTCGGGGTAACAAGATTCGAACTTGTGACCCCCTGCTCCCAAAGCAGGTGCGCTAACCGGACTGCGCCACACCCCGAGGTCGTTCGAAACCGATTTCCCCATCGATTTCGGTGTGCAAAGATACACGCTTTTTTGGTTATTACAAACTTTTTGCAAGAAAAATCGTTTTGCACCTTCGGTTAACCTCCTTCTTTCGAGCGGGCATCACTGTCCCGGATGCTCCGGTGTTACCGACTTGCGGTATCGATCCCCGATGCTACGGTTTCGACGAGTTCGGAGGCGCCCTTCAACGTTGGAATTTCATCGTGAAGCGGCGGATGCGGCGCGTCACGAAATCGGGCATGTAGAAGAACAGCGGTACGAAGAACCTGTTCCACCAGTCGGGCACGATGCAGCGGCGGCCCCGCCATAGGGCGCGCAGTCCCCGCCGCGCGCAGCTGTCGGGCGAGATCAGCACGCCCAGCCGGCGGCCGATGCGCTGCCATTTGGGCGTAAGACCGTAAAGGTCGGTCGCCACGCCCGCCGGACAGACCGCCGTCACGCGAACGCCCCGTTCGGCCATCTCTTTGGCGAAGGCTTTCGAAAAACAGCGCACATAGGCCTTGGAGGCGGTGTAGAGCGCCATGCCCGGAAACGGCATCCAGACCGAATAGGAGGACATGTTGAGGATATACCCGCCGCCGCGCTGCGCCATATCGGACCCGAAGGCGCGGCAGTTCTTCGTGAGCGTCAGATCGTGCAGCAGGATCATCCGTTCGATCCGCTCGACGGGCGTTTTCAGGATGTCGAGATAGGAGAAGACTCCGGCATTGTTTATCAGCACCTCCACCTCGACGCCCAGCCTGCCGACCTGCTCGTACAACTCCTCCGACGCCCCGATGCGCGCCAGATCCATCGCGAGGATATCGACCGTAATGCCGTGCGCCGCCGTCAACTCACGCCGCGCCGCGCCGAGCGCCGCACAGTCGCGGTCGACGATCACCAGCCGATATCCCAGCGCTGCCAGCCGTTCGGCATAGCGGCGGCCGATGCCGTGAGCGGCACCCGTTACGAGCGCCGTCTTCGAATTCGTTGCGATCGTGCGTTTTTTCATCGTTACGGGAGTTTTGCCAGCTCTTCGCGGATCTTACGCGGCAGGTCGGGACAGTGTTTGCAGCACTGCATATCGAGCGAATACATACGGGCGATGCAGTAGTTGCGGTGGTCGCATTCGCTGCGCGTGGATAGGTCGCCCTCGCGGAGCTTATTGACGAAGGCCGGATCGTTGACCAGCGCGCGGGCCATCTGCACCAACTCGAATCCGCTGTCGAGAGCCCGTTCGATCCCTTCGCGGCTGACCAGTCCGCCCACATAGACCAGCGGCAGCTTCAGTTCGGCACGGAACTTCTTGGCGTTCTCCAGAAAGAAACACTCCTCGAAGGGGAATTGTTTGATCATATAGCGTCCGAAAAGCCGCACGAAGATGCGCAGCCACCACTGCATATAATATCCCATCGTGTAGAGCGGGATGATGCCGCGCATGACGGCCATCGGCGCCTTGCTCACGAATCCCGACGAGAGGACGATGCCGTCGACGCCGCAGGCTTCGATCGCACGTGCGATTTCGAGGCTTTCGGGAATCTCGATACCTCCCTTGAAGCCGTCCTCCATATTGTGTTTGACCAATACGGCCATCCGGCAGCGGGCGGCCGCTTCCATCACTTCGTCCAGACACATCCGCATGAAGCGCATCCGGTTCTGGAGCGAGCCGCCGAACTCGTCGCGGCGGTGGTTGGTATAGGGCGAGAGAAATTGCGAAATAAGGTAACCGTGTCCGGCGTGTACCTCCACGCAGTCGAATCCCGCCTCGTGCGCCGTGTGCACCGCGCGGCCGAAGTCGGCGGCCACCTGCCGGATTTCGTCGCGCCGTATGGCCCGTACGGGAGTGTAGGCGTAGAGATTGAACCCCGACGAGGCGCCGATCGGGATTTGTCCGGCGGTGGAGTAGTGGGTCATGTTGCCGCAGTGGCCGATCTGGATCGACGCGGCAGCTCCTTCGCGATGGATGGCTTCGGTGATGCCGCGCAGCCCCGGTACGATTTCGGGGCGCAGCCACAGCTGCTTTTCGAACGACAGTCCGCTGCGGCAGACGGCGGCGTATGCCAGTGTGGTCATCCCCACGCCGCCGCGGGCGACGCTCACGTGGTAGTTTTTCAGCTGTTCGGTCGGGCCGTAGGCATGTCCCATCGACTCGAAGGCCGCCGAGCGGATCGTGCGGTTGCGCAGTGTGACGGGACCCAGTTTATAGGGCGTGAACAACAGCGACTCTTTTTCCATAAGTTCAGTAGATAAAGGGTATGATGCGTTTGCGGTGCAACGAGGTGAACTCCTTGCCGAACTCCTGTTCGTAGCGTTTGTAGAGCGAAGCCGAGCGGGGCGCCAGATTGGCGAAGGTCCACCATGCGAATACGGCACCGGCCCACGACCACGAAGCGACGGCGAAGCCCGTCCATTCGAGCAGTTCCCCGAAATAGTTGGCCGACGAGACGTATCGGAACATCCCGCCGTGGGGAATATAGTGGCGCGTATCGCCCGGCCGGCGCAGATGGCGGATGATATGGTCGGAACGGAGGTTGATCGCCATGCCGGCGATGAACAGTGCGCTGCCGATATAGATATAAGGTTGTGCGAACCAGCCGTCGTAGTAGCCTTCGGGCGAGACGTAGAAGATCCAGCCGCCCTGCATCAGGGCGTTGAGCGTATTGAACAGCATTCCCATCAGGATGATTCCCAGCGGCATCTGCGACCGGCCTCGGATCAGCAGCGGGAAGATGAACGCCCGTTGCAGATAGTGGCTCTGAAAGAGGATGAAGAGCGCCAGCGGCCCCGCCTCGAAGGCGCGGTCGGAGAAGACCCACAGGATGCACATGGCCACGAAGACGGGCGACTCCATCATGACCCAGCCGATGCGGTTGGGGATTCCCGGTCCGAATTTCCGGTTGAAGAGATAGCCGTATCCCGCCTCGACGAAATAGAGTGCGACGAAGACCACGAGTGCGAGCGCGGTCATCGCCCAAAGGAAAAAAGAAAATGTTTCGCTCATAACATGAACAAAGATACGAATAAGCGAGGGCAATGTCAAATTTATTTGAACATTGCCGAGCG